>NZ_JBYCZL010000023.1:0-101330 GCF_057586215.1 Roseomonas sp. SRI_022
CTGGGCCGGCGCGGCGGGCGTGGTGGCGGCGTTGCGGGGCGGCGTCGGCTGACGCTGGGGGGCGCGCGGCGTCCGCGGCGGCGCCGGCGCCTCGACCGCAGGAAGGGGCTCGGGTTCCTCGACCGGCACGGTCTGCGCCGCGAGCGGCCCCACGGGCAGCAGCAGCAGGAGCCAGAGGATCGCGAGGAGGTTTCGCCGGAGGCTATTCATGCCGGCAGGGACCCCATACCGGCGCCCGCGGTCAAGTCGGTCCGCCATGGCGGGATTGTGACAGGTGGCAATGCATGGCGACGGTGGCGGCTGGTTCGGCGCCGTCGCCCGCCCCGCACCGGCCCGCGCCCCCGCCAGCCATTCAAGGATACGAAGCGGGGCAGCCGGGCGCTGGAATCCCTCCGCGCCGGGTTGCGGCGCCGTCGCCCCCGGTCCAGCATTGCACCGCAACATGAACCATTCCCCTTCCGTCTGGACCGTGATGCTGGCCCTGCTTGGCGTGCATCTCGCGGGGATGGGCGTGTTCCTGGCCGTCCCCGTGCTGGCCCCGGCGATAGCCGCCGAAGCGGGCATTCCTGCGGCAATGGCAGGCGTCCATACCGCGCTGGTCTATGGCGGGGCCCTGGTGTCGGGGCCGCTCGCAGGGGCCTTCATCCGCCGTTACGGCGGCATCCGGGTGCTTCAGGCGGGGCTGGCCTTCTGTGGCCTCGCACTGTCCGTTTCGGTGCTGACGCATCCGGTGGCGCTGGCGCTTTCGGCCTTCGCCTGCGGGCTGGGGCATGGGCCGGTCACGCCGGCGGGCAGCCATCTGTTGGCGCAGAAGGCGCCGGCCAATCGCCGGTCGCTGATTTTCAGCCTGAAGCAATGCGGGGTGCCGGCGGGGTCCATGCTGATCGCCGCGGTGACGCCGGTGATTGCCCTGGCCTACGGCTGGCGGGCCGGGATCCTGGCGGTGGCGGGCTTCCTGCTGATCGCGGCGCTGGTGCTGCAGCCCTTGCGCGGGCCGCTCGACGCCGAGCGCGACCGCACCGCGCGGCTGGGCAACCTTCGCGCCGCCTGGGGCGCGGCGCTTGGGAGCCTCGCAATCCTGCGGCAGGTGCCGGTGCTGCGGCGGCTGACGGTGATGTCGGCGCTCTACGGCATATCCCAGTTCTGCTTTTCCTCATTCTTCGTGGTCTTCCAGGTCGAGGCGCTGGGCGTCCCGCTGACCGAGGCCGGCTTCCGGCTCGCCTTGGCCCAGGCCGCCGGGGTGGTCGGGCGGGTGGGTTGGGGGCTGCTGGCGGACCGGGCCGGGGCGAGGCCGGTGCTGACCGGCCTTGGGCTTGCGACCGCGGCGGCCGGGCTGGCGCTGCTGCTGGCCGGGCCGGGCTGGCCGGGATTGCTGGTCACCCTGGCGGGCATGGCCATGGGGGCGACGGCGATCGGCTGGAACGGCGTCTTCCTGGCGGAGACGGCGCGCCTTGCCCCGCACGGTCAGGTCGGCGCGACCACGGCCGCGGCCGGCTTCGTCTTCGGCGCCTGCATGCTGGTGGGGCCCCCGGCCTTCTCGGCGCTGGTGCAGGCGTCGGGCGGCTACGGGCTCGGCTTCGGGCTCTGCGCCGTGACGGCCCTGGTGGGCGCGACGCTGGTGCATGGCGGCAGGGCTGTTGCGAAGACATGAATCGGGTTTAGTAGGGGGCCATGATCACCTTCCTGACGATCCTGGTCGGGCTGTCGATGCTGGCCACGCTCGGGGTGTTGCTGGCCGGCGTGCTGGGGATGGCCGGCGGGCAGGGCGATTCCCGGCGCTCCAACCGCCTGATGCGCTGGCGTATCGGCCTGCAGTTCCTGACCCTGGTGCTGTTCGCCATCCTGTTGCTGCTGATGAAGCGATAGGAGGTCGTTCGAGAATGCGCCGGGCGGCGCATTCTGAAGATCGGCACCGGCCCGCTCCCCCACCCGGCCACCCAACGACAGTATCCTGGATGGGTGGCCGGGTGGGGGAGCGGGCCGGTGCCGGACTTCCCAAAGGTGGGAAACTTGCCCTGAGCGGGCCTGCCCCGTATTTTCCGGCCCCTGCGCGCGGCCGCGATGCGCGCTCAATCCAAGAAGGCACACGGTCGAACGATGAAGGTCCTCGTCCCCGTCAAGCGGGTGGTCGATTACAACGTGAAGGTCCGCGTGAAGGCGGACGGCACGGGCGTCGAGACGGCGAACGTCAAGATGTCCATGAACCCGTTCGACGAGATCGCGGTCGAAGAAGCCGTGCGCCTGAAGGAAAAGGGCGTGGCGACCGAGATCGTCGCGATCTCCGCCGGCCCTTCCGCCGCGCAGGAACAGATCCGCACCGCGCTCGCCATGGGCGCCGATCGCGGCATCCTGGTCGAGCATGACGGCGTGCTGGAACCGCTCGCTGTCGCGAAGATCCTCAAGGCGATCGCCGACAAGGAAGGCCCGCAGCTCGTCATCCTCGGCAAGCAGGCGATCGACGACGACATGAACGCCACCGGCCAGATGCTGGCGGCACTTCTCGGCTGGGCGCAGGGCACCTTCGCCTCCAAGATCGAGAAGGACGGCGAGACCCTGAAGGTCACGCGCGAGGTCGATGGCGGCCTCGAGACCGTGTCGCTCAAGCTGCCGGCGATCGTGACGACCGACCTGCGGCTGAACGAGCCGCGCTACGCCTCGCTGCCCAACATCATGAAGGCGCGCAAGAAGCCGATCGAGACGGTGAAGCCGGCCGATCTCGGCGTCGATGTCACGCCGCGGTTGACGGTGCTGAAGGTCGAGGAACCGCCCAAGCGCGTGGCGGGCAAGAAGGTGGCCTCGGTCGCCGAACTCGTCGAGAAGCTGCGCACCGAAGCGAAGGTGATCTGACCATGGCCGTGCTCGTTCTCGCCGACCACAAGGATGGCGGCATCACCCAGCCCACGCGCAGCACCGTCGCGGCCGCCGCGCCGCTCGGCGAAGTCCATGTGCTGCTGGTCGGCGAAGGTGCCGCCGCCGCGGCGCCCGCCGCCGCGAAGATCGCCGGCGTGGCCAAGGTGCTGACCGGCGCCGAGGCCCCGGTGCTGGCCGAACCGCTCGCCGCCCTGCTGGTGGCGATGGCGCCGGGCTATTCGCATCTGCTCGCGCCGGCTTCGGCTGCGGGCAAGAACGTGATGCCGCGCGTCGCCGCCCTGCTCGACGTGCAGATCCTGTCCGACATCGCCGGCGTGGTCGATGCCGACACCTTCGTGCGGCCCATCTATGCGGGCAATGCGATGGCGACGGTGAAGTCCGCCGATGCGAAGAAGGTGATCACGGTGCGCGCGGCGTCCTTCGACCCGGCCCCGGCCGAGGGCGGTTCCGCCGCCATCGAGGCCGCGCCGGCCGCCGCCGACCCCGGCCTGTCCACCTTCCTCGGTGCTGAGATCGTGAAGTCCGAGCGGCCGGAACTGACCGCCGCGCGGATCGTGATCTCCGGCGGCCGTGCGATGGCCTCGGCCGAGAACTTCCACATCATCGAGAAGGTGGCGGACATCCTGGGTGCCGCCGTCGGCGCGTCGCGCGCCGCGGTCGATGCGGGCTACGCGCCGAACGACATGCAGGTCGGCCAGACCGGCAAGATCGTAGCACCCGAACTGTACATCGCCGTCGGCATCTCGGGCGCCATCCAGCACCTGGCGGGGATGAAGGACAGCAAGGTCATCGTCGCCATCAACAAGGATGAGGAGGCGCCGATCTTCCAGGTCGCCGACTACGGCCTGGTGGCGGACCTGTTCAAGGCGGTGCCGGAACTGGAAGCCGAACTGTCCAAGTGATCTGAACGCTGCGGCCTTTTGCGACAGGGCAAGGAAGGTTGCGGGACACGGGGGGAAGGTCGCTTCCCCCCGTTTTCTTTTCTCCGGCGAGCATCAGGAGGCCGTGATGGCTGAAATCGCGAAGGTTGGTGTCATCGGTGCCGGCCTGATGGGCAACGGCATCGCCCATGTCTCGGCGCTGGCGGGCCTGCCCGTCGTGCTGATGGACGTGCAGCAGGCGGCCCTCGACAAGGCGCTCGCCACCATGTCCGGCAACATGGACCGCCAGGTGAAGAAGGCGATCATCACCGCGGAGGACAAGGCCGCCGCGCTCGGGCGCATCACCACCGCCACCACGAATGACGCCTTCGCCGATTGCGACATCGTCATCGAGGCCGCGACCGAGAACGAGGACCTCAAGCGCAAGATCTACGCGGCGCTGACGCCGAAGCTGAAGGCCAGCGCGATCCTCGCCTCCAACACCTCCTCCATCCCCATCACGCGGCTTGCCGCGGCGACCGACCGTCCGGGCCGCTTCATCGGCATGCATTTCTTCAACCCCGTGCCGATGATGCAACTGGTGGAGATCATCCGCGGCCTCGCCACCGAGGACGCGACCTATGCGGCGGTCGAGGCGCTGGCGGTGAAGCTCGGCAAGACGCCGGTGCTGGCGCAGGACTGGCCGGGCTTCGTGGTGAACCGCGTGCTCTGCCCGATGCTGAACGAGGCCATCCAGGCCCTGATGGAAGGCGTGGGCGATGTCCGTGCGATCGACGAGGGCATGAAGCTCGGCGCCAACCACCCGATGGGGCCGCTGCAGCTCGCGGATTTTGTCGGGCTCGACACGCTGCTCAGCGTCATGAAGGTGCTGCATGAGGGGCTGGGCGACCCGAAGTACCGGCCCTCCCCGCTGCTTGCGAAATATGTCGAGGCCGGCTGGCTCGGGCGGAAGTCGGGGCGCGGCTTCTACGATTATTCGACCAATCCGCCGACGCCGACGCGATAAAAGCCGAACGACGGAACCGAGAGGGGCTTTGCCCCTCTCGGGCTCTCCCCACCAAAGGCCTAAGGCCTTTGGAAACCTCAACCTGGTACCAGAGAGGCACCAGGAATCGGCATTCCAAAGGGCACTGCCCTTTGGTCGGGTGGTCCGGAGGGGCAAGGCCCCTCCGGAATCCTCACCGCGCCGCCGTCAGTTTCAACTCACCGACGCCAAGCGCGATGTTCAACCCGGTATTCCCTTCCACGCTGACCGGCTGCAGCGTGATGCCGCGGTTGCTGCCGCCCACCAGGACATTCGCGGCGCCACCGACGCCCGCCGTCGCGGCGGCGGACACGCCGGCATAGGTGCCGGCCAGCGCGCCGGGTTGGAGATCCCCGGTGCTCGCCAGCACGCCCCACAGCATCACGGCCGCGCCGGTGAAGCCGATATCGACGCCGTAGCGGCTGATCTCGCCGGCGTAGCGTTCGGCCGCACCGCGCGACGGCGTGAAGATGCAATGCACGTCGCGCGTCGAACCGAAGATGAAGCTGGTGCCGGCGGCGACATCGCAGCGCAGCGTGCCGGCGCGGACATTGCCGGTCATCTGCGGCGGCTGCTGGGACTGTGCGAGCGCCGGCGTGGCCGCCAGCAGGCCGAGGCCGAGCAGTGCGCCGAGCCGGGTGCCGATGTGACGCATGGTGCATTCCTTCTCACGATGGTGGCGGGCCGAAGCCCAGCCTTGGCGCAACGCCGTGGCCGCGCCATGGTTTCGTGAACCATGCCCCGGGAAGGACCCATGCCCATGACCCCCATCACCCCACCTGCCCGGATCGCCTTCATCGGCATGGGCGTCATGGGTGCCGCCATGGCGGCGAACATCATGAAGGCCGGCTTCGCGCTGACCGTCAGCAGCCGCAGCAAGGCGAAGGCGGAAGCCCTGGTCGCCGCGGGCGCGGAATGGGCGCCAACCGCCCAGGACGCCGCCGATGGCGCGGCCTGCGTCTGCCTCTGCGTGCCTGACACGCCGGATGTCGAGGCGGTGCTGTTCGGCGATGACGGCGTGGTGCATGGCGTAGCGCCGGGCACGGTGGTGATCGACTTCTCGACCATCGCTGCCTCGGCCTCCGCGGATTTCGCGCGGCGCATGGCCGAACGCGGCATCCTGCTGCTGGACAGCCCGGTCTCGGGCGGCCCACAGGGGGCGATCGACGGCACGCTGACCTGCATGGTGGGTGGGTCGGATGCCGCCTTCTCGGCCGCGCGCCAGATCTTCGACGCGGTCGGCAAGACCATCACGCTGCTCGGCCCGGCCGGGTCGGGGCAGATCTGCAAATCGGGCAACCAGCTCATCATCGTCGCGGCGATGCAGGCGGTGGCCGAAGCACTGACCATGGGCCGCAAGGCCGGGCTCGACCCGATGCTGATGCGTCAGGCGCTGCTTGGTGGCTCGGCGCGGTCCTTCGTGATGGAAAACCACGCGAAGCGTATGCTCGACCGCAGCTTCAAGCCGGGTTTCCGGGCGGAATTGATGCGCAAGGACATCCGCCTCGCGCTCGGCGCGGTGCGCGACAACGGCGTCTTCGCGCCATCGACCGCGCTCGCCGCGCAGATGATGGAGGCGCTGGTGAATTCCGGACGCGGCGACGACGACTGCGCCTCGCTTGGCGCACTCGTGGCAGAGCTGTCAGGGCTGAAGGACTGAATGCCCTCGCAGGTCACCCGGCTGCGGGCGCGGCTGCACCATTTCTACAATGGCCGCGCGCCTGAATGCCGCCGCTTCCGTTATGCGGTGCTGGCGCTCGACCTCGCGACCATCGCCTTCGTCATCGTCACATCCTTCGTCGAGCGCAATGCGGCGATTATCGTCATCGACGTGCTGGTCGGCATCGTGCTGGCGGTGGAATTCGCCGCACGGGTGGCGAGCAGCCGACGACCGTGGCGGGAGGCGCTGCGCCTCGCCTCGCTGGCCGATGTCATCGCCATCGCTTCCTTCCTCGCGCCGTTGACTGGGGAGGGTCTGGGCTTCCTACGGGTGATGCGCACGCTGCGGCTGCTGCATTCCTATCGGATGCTGGATACGCTGCGCGGGGATTCCGCCTTCTTCCGCCGCAACGAGGAAGCGGTGCTGGCGGCGACGCATCTCGGCGTCTTCATCTTCATCATGACCGCGCTGGTCTATGAGACCCAGCATGGCCACAACCCGCATATCGCGCATTATGCGGACGCGCTGTACTTCACCGTCACGGCGTTGACGACCACGGGCTTCGGCGACATCACCCTGCCGGGAACGACCGGACGCTTGCTGTCCGTCGTCATCATGCTGGCGGGCGTCACGCTGTTCCTGCGCCTGGCGCAGGCACTGTTCCGCCCGGCCAAGGTGCGCTTCACCTGCACATCCTGTGGGCTGCAGCGGCACGAACCCGATGCGGTGCACTGCAAGGCCTGCGGCGCGCTGCTGAACATCCCCGATGAGGGGCTGGACTGATCACGCCGCCGCCATGGCGCGCAACGCTGCCGCGGTCTCCCCATCGGCGGGGAAGAAGGTCTCCAATGTGATCTCGGCGAGCGTCACATCCGTCGCCGTGCCGAACACCGTCGTCGTGCTGATGAAGGCGAGCTCCCCGCCCGGCACGCGCAGTCGCAGCGGCGTGGCGATCAGGCCGAGCTCCCGTTCGGCGGAACTCGGGGTTGCGTCCGACCCGCCCGGATAGCGCGCGATTTCCGCCAACAACGCGTCGAGCCCCGGATCGGCCGAGGCATCCGCATCCCGCTTCAGCCGATCCATCACATGCGTCTTCCAGGCGCGCAGATTGGCGATACGCGGCGCGAGGCCAGCCGGATGCAGGCTGGCGCGCAGCACGTTCACCGGCGACCCAAGCAGCGACGGATCGACGCCTTCCATCAGCCGCATCGCGATGCGGTTCGCCGCCAGCAGGTTCCAGTGCCGGTCGACGGCGAGCGCCGGCCACGGCTCATGCCCCGACAGGATCATCTGCACCGCCTCCATCGCCGGGACGAGGGCGGGGTCGTCGATGCCGCGTTCGGCGTATTCCGGCGCGTGGCCGGCGGCCACCAGCAGCGCGTTGCGCGCACGCAGCGGCACGCTCAGCCGTTCGGCGAGGCGCAGTACCATCTCCCGGCTCGGTCGCGCGCGGCCCGATTCCACGAAGGACAGGTGGCGCTGGGAGATCTCGGCATCGAGTGCGAGATCCAATTGGCTGAGGTGCCGGCGCTGGCGCCATTCCTTCAGCAGCGGTCCGATCGTCGTCATGGGCTGCATCCTATCCCGGCACGTCGCGCGGTTCCGATGACCTCCGAGGTAATCGCATCGTCGCGCGGCATCGGCGATCTGTCGGGGCATCGGACATGAAGGAAACAGACCGATGTCGATGCTTCCCCAGACCCCCTTCCTGCGTTTCGCCCTGGCCGCCGACGCCGCCGCGAGCGGCCTGATGGGCCTTGCCTTCGCCGCCGCACCGGCAGCGATCGGCGCGCTGACCGCGCTGCCGCCCGGGCTGCTGCGGGGTGCCGGGCTGTTCCTGCTGGCCTATGCGGCGGTGCTCGCCTGGCTGGCCGCGCGCAGCGCGGTGCCGCGGCCGATGCTGTGGCTGCTGGTCGCGGGCAACCTGATCTGGGCGGTGGAATGCGCGGCACTGCCGCTGCTCGGCTTCGTCGCGCCGAATGGCTGGGGCATCGCGCTGCTGGCGGTGCAGGCGGTGGCCGTGGCGGTCTTCGCGGAGCTCTACATCATCGCCCTGCGGCGCGTGCCACGCGCCGCGTGACCTCAAAATCTCGGCACCAGCATTCCACCATCGACCGGGAAGGAATGCCCGGTCGAGAACGGCATGGCGCCGGCGGCCAGCGTGGCCACGGCGCCGCCGATATCCTCGGCCTCCCCCCAGCGGCGGATCAGGGACATGCCGTCCTCGATCTGCGCGGCATACTTGTCCCACACGCCGCGCGTCATGTCGGTGCGGATCATGCCGGGCTGGATGTCGTAGGTGTTGATGCCATGCGGCGCGAGGCGGAAGGCGAAGAGCTTCGCCAGCATCGTCACCCCCGCCTTGGACACGCAGTATTCCGCGCGGTTCAGCGAGGCCATGACGGAATTGATCGAGGAGATGAACACCAGAGAGCGATGCCCGCGCACCGGCGCGCCATCGGCGATCATCCGCTTCGCCAGCGCCTGGCTGAGGAAGAAGGTGCCGCGCGTGTTCACGTCCAGCAGCCGGTCCCAGGATTCCGGTGTCGTCTCCAGCATGTCCTGCCGCGTCTGCACCTGCACGCCCGCGACATTGGCGAGGCATTCCAGCCCGCCATAGGCGCCCCAGGCGGCATCGAGCAGCGCGGCATGCGCCGCGACGTCGCCGATATCGGCGGGAATGAAGGTGAAGCGGCCGCCCTCGGCCTCGACCGCGGCGCGCGTGTCCTCCGCGCCCTCGGCGGAGATATCGGCGCCGACGATGTCGAAGCCCTTTTGCGCCAGGGCGACGCAGCAGGCCCGCCCGATCCCGCGCCGTGCGCCGGTGACGAGTGCGGCTGGCTTCATCCTATCCCCCTTCAAGCACAAGGCCCGCCCCACCTTCCGGTGGAGCGGGCCTGTCACCGTTGACCGGCGCCGTTTCCTGGACGTTGCCCCGAACTAAGCAAAGTCATGACACAATTCTTGGGGGCCCCGGGTCAACGGGGTAGGTGTGCGGTGCAGCAAGGCGGAACAGCGATGCGGATCCTCGTCATCAACTCGAACACCACGCCGTCGGTGACCGACCGTATCGGTGCGGCGGCCCGCGCCGTGGCCTCGCCGGGGACGGAGATCGTCGCCGTCAGCGCCCCTTTCGGCCTGCCGCTGATCGTCACGCGCGCGGATTGGCTGGCCGCCGGGCCGGCGACGCTCGCGGCTCTCGCGGCCCATCGCGGCGGTTATGACGCGGCGGTGATCGCCTGCTTCGGCGATCCGGGGCTGGATGCGGCGAAGGAATTGCTGGAAGTGCCCGTGCTGGGCATCAGCGAGGCCGCCTTCCATGCGGCGGCGATGCTCGGCCGGCGCTTCGGCGTGGTGTCCTTCACCGCCGCGCTGCGGCCGATGTTCGAAGAATGCCTGGCGCATCACGGCCTGGCAGCGCGCTGCGCCGGCTTCCGCATGGGTCCGGCCTTCAGCGGCGATCCCGGCACGGTGGCGGAAGAACGGCTCGACCTGCTCGCGGGCCTATGCGCGGAGAGCGTGGAACAGGATGGGGCGGAGGCGATCATCCTGGCCGGCGGGCCGCTCGCGGGCATCGCGCCGCTGCTGCAGCCGCGCGTGCCCGTGCCGCTGGTGGACGGCACCCAGGCGGCGGTGCGCCTGGCCGAGGCCGTGGCGGGGCTGATGCCGCGTCACCCGCGCCGGCACCGTCCACGCGCGCTGACCGGCTTCGCGCCCGAGGTGGCGGGCCTTTACGGGGCACGCTGAGCACCAGGGCACATCCGCGTCCCGATCGCGTTAGTCTATGGGCGCGGGGAAGGCTGCCCCGATGCACGCCACGGAGTCGCATGCCCTATCTGGCCGAGTTCCTGCTGTTCCTGCTGCCCTTCGCTGCCTATGGGCTGTGGCGACGGATGAATCCGCAGACGGAACCCAGCGCGATCCTGCTCATCCTGGCGGGCATCGGCGTCGTGCTGATGCTGGGCGGCGCGTTCTGGTTTGGCGTGTCGCGCAGCCTGCCGGCCGGCACCACCTATGTTCCTGCCCATATCGAGGGCGACCACATCGCGCCCGGCCACGGGGAACGGCCACGATGACCGGAGCTTCGGGGGTGCCGATCCGTCGCCCCGCCTTCCTCGACCAGCCGGCTGTCGCGGCGGTGCTCGCTGCACTGCCGGGCGCGCGGGCGGTGGGCGGATGCGTGCGGGATGCGCTGGCGGATCGACCCTCCGCCGATGTCGATGTCGCCGCGCCGTTTCCACCCGAGGACATCATCGAGCGCCTGCGCCTGGCCGGGCTGAAGGTGTTCGAGACAGGCCTCGCCCACGGCACGGTGACGGCGGTGAAGGACCACCGGCCGGTGGAGGTGACGGCGCTGCGCCGGGACGTGGTGACGGATGGCCGCCACGCCGTGGTGGAATGGACCGTCGATTGGAAGGAGGACGCGGCGCGGCGCGACTTCACCATCAATGCCATGTCGCTGACGCCCGACAGCGTGCTGTTCGATTACTTCGGCGGCCTGGCGGACCTGTCCGCCGGCATCGTGCGCTTCGTGGGCGAGCCGGATACGCGCCTCGCCGAGGATTACCTGCGCGCGCTGCGCTTCTTCCGCTTCCAGGCGCGGTACGGGCGCGGCGCGCCGGACGCGGCGGCGGTGGCGGCGATCCGCCGGGCCGTACCGGGCCTCGCGCGGCTGTCGGCCGAGCGCGTCTGGATGGAGCTGAAGCGCATCCTGTCGGTGCCGGATCCGATGGCGGCGATGGGGTTGATGGTGGAGACCGGGGTGCTGGGGGCAGTGCTGCCGGAGGCATCGCTGCCCGGGCTTCTATCAGGCCTCGTGGCGATCGGCGCGCCGGCGGAACCGGTGCTGCGGCTGGCTGGCCTGCTGTTCCGGTCCGACCAGGCGGCGATGACGCGGGCTGCTGGGCTGCTGTCCCGGCGGCTGCGGCTTTCCGGTGATGAGACCGCGCTGCTGAACGCGCTGGCCGGCGCCTTCGAGGGCGAAGCACCGAACCTGTTTCGCCTGGCGCCGGACCTTACGGACATGGCCTTGCGCACGGCACTGGCGCAAGCCGATCGGCACTGGCGCGGCGTCGATGCCAAGGCGGTGCTGCTGGCGCGGTCCTGGCTGGCCCAGGCCTTGCCGCGCGAGGCATGGTCGGCGCCCCATCATTGGGCGGGAGAGGCGGAACCCTGGGCGGCCCTGCGCCGCCGTATCGTCGCGGAACCCGTGCCGGTGTTCCCCTTGGCGGGTCGCGATGCCCTCGCCCTGGGCCTGTCGCCCGGGCCGGCCATCGGCGTCCTGCTCGATGAATTGCGGTCCTGGTGGATCGCGCGCGGCTGCGCCGATGACCGTGACGCCTGCCTTGCGGAACTGCGCCAACGGCTGCCAGAAGTCGGCGGCGGGGCCGCACTCGGGGGATGAGTGGGGGATCCGGCCCCGCCGCCTTCACCGGAACGAAACAAGAACTAGCATGGCGCGGCGAAAGGTTTCAAGACCCTTGATGTGACACCTTCGCGCAGGCCGGATACCGCCCCCGCCCGTTCCGGGCTATCCCGCCGCCATGGCCACAGCCCTCGACACCTCCGCCCGCGCCCTGCTGCTCCGACTCTGGCGCGGCCATGTCGCGGGGCACCGGCGCGGCATCCTGATCGCGCTCGCCTGCACCTTCGGCGTCGCCGCGACCACCGCGCTCTATCCGGTGGTGATCCAGCAATCCTTCGACCGCTTCACCACCGGCCAGCATGACTGGCTGTGGCTGGTGCCGGTGGTCATCATCGTCGTCACCTCGCTCAAGGCCGCGGCGCAGTTCGGCCAGTCGGTGGCGATCCAGGCGGTGGTGCTGCGGGTGATCGAGGGGCTGCAGAACGACCTGTTTCGCGCGCTGACCCGCGCCGACCTCGCCACCGTGGCGCGTGACGCGCCGGCGCGCCACGCCGCGCGCTTCACCACCGACGCCGCGCTGATCCGCGAGGCGCTGACCAAGTCGATCAACGCGGTGGCCGATGCGCTGACGGTGATCGGGCTGGTGGCCTCGATGGTGTATCTCGACTGGCAGATGTCGTTGGTCGGCGGGCTGCTCTACCCGATCGCGGTGCTGCCGATCCTTAAGCTCGGCAAGCGCATCCGCCGTGCCTCGGGCGGCATGCAGGAACGGGTGGGCGAGGCGGCGGCGGCGCTGACCGAATCCTTCGGCGCCGCCCGCGTGGTGCGCGCCTATCGCCTGGAAGCGGCTGAGGAATCGCGCGCTGCCGGGCTGTTCGCACGGCTGCGGGAAAGCCTCTACGGCATCGCCCGCACCCGCGCCTCGCTCGACCCGATGCTCGAGGCGCTGGGCGGCTTCGCCGTCGCCGCCGTGCTCGCCTTCGTCGGCTGGCGGGTTTCGACCGGGTCGGGGACGCTCGGCGAGTTCACCGGCTTCGTCGCGGCACTGCTGATCGCATCCCGCCCCGTGCGCGCGCTGGGGTCGCTGAATGCAGCCTTGCAGGAGGGGTTGGCGGGGCTCGGGCGCGTCTATGGCGTGATCGACGTGCCGCGTAGGATCGCCGATGCGCCTGCCGCCACGCCACTGCCGCCGGGCCATGGGCGCATCGCTTTCGAGGATGTCGGCTTCACCTATGACGGCGTGCCCGACGCGGCGCTGTCCGGCCTGACATTCACGGCCGAGCCCGGCCAGACCATCGCGCTGGTCGGTCCGTCGGGTGCCGGCAAATCCACGGCCATCGCGCTGGTGCCGCGCCTGTATGACGCGACCGAGGGCGCCGTGCTGATCGACGGTGCCGATCTGCGCGGTGTGACGCTCGCCTCCCTGCGCGACGCCATCGCCTATGTCGGGCAGGAGGCGACGATCTTCGACGACACCGCGCTCGCCAACATCGCCTGCGGCCACCCCGGCGCGACGCGCGCGGAGGTCGAGGACGCCGCCCGCGCGGCCGCCGCGCACGACTTCATCGCCGCACTGCCGCAGGGCTACGACACGGTGCTCGGCCCCGGCGGGTCGCGGCTGTCGGGCGGCCAGCGGCAGCGCGTCTCGCTGGCGCGCGCGCTGCTGCGCAACCCGCGCATCCTGCTGCTGGACGAGGCGACCAGCGCGCTCGATGCCGAGAACGAGGCGCTGGTGCAGCAGGCGCTGGCACGGCTGCGGGCCGGGCGCACCACGCTGGTCATCGCGCATCGCCTGGCGACGGTGCGCGACGCCGACCGCATCGTGGTCATGGACAAGGGCGGTGCCGTCGAACAGGGCAGCCACGCCGCTCTGATGGAGCAGGACGGGCTCTATGCCCGGCTGGTGCGGACGCAGGCGTTTGGGTGAGGGATCCTTCGGCCTCACGCACTGGCGGTGGCTGACGGTCGGGATGCGTCCGATCCGCTGTTCGTCGCCCCTGCGGCGGCACGATCAGCGCTGCGGCATCGGACGCCCGCCGATCTGCGGCTGCACCCACACGCCCATCGGCGGCGCATAGCCCGGCGGCTGGCTGATCGTCGGATCAGGCGGGCACATCGGCCGCATCACGCCGCAATCCCACACGAAACGATCAGGCCGGCCGGTCAACTGTCCGCCGCGTTCGAAGCGGCATTCGCACAGCTTGCCAGCCATGCAGGCGGCCTGCCCCTCGTTCTCGGCCGAGCAGGCGGGCGGGGGCTGCGCCCATGCCGGAAGGGCGGCCAGGGTCAGCATCGCGGCGATCCATCGCATGGCGCCAGCCTGCGCCCGCAGGGATTGCCGATCCGTTGCCGCCGCGCCGTTGGTCGCGCGTGTGCTACTGCGGCAGGGTGCCCATCACCACGGGCCGGGATGGATCGCCGCCCTCGTACATCACCCAGACGGAGTCACCGACCGAAGGCGGCGCCGCGGCTGGCATGCCGAGCGCCCGGCACGGCAACGCCCAGCCCGCGTCCGAATCGCCGGTCACAGCCGGCACGCGCACCTGCACGCGTCCCCTCGCCATCGGATCCAGGTTGTTGATGCAGATGCCGCGAAAGATGCCGTAGAAATTCATGCCGATGCCTCCATCCGCCCCGGCGCCAGCATGGCACGGCCGGGGGCGCGCATGCAGCGCGACCTGCGACGCTTGACGCAGCGCAACGCAGGCGGTCTACCTGACGGCCAGCGGGCGGTGCGGCCCGCTGCCGGCCTCCTGCCCCTGACCCGGGGTCGCCGGCCGGGATGCTGACGGCGTCCTGCCCCCGATGACCGCGGCATCGACCGCGACGACCCGGGCTGCCGGCAGGCGCCTCCGTGACGCGATGACGGGCCTCGCCCGCTGTGGTGAGGACCGGACCCGCGGCGCGGGCCGAACCAGGCCTTCGCCGACGCGCGGCCCCTCGCGCGCCGGACAACGCGTTGCGAGGCTTTCGCCATGCCGCTTGGAGATACCGACCCCGATCCCGGCTCCGCCGCCTTCGTCCGCCTGGTGGGCGGCCGCGCCTGGTCGAGCCGCATCGCCACCCTCGCCCAACGCACGCAGTCCGGCCCGCTGTCGGGCCGCGCCGCGCAGCAGCGTCACGCCCTGGAATTCGCCCTCGCCCGCGCCGCCGATCCGCGCGCCGCGGCCAGGCCTGCCGCGGCCGAACGCCGCGTGCTGGCCTTCGCGCAGGATGCGGTGCGCCTTGCGCGCGCCCTGCCCGCCGGCCCGCGCGCCCGCCTGCGCGCCTTGCTGGCCGCACGCCTGACCGGCGACGCCACGTTGATCCCGCTGTGGCACCTGCTGCGCAGCGCCGCGCTGTATCGCGAACGCGGCTTCGCGGTGGAATTCGCCGGCCTTGCCGAAGGCGCGCCATACGACCTGCGCATCACGCGCGCCGGCATGGTGGCCGAGGTCGCCTGCGAGACCGTCTCGGCCGAGGATGGCCGCCCGGTCCATCGTGGCGACTGGTGCGCGCTGGTCGATCGCGTGCATCCCGAATTGCAGACCTGGCTCGCCGCGCATCCTGGCCGCTACCTGCTGAAGGTGACGCTGCCCGAGGGCCTGTCCGGCCCGGACCAGGCGGCCGGTCTGCAATCGCGTATCATGGCGCTGCTCGCCGCGCAGAAGCGCCAGGACAGCAGCGCCGATGCGGTGCTGAAGCTCGATCCGCTGGTGCTGGCCGGCGCCCAGGCCGGCTCCGCCCTGCCGCAGCATCTGCGCGCGCAGTTCGGGCCGGAGGCGCACCTCGCCGTCACCGGCGATGCCTCTGGCGGGTCCGTCTTCGTCATGGCCGCGCGCGCCGGGCGGGAGAATGCGGTGGCCGACACCGTCGCGACCCGCATGCGGCAAAGCGCCGAGGCGCGGCTGACAGGCGCTGCGCCTGGCATCCTGTCGGTCTTCGTGGAGGACATCGACCGCGCCGAGTGGCGGTCCCTGCGCGAGACGCTGAAGCTGGAAGGCGCGGTGCGGCGTTTCCTGACCGAGGCGGTGGCACGGCGCGTGGTCGCGGCGGCCTGCGCGTCGCGGATGGAGATGTTCGGCATGGCGCCGCCCGATGCGGCGGCGGATGGCGAACTGCGCTTCCGCAACCCCGGGCATCCGGCGGGGAAGGCGCAGGCGCTGGCGCCGGCGGTGACGTCGGTGGGGTGAAAGCCGGAGAAGGGCTTTGCCCCTCTCCGGACCTCACCCCACCAAAGGCCGAGAGGCCTTTGGAAACCGTCATCTGGCGTTAGGCGGGGCAGGAACTCTGCAGGGGCAATGCATGCGTCGCGCGCGGCGCCTGGAATTCCTTCCGGGCGCCGTGCCGGGAGCGCGCTGCCTCCTGTCGGTGAGGCAGTCCCGCGCCCTGCACCAAGTCCCGGCGGTCCAGGGTGCACTGCACCCTGGCGGGGTGGCATGGAGGGGCAGCGCCCCTCCAATCTTCTCAATCAATCCGCGCCCCGCTCGCCCGCACGATCTCGGCATGCCGGCGGATCTCGACTTCCAGGAACTGCGCGGCGCGCTGCCGCGTCCCGCCCCACAGCGTCAGCCCGCTGCCTTCCAGGCGCTGCTTACCCTCGGGGTCGGCGATCACCTCGTTCACCAGCGCGTTGAGCCGGTTGATGATCGGCTCGGGCGTGCCTTTCGGCGCCATGATCATGAACCAGGTCCCGAAGGTCAGGCCCGCCATGCCGAGCTCGGCCGTGGTCGGCACATCCGGCAGTTGCGCCGCCCGCCCTTCATCGAGCATGGCCAGCGGAATCACCTCCCCGGCGCGGACCTGCGGCATGGCGCCGGTGACCAGGTTGAACATCGCCTGGATTCGGTTGGACAGCAGGTCCGTCACCGCCGGCGCCGGCCCGGAATAGGGCACGTGCTGCATGTCGGTGCCGGTCATCTGGCGATACAGCTCACCGGCCAGATGCATGGAGGACCCGTTGCCGGTCGAACCGAAATTGACCTTCCCTGGATTGGCACGGGCGTAGGCGGTGAATTCCGCCAGCGTGCGCGGCCCGAGCGCGCGGTTCACCACCAGGATGTTCGGCACGTTGCCGACCAGCACGACGGGGTCGAAGTCGCGCACCGGGTTGAAGGACAGGTCGCGGTAAAGGGCCGGATTGGTGGCGAGCGTTCCCGCCCAGCCCCACAGGAAGGTATAACCATCGGGCGTGCTGCGCGCGGCGTAGGTGGCGCCGACATTGCCATTCGCCCCGGCGCGGTTCTCCACCACGATGCGCTGCGGCAACCGCTTGTCGAGTTCCTGCGTCAGGATGCGCGCGACGGTGTCCGCCGTGCCCGCGCCACCGAGCGTCGGCACGACCAGCCGCACCGGCCGGTCGGGCCAAGGGGCTGCCTGCGCCTGGGCCGCGCGGGGCGCGAGCGCGGCGAGCGGGGCGGCAAGAAGCGGTCGGCGGTTCATCATGGGTCTGGTCCTGGTTGGCGCGCCGCAAGGCTGCGGCGGGCCGTGTCGGTGCGGTTGATGGCACCGAGCCTTGCCGATGGCCTCGTCATCGGCAAGGCCAAGGATGCCGTCGCACTGGTCCGGCTTGGCGGGTGTGAGCGGAACGATGGCCTTCATGCCAGGCCGGCTGCGAGACCCGGGCCCCGCAGCCTGTTGCGCCGCCGCCCGGGCCGGGCGAGGGTCCCGCCCTTCACGGAAAAGGGGCATGCGATGCGTTTGGCAATCCTGGGTGCCGGGGCGATCGGCCCGGCCTGTGCGGCGCTCGCCGTCAGCCGCGGTCATGCGGCGACGCTGTGGTCGCCCTCGGGCGCCGGCACGCGCGGCCTGGACGGCGTGCTGCATGCCGAGGGCGTGCTGGAAGGCACCTTCCCCGTCACCGTCGCGACGACGCTGGCGGACGCCTTCGCCGGCGCCGATGCCGTGCTGCTGACGGTGCCGGCCTATGCGCTGCCCGGGCTGCTGCCGCGCATCGCCTCGGCGATCCCGAAATCATTGCCGCTGCTGATCGCGCCGGCGGCCTCGCTCGCGCCACTGGCCTTCGCTCGGCTGCGTGGGCCGGGGGCACCGGTGGGCGCCATGGCGACCACGCCGGTCACCGGGCGCCGCACGGCGCCGGACCGCGTGCGCGTCGCCGCGATCCGCGCGGCAGCCGAGATGGGCGCGCTGCCTGGCGCCGCGGCACCTCAGATGGCGGCCCTGGCCGAGACGCTGTTCGGCAATCGCTGGCCGACCGTGCCGGACGCGCTGGCCGCCGCCTTCATCAACAACAATCCGATCGTCCATGCCGCGCTGGCGCTCGGCAATGTCACGCGCATCGAGAAGCAGGAATCCTGGGGCCAGTACGGGCTGATGACGCCGGCGATCTGCCGGCTGATGGAAACGCTGGGGGCTGAACGCGACGCACTCGCCGAGCGCTTCGGCCATCGCCCGCCGAGCATCGCCGAGGCCCTGCACCGCACCAACGGCGTGCCGCGCGGCCCGCTGCACGAGATGACGGCGGCGATCGAACGCGGCCGCGGCTTCATCGCCGGGCCGACCGACATGGCGACGCGCTACGTCACCGAGGACGTGCCCTTCGGCCTCGCCTTCTACCTCGCCATCGCGGCGGCGGTCGGCCAACCCATGCCGGTCACGGAAAGCACGATCGCGGTGTTGGAAACGTTGTGGGGGCAGGGGCTGCGGGACAACCCCCTGCTGGACGGGCTCGATCTCGGAAACCTGCCGGAAACGCTTGCGCGACCCGGCTGATCGCACCGGATTTGGAGGGGCGTTGCCCCTCCAAGCCTCCCCACCAGGGGCCAACGGGCCCCTGGACCGCGGGAATCTGGCGTCGGGCGCCAAAGGACGGCTTTCCAAATGACACTGTCATTTGGCGGGGTGGTTTGGAGGGGCAGCGCCCCTCCAACGCGAGATTCAATCCAGACTGATGTTGAGCGGCGCGACCACGCGCTGCCAGCGCGCCAAGTCGTCCCGCATCATCGCCCCGAATGCGGCCGGATCGGTGACCGCCGGCGTCACGCCGAGCCCATCCAGCCTCTCCCGCAGCGCGCCTTCCGTCATCGCCTTGGCGAAGGCCTGCTGCCAATGGGCGATCGCCGCGGGCGGTGTGCCCGCGCGCACCGAAAGTCCGGTCCAGATGCTCGCGGTGAAGCCGGGCACCGCAGCCTCGGTCAGGGTCGGCACATCGGGCAGCGAGGGAAAGCGCTGCGCGCCTGTCGTCGCCACCACTTTCAGCGCCCCGCCCGTGAAGCCGAGCACCGAGGGCACCGAGACGAACATCAGCGCAATGCGCCCGGCCAGCAGGTCGTTGAAGGCCGCCGCCGCGCCGCGATAGGGCACGTGCTCGACATTCAGCCGCTCGCGCGCCTTCAGGTCCTCCATGATCAGGTGCGTGTTGGTGCCGATCCCCGTGGAGGCATAGGGCAGCGGCGTCGGGCTGCTGCGCGCGAGCGCCATCAGCGACCCCGCATCGGCCACCGGCAGGCCCGGCCCCGCCAGCAGCGCCACCGGGCTGTCCAGCAACTGCATGACGGGGGCAAGGTCGGTGTCGGGGTCATAGGGCATGCGCCGCCCGATCGCCTTGGGAATGGTCGTCTGCCCGGCGGTCGCGAGCAGCAGGGACAGGCCATCGGCGGGGCCGCGCGCCACGGCCTCCCCGCCCAGGATGCCGCCGGCGCCGGCGCGGTTCTCCACCACCATCTGCTGGCCGGTGCCGACCAGGATGGCCTGGGCGAACAGCCGGCCCAGCACATCCTGTGACCCGCCGGGCGCGAAGGGGACAACGAGGCGCACCGGCCGGTCCGGCGTCCAGCCCGGCGCGGCACCGCCTTGAGCGCGGGCCAGGGCCGGCAAGGCGAGGCTGCCGAGCAGCGCGCGGCGAAGGATCGGCATCCGAAGGTCTCCCGTGTGCGTGCGAAGCATCGCCAACCGTGATGAGGCGCGCAGGCCAGGATAGGCCGCCTGCCCGCCCGATGCCACGCACCCGGCCGCCAGCGCGAGACGCGACCGCGACCCATCGGCGCATGGGGCGAATCCAAACCGAGCGGATGCACGGCGTCCAAGGCCACCTATCGGCCCGATGCCCCGCATCGGGCCGCGAGCGCGAAGCGCGACCGCGCCCAGACCGCCAGTAGCCGCCAATGCGGCAGTGCACGGCGCGAAGGCAAGCCGGCCGGATGGCCGGCGCCCGCCGCCTGAGGGCACTGCAAACGCTCAAGGCGGCCGCGCTTCGCAGCCGCCTTGGATGGATTCATGCGACTGCCGCCAAGGCTTCATTGCCCCGCCATGATGGGCGCGCTACCTCGGCGGCCTATGGAAGCCGTCGCACGCGCCCCTGAAGAAGCCCTGAAGCCCCGCCGGCTGCTGCGGCGATCCCCGCTGAACTTCCAGCCCTGGATCCCCGGCGCCGCCTGGGCGGACGTGATGGAACCGCGCCCGCTCGGCGGCCGGTTCCGCGCGGTGCGCCGGATTGCCACCGCGCTCGCCTGGACGATGGTCGCGGTGCCGATCCAGGCGGTGCTGATCCGCCTGTCCACGCGCGGAGCGATGTCCTTCGCGCGGACCTACCACGCGGTGCTGTGCCGGGTGATCGGGCTGAAGGTGCAGGTGGTTGGCCAGCCCTCGGCCTCGCCGTCGGTGCTGTATGTGTCGAACCATTCCTCCTGGCTCGACATCCTGGTGCTCGGTTCGGTGCTGCAGGCCTGCTTCGTCTCCAAGGCCGAGGTCGGGCAGTGGCCCATCGCCGGCACCATCGCCCGGCTCGGCCGCACGGTCTTCGTCAGCCGCAGGCGCAGTGGCACCAGCAAGGAAGCGGAGGAAATCCAGCAGCGCCTGGTCAGTGGCGACAGCATCATCCTGTTCCCGGAAGGCACGTCCAATGATGGGACGCGGGTGCTGCCCTTCCGGTCCTCCTTCCTGTCGGTGGCGCAGGACGCGAAGCAGCTGCAGCCGGTCTCGCTGGTCTATGACCGGCTGGGCGGGCTGCCGGCCTGCCGGCGCGACCGGCCCTTCTTCGCCTGGTATGGCGACATGGACCTGGCGACGCATTTCTGGCGCATCGCGCGGCGGTCCGGCGCCCGGGCGACGGTGTTGCTGCACAATCCCGCGGACCCGGCCGACTTCCCCGACCGCAAGGCCCTGACCGCGGCGACCAGCGATGTGGTCGCCGAGGGCGCCGCCCTGCTGCGGCAGAACCGCCCGGTCGTGCCGCTGGCCCTGCGGCCCGAACGCCCGGTTCAGTAGCCGGCGGAAAAATCCACCAGGTTGATCAGCGGCTGGCCCGAACGCGCGCGGTGGATGTTCTCCACCACCTGCGGCGCGGCGCTCGACGGAATGGTGATGGACGCCGCATGCGGCGTCAGGATGACCTTGGGATGCGCCCAGAAGGGGCTGTCCTGCGGCAGGGGCTCGGGTTCGAAGACATCGAGCGCCGCACCCGCGAGATGCCCCGAATCGAGCGCCGCCAGCACATCCGCCGCGACCTGGTGCCCGCCGCGCGCGGAATTGAGCAGATAACCGCCCGGCTTCATCGCGCCCAGCAGTCGCGCATCGATCACGCCGCGCGTCTCGGGCGTCAGCGGCAGCAGGCAGACCAGCATGTCGGATTTCGCCGCCATGGCCAGCAGCCCGTCTTCACCATGGAAGGTCTCGATGCCCGCGACGGTCTTCGGCCGGCGCGACCAGCCCATCACCGGGAAGCCCAGCGCTATCAGCGCGCGCGCCGCATCGCCGCCCAGTTCACCCAGGCCGAGGATGCCGATGCGCCGCGCCGAGGTCTCGGGTGCCGGTAGTTCGTGCCAGACCTTGCGCGCCTGCTGGTCGCGATACTCGAAATCCTGCCGATGGAAGCGCAGCACGTTCAGCAGCACCCATTCGGTCATGCCCTGGGTCAGCCGCGTATCGACCAGACGCGCCACCGGCACGCCTGGCGGCGGCCCGGGCGGGCGGAACAGGTGATCGACGCCCGCGCCCATGGACACGATGACGCGCAGCTTCGGATACCGGCGCAGCTCCATCATGTCATGCGCGGTCCAGACCACGGCGGCCTCGATCTCCCCTGGCGCGCCGACATCGGGGAACAGCCGCACGTCCAGCGACGGATCGACGGCAAGCAGCGCCGCCTTCCAATCCGCCATCGTGTGCGCCTTGGTGGACAGCAGAACGGCCATCAGCCTTGCCTCTTCAGTTCGGTGTCGATCGCGGTCGCGAAATCCCGCCAGGAATCGCGCCGCGTCGCCGCGCGATCCGTCCCGTCGGGCATCTTGGCGTAGAGACTCAGGATCCCCTGCGTCCACAGCGCGTCGAAATGCGCCGGCGATTGCAGGGCATAGGCTGCGGAGCGGTCGAACACGCCGTCCTTCACCTTCGGCATCACCCTGGTGAACCACCACCAGCAGCCGAGGCCGAGCACGATGGTCCCGGCCCAGGCGCCGCCCTGCTGGATGCCGATCCATTCCAGGGGCGCGCCACCCCATTTCAGCGCGACGACGGAGGCGAGCAGCACGATCCCCGGCGGCCAGACATTCTCCAAGGACCGGTACACCGGCGAACCCGGCATGTTCATCCTGCGGATATGCACGCCGAGCTTGACGTGCCCGGCATCCATCAGCGCCTTCAGCGTTTCGAGTTCGTTCAATTCCGCAGCCCCGGTGCGGCCTCCGCCCGCAGATCGAAGGCGGCGGCCATCAGGGCGCGGGTGTAGGCTTCCCGCGGGGCGGCGACAACCTGGGCGGCCTCGCCCTCCTCGACCACCTTGCCGTCCTTCAGCACGATGATCCGATGCGCCATGGCGCGGACCACGCGCAGATCGTGGGAGATGAACAGGTAGGCGAGGTGGTGCTTCGCCTGCAGGTCGCGCAGCAATTCCACCACCTGCGCCTGCACGCTGACATCGAGCGCGCTGGTCGGTTCGTCCAGCACCAGGAAGCGCGGCTTCAGCACCAGCGCGCGGGCGATGGCGATGCGCTGGCGCTGCCCACCGGAGAATTCATGCGGGTAACGCTCGGCCATCTCGGGCTGCAAGCCGACTTCCTCAAGCGCTGTCGCGACCGTCTTCGCGCGCTGCGCGCCGGTCAGGCCAGGTTCGTGGACGGCCAGGCCCTCGCCGACGATCTCGTTGACGCTCATGCGCGGGGACAGCGCGCCGAAGGGGTCCTGGAAGACGATCTGCATGCGCCGGCGCAGCGGCCGCAGCGCGCCGCGATCGAGGCTCTGGATCGACGCACCCTCGAAGCGGATCGCGCCCTCGCTCTGTTCCAGCCGCAGCATGGCGAGGCCGAGCGTGGTCTTGCCCGAGCCGGATTCGCCGACGAGGCCGACCGTCTCGCCTTCCCGCACGCCGAAGGTCACGCCATCCACCGCGCGCACCTCCGCCACCACGCGGCGCAGCAGCCCGCGGCGGATCGGGAAGCGGACCTTGATCGCATCGCCATGCATGACCTCGGCCGCACCTTCCGCGACAGGCGCGGGCTGGCCGCGCGGTTCCGTCGCCAGCAGCATGCGGGTGTAGTCGTGCTGCGGGGCGGCGAAGACGGTCGCGACCGCGCCCTGTTCGACCGCGCGCCCGTCCTTCATCACCACCACGCGGTCGGCGTGCTTCTTCACGATGTTCAGGTCGTGGGTGATCAGCAGCAGCGCCATGCCGAGTTCGCGCTTCAGGCTCTCGAGCAGTTCCAGGATCTGCGCCTGGATCGTCACGTCGAGCGCGGTGGTCGGTTCATCCGCGATCAGCAGCTTCGGATCGTTGGCAAGTGCCGCCGCGATCATCACGCGCTGGCGTTGGCCACCGGACAATTGGTGCGGATAGGCGCCGAGGCGGTCCTCCGCCTTCGGGAAGCCCGCGCGGCGCAGCAATTCGATGACGCGCACGCGCAGTGCGTCACCGGCCAGCGGCTGGTGCAACGTGATCGCCTCGGCGACCTGGCGTTCCACCGTGTGCAGCGGGTTCAGTGAGGTCATCGGTTCCTGGAACACCATCCCCGCCACACCGCCGCGCAGGCGACGCAGCTCGGCTTCCGGCGCGCCCAGCACATCCGTGCCGTCGAGCGTGATGCGCCCTTCCGGATTCGCGCCGGCGACCGGCAGCAGCCGCAGGCAGGACAGCGCCGTGACCGACTTGCCCGAGCCGGATTCGCCGACCAGCGCGACGGTCTCGCCGCGCTCGACGGCGAAGGACACGCCCTGCACCACGCGCTTGCCGCGGAACGCGACGGAAAGGCTGTCCACCGTGAGCAGCGCCATCAGCGGGACCCTCCGGGCAACTTGCGCGGATCGAAGGCGTCGCGCACCGCCTCCCCCACGAAGATCAGTAGCGTCAGCATCCCGCCCAGCACCACGAAGCCCGTCATCGCGAGCCACGGCGCGGTCAGGTTGTTCTTGCCCTGGTTCACCAGTTCCCCGAGCGACGGCGAGCCCGGCGGCAGGCCGAAGCCGAGGAAGTCGAGGCTCGCCAGCACCGTGACCGAACCGGACAGCACGAAGGGCAGGAAGGTCAGCGTCGCGACCATCGCATTCGGCAGGATGTGGCGGAACATCACCACCGCATCGGACACGCCGAGCGCCTTGGCCGCGCGCACATAGTCGAAATTGCGTCCGCGCAGGAATTCCGCCCGCACCACGCCCGTCAGCCCCATCCAGGAGAACAGCAGCAGGAAGACCAGCAGCACCCAGAAGGTCGGCTCGATCACCGATGCCAGGATGATCAGCAGGTAGAGCTGCGGCATGCCCGACCAGATCTCGATGAAGCGCTGGAACAGCAGGTCCGTCAGCCCGCCATAGAAGCCCTGCACCGCCCCGGCCGCGATGCCGACGACCGAGGAGACGATCGTCAGCGTGAAGCCGAACAGTACCGATATGCGGAAGCCGTAGATCACCCGCGCCAGCACGTCCCGCGCCTGGTCATCCGTGCCGAGCCAGTTCCGCGCGCTCGGCGGGGAGGGCGCCGGCGTGCCGAGGTCACGCACCACCGTGCGATACGAATACGGCACCAGCGGCCAGACCATCCAGCCGCCCTTGGCCGCGAATTCCTCCTGGAAGCCACGATCATGCCAATCGGCCAGCGTCGGCAGGCCATCCTCGATCAGGTCGCTCTCGGCATAGTCGGCGAGCACCGGCACGAACCAGCGCCCATCAACCTTCGCGACCAGCGGCCGGTCATTGGCGATGAACTCCGCGAACAAGGTCACGAAGAACAGGAAGCCGAAGATGACCAGCGAGACGTAGCCGCGGCGGTTCGCACGGAAATTCGCGAGGCGGCGGCGGGTGATGGGGGTCATGGTGCCGTCCCCCAGTGAGGGGCTTTGCCCCTCCCCGGACCCCACCCCACCAAAGGCCAGCGGGCCTTTGGAATGCGGGGAATTGGCGTCGGGCGGCAGCGTCGAGCCGCCATCAAGCGGTGCACGGCGGGCACGATGCCAAGAATAGATACGGGACGACGGGCGCCACGCGCCCGCCGACACGCCGGAGTAACCGCCGCGCCCAGCGCCAAGATCCAGGTTTCCAAAGGCCTTAAGCCTTTGGTGGGGGAGGCTTGGAGGGGGCAACGCCCCCTCCAACGACGCGCGTCCCCCATCACCGCCGCGCCTCGAAATCGATCCGCGGGTCCACCAGCGTGTAGGTGAAGTCGCCGACGATCTGCATCACCAGTCCGAGCAGCGTGAAGATGTACAGCGTCGCGAACATCACCGGGTAATCGCGCCGGATCGCGCTCTCGAAGCCCAGCAGGCCGAGGCCGTCGAGCGAGAACACGATTTCCGTCAGCAGTGCGCCTGTGAACAGGATACCGATGAAGGCGGCGGGGAAGCCGGCGATGATCAGCAGCATCGCGTTGCGGAAGATGTGGCCGTAGAGGATGCGGCCTTCGGGATTGCCCTTGGCGCGCGCGGTGACGGTGTATTGCTTGCCGATCTCGTCGAGGAAGGCGTTCTTCGTCAGCATGGTCAGCCCGGCGAAGCCGCCGATCACCAGGGTCAGCGTCGGCAGCACCATGTGCCAGGCGTAATCCAGGGCGCGTTGTCCGAAGGGCAGCATATCGGCGCCGGGGCTCGACAATCCGCGCAACGGGAACCACTGGAAGAAGGATCCACCGGCAAAGAAGACCACCAGCAGGATGGCGAAGAGGAAGCCCGGGATCGCATAGCCCACCAGCACGACGCCTGATGTCGCGACATCGAAGCGCGATCCGTCCCGCACCGCCTTGCGGATGCCGAGCGGGATCGAGACGAGATAGATGATCAGCGTGGACCACAGGCCGAGGCTGATGGAGACGGGCATCTTCTCGAGGATGAGGTCCACCACCGGCCGGTCGCGGAACAGCGACCGCCCGAAATCGAGCGTCAGGTAGCCCTTCATCATTTCGTAGAAGCGCGTGCTCGCCGGCTTGTCGAAGCCGAAGGCGCGCTCGATCTCGGCGACGATGGCGGGGTCGAGGCCGCGCGCGCCGCGATAATTGCCGACCGGCCCGGCGCCGCCGCTGCCACCGCCGCGCTGTTCGGCGGCATTGGGTCCACGAACCTCGCCGCCGCCCTCGCCGGTGATGCGGCCGAGCGTCGATTGCCCCTCCCCGCGCAGCTCGGCGAGCATCTGTTCGACCGGCCCGCCGGGGGCGAACTGCACGACGGCGAAGTTGATGATGATGATGCCGAGCAGCGTCGGGATCACCAGCAGCAGTCGCCGGATCAGATAGGCGCCCATCCTAGCCGCGCGTCACAGGCTGCGGCGCGCTTCGGACAGCGCGCGGTCGCGCGCCGGGTCGATCCACCAGGCGTTGGGGAAGGCGAGGCCATAGCGGGGGTTGCGGTCCGGCCGGCCAAACTTGTCCCAGAAGGCGATGCGGAAGGCCGGCAGGTGCCATTGCGGGATGACGAAGTTGTGGTGCAACAGCACGCGGTCCAGCGCGCGGGTCCGCGCGACCAGCTCCTCATAGTTCGGCGCGCCGATCACGAGTTCCACCAATTCGTCGATCGCCGGGTCGGCAATGCCCGGCACGTTCTGGCTGCCATTCTCGGCCGCCTTGGCGCTGCTGAAATAGTCGCGCTGCTCATTACCAGGCGAAAAGCCCTGGCCCATCGAATCGACCGTCATGTCGAAGTCGAAGGCATCGATGCGCACCTGGTACTGCGCGGGATCGACGGTGCGCACGCGCGCCGTGATGCCGAGCCGTTCCAGCCATTGCACATAGGGCAGGGCGATGCGTTCGAAGGTCGCGCCCTGCAACAGGATCTCGAATTCGAAGGGGCGTCCCTGCGCATTCACCAGGCGGCGGTCGCGCACGGTCCAGCCGGCCTCGCGCAGCAGGGCCAGCGCACGGCGTGCGCCGTCACGGTTGTTGCCGCTGCCATCGGTGACCGGCAGCTTGTATTCATCGGTGAAGACGGTCGCGGGAATGCGGCCGCGGAAGCCTTCGAGGATCGCCTTCTCGCGCCCGTCGGGCAGGCCGCGCGAAGCGAAGTCGGAATTGGAGAAGAACGACGTGTTCCGCACATAGGCGCCGTAGAACAGGTTCGCGTTCATCCATTCGAAGTCGAAGACCTCGATCAGGGCGCGGCGCACGCGGGCATCCTGGAACAGCGGGCGACGCAGGTTCACTGCGAAGGATTGCATACCCGTCGGGATCTCGTGGCGGATCTCCTCCTTCTTCACGAGGCCGCGGCGCACGGCGGGGAAATCGTAGCCGGTCGCCCAGTCGCGCGCGACATTCTCGCTGCGGAAGTCGATCTGGCCGGCCTTGAACGCCTCGAAGGCCACGGTCGTGTCGCGGAAATACTCGTAGCGCAGCGTCTCGATGTTGTTCAGCCCGCGCCGCACGCCAAGGTCGCGCGCCCAGTAGTCATCGACGCGGCGATAGACGGCGCTGCGGTTCGGCTCGAAGCGTTCCAGCTTGTACGGCCCCGACCCGAGCGGGACATCGAGCGAAGGGCGCGCGAAGTCGCGCCCTTCCCAGTAGTGTTTCGGCAGCACCGGCATGTCGCCGAGGATCTGCGCGAGTTCGCGGTTGTCGGCGTCCTTGAAGCGGAAGGTGGCGCGGCGCGAGCCCTCGGCCACCACCTCGGTCACGTCACCCCAATAGGCGCGGAAGAAGGGGCGGCCCTGGCTGCGCAGGATGTTGAAGGTGAAGACGACGTCCTCGGCGGTGACGGGGCGGCCATCGTGCCAGCGGGCGGCCTCGCGCAGTTCGAAGGACACGCCCTTGCGGTCGGCAGGGAGTTCCACCGTCCCGGCCAGCAGGCCGTATTCGGCGGTCGCCTCGTCCGGGTTGCTGGCCATCAGCGTGTCGTAGATCGACCCGATGCCGATATCCGGCGTGCCGCGCAGGATGTAGGGGTTGAAGCTGTCGAAGGAACCGAGCCGGGTGAGCACCACCTCCCCGCCCTTCACCGCATTCGGATTGGCCCAGGGCCAATGCGGGAAGTCGGCGGGCAGGGCGGGCGGGGCCAGCAGCGACAGCGCATGGGTGCGCACAACCTCCCCCGGCCTGTCGCCCCCGGCCGGGACCACGGCGCCGGCCGCGCGCGGCAGGACGGTCAGGGGCGCGGGAAGGGCGGCAATGGCGCCAAGCGCCAGGAGGCTGCGACGATTCATCCCCGCAAGATGCGGGTTCCACCCCCGCGCGGCAACGTCCCTGCGCTTACCGATCGGTGAGGAGGCCGACCGCCTCCTCCAGCAGGGCGGGATCGCCGACCGCGAGGATGCGGCCATCTGATTCGGCCGTCAGGGTTTCGCCGCGCCAGCCGGTGACCCGGCCCCCGGCGCCCTCGACCACCGGGACCAGGGCGGCCCAGTCCCAGATCTTCATGGTGCATTCGGCGACGATATCGACCAGGCCGAGCGCCATCAGCCCGTAGGAGTAGCAGTCCCCGCCCCAGGTCACGCGCCGCGCGGCGCCGCGCAGCCGCTCGAAGCCCGGCCGGTCGGCGGGGGTGAACATGTCGGGGCTGGTGCAGGACAATTCGGCATCGCCGACCACCGCGCAGGGCCGGCATCCCGCATCGCCGCCCATCGGGGCACGGAAGCGGGTCTTGCGCCCCTTCACGCCCACCCAGCGTTCCCCGGTCACCGGCTGGTCGATGATGCCGAGCACCGGTTCGCCGCGATGCAGCAGCCCGATCAGGCTGCCGAACAGCGGCCGGCCGGTGACGAAGGCGCGGGTGCCGTCGATCGGGTCCACCACCCAGACCCATTCCGCATCGGGGCGGTCGGCGCCGTGTTCCTCCCCGATCACGCCATGGTCGGGGAAGCGTTCGGCGATCAGGGCGCGAATCGCTTCCTCGGCTTCCTTGTCGGCGCGGGTGACAGGGCTCGCATCCCCCTTCGCCTCGACGAGCAGGGAGGAGCGGAACAGCGGCCGGATGACCGCCCCGGCCGCATCGGCCGCGTCTTCCGCAGCCGTGATGAATGGGTAGCGGATCATGCGGGAATCTCCGGTCGGCGTCCGGCCGCGGGGCTGCAATCCGCCGTCCCGGCCCTGCGCAGGGCGCCAGGGCGCAGCAGCCCCGGAAAGGCGTCAACCCAAGGGATCGCGGCCCCGCCGCGATCCGCGAGCGCGAAGCGCGACCGCGCCCAGGCCATCAGCCGCGCCCAGCGCGCCAGTACCCGGCGCGAGCGACAAGCACGCGGATGCGTGCGCTGGCGTCTGAGGTCAAACGAAGGCTCAAGCGGACCATTGCATGGTCCGCTTCATCAGGGCGCCGGCGCGTTCGGCGAGATCGACCGCAGATAGGCGATCAGGTTCGCGCGCTGCTGGGTGTTGTTCAGCCCCGCGAAGGACATCCGGTTGCCCGGGGCATAGCCGCGCGGGCTGTGGATCCAGGCGTTCAGCTCCTCATAGGTCCAGGGCTTGTCGGCCATGCCGCGGATCGCCTGGGAGTAGTTGAAGCCTTCCGCATGGGCGTGCTTCGCGCCCACGATGCCGTAGAGGTTCGGCCCGACGCCGGCGCGCCCGCCCTCATTGAAGGAATGGCAGGATGCGCACTGCCGCTGCGCCACCTGCTGGCCGGCCGCGACATCGGCATTGGCGAGTAGCGGCGTGATCGGATCGAGCGCGGGGGCCGCGGCCGCAGCCGGCGCGGCAGTCGCCTCACCGGGGACGGTCATCGCGGCATGGTGCGGCATGGTCGGATGAACCAGCTGCCGGCCGATCACACCGGCGACGCCGAAGGTGATGCCGGCGGTCAGCACCGCCGCAACGATCTTGTTGCCTTCGAGGTTGGTCGCCATGCCGATCCGGGCCCTTCGTGTCACATCGCAGAGGGGCCGGCGCCGCGGCGCGTTTGCGCCCCCCGCCAGCCTTGCCTAAAACGCGCCGGACCATAGTGCCCGAGTTTCCGCCAGACAAGCAGCCGGAGCCGCCTTCTTGCGCCCAATCGTCGTGATTCCGGCCCGCATGGCGGCGACCCGCCTGCCGGGCAAGCCGCTGGCCGACATTCTCGGCCGGCCGATGATCGCCCATGTGCTCGACCGCGCGCGCGAAGCCGGCATCGGCCCGGTCGCCGTCGCCGCCGGGGAGGCCGAGATCGCCGACGCCGCCCGCGCCGCAGGCGCCGAGGCCGTGCTGGTCACCGAGGACGTCCCCTCCGGCACCGACCGCGTGCAGCGTGCGATGGCCGCCCTCGACCCGGAAGGCCGTTACGATGTCGTGGTGAACCTGCAGGGCGACTTCCCGACCATCGCGCCCGAGACGCTGCGCGCCGTGCTCGATCCGCTCGCCGATCCGCGCGTCGATATCGGCACGCTGGTCTGCCCGATCGCGGATGAGGAGGAGGCCAATACATCCTCCTTCGTCAAATGCGCCTGCGCCTTCGAAGGCGAGGCCCGCGTCGCCCCCGCGCTGTATTTCTCCCGCCTGCCGATCCCCTGGGGGGATGGGCCGCGCTGGCACCATATCGGTGTCTATGCCTTCCGCCGCGCCGCGCTCGACCGTTTCGTGGCACTGCCGGCGAGCCCGCTGGAACGACGCGAGAAGCTCGAGCAGCTGCGCGCGCTGGAAGCGGGCATGCGCATCGACGCCGCCCGCGTCGATCATGGTCCCTTCGGCGTCGATACGCCGCATGATCTGGAACGCGCCCGCAGTCTTTTGGCGCCGCACGGTCATGAATGACCGCGCCCCTCAGACGGCGGGCGCCGCACATCCGTGCGGCTTGCCTTCGCGCCCCGCACTGTCGCTCCGGCGGCCATTGTCGGTTTGGGCGCGGTCGCGCTGTGCGCTCCCGGCCCGAGGCACGACCTCGGGCCGTCTTCGATCGTCCCCCAGGTTGAGCAGGATCCCATGACCGCCAACACCATCGCCTTCCAGGGCCTGCCGGGCGCCTATTCCGACCTCGCCTGCCGTGCCGCCTACCCGGGCTGGTCCACCCTGCCCTCCCCGTCCTTCGAGGCCGCGATGGTCGCGCTGCGCGAAGGCCGCTGCGAGCTCGCCATGCTGCCCTGCGAGAACTCCCTCGCCGGGCGTGTGCCCGACATCCACCGCCTGCTGCCCGATTCCGGCCTGTTCGTCGTCGGCGAGCATTTCCAGCGCGTCGAGCATTGCCTGCTCGCCCCCAAGGGCGCGACCGTCGCCACGCTGAAGCGCGCCCACAGCCATCCGGTGGCACTCGGCCAGGTGCTACGCCTGCTGAAGGAGATGAAGCTGCAGGCAGTGATCGAGGCCGACACCGCCGGCGCCGCCCATCTGGTCGCCGAGCGCGGCGGGGTCGAGGACGCCGCCATCGCCTCGGAACTCGCCGCCGAGATCTACGGCCTCGACGTGCTGAAGCGGAACGTCGAGGACGAGGAGCACAACACCACGCGCTTCTACGTCATGTCGCGCGATCGGCTGTATCCGCCGGTCGCCGCGCCGAACACCGTCACCACCTTCGTCTTCCGCGTCCGCTCGGTCCCCGCCGCGCTCTACAAGGCGCTCGGCGGCTTCGCGACCAACGGCGTCAACATGACGAAGCTGGAATCCTACATGGTCGGCGGACGCTTCTCCGCGACGCAGTTCCTCTGCGACGTGGACGGCCACCCGGACAGCCCAGCGCTGCAACACGCCTTCGAGGAACTGGCGTTCTTCACCAAGGAATTCCGCATCCTCGGGGCATATCCGGCGCATCCGTACCGGCTGGAACAGGCGGCGTCGGGGGACTGATCGTCCTTGGAGGGGCGCTGCCCCTCCAAACCACCCCGCCAAATGACAGTGTCATTTGGAATGCCGGCACCTGGCGCCGCGCCCAACGGCGCGGCCATTATGGCCCGCGGCCGAGGTGCCCAACGCCAAGTCAAGGTTTCCAAAGGCCTTAAGCCTTTGGTGGGGTGAGGTCCGGAGAGGGGCAAGGCCCCTCTCCGCGCGCGCTACCCGCGCCGCCCCGCCCGCGCTGGCCCGCTGCCGCCCACGCGCCCCGCGTCGAAGCCCAGGAACCCCGCCTCCGGCCGTGGCGCCCCGCCGTCATTGGCGAACAGCCGCGGCCGCGTGACCGGGGCCGGCCCGCGCGGCCCGCCACCACCACCCAGCGCCGCCGCCGCCGCCCGGGCCGAACGCTCGGCCTCCGCGGCCGCAGCGCGGTCGCGCGCGGTACGCTGCGCCGGGCTCAGCGAGGCCTCGGGCGGAACCTGCGGCGCGCGCGCGCCGCCACGGGCAGACAGCAGGAAGAACAGGATCTCGTTGCGCCCCTGATCGACCGCCGCGTCGATCGCGGACAGGCCGAGCACGTTGCGTTCCTCGAGGCTCGCGCCGCGATTCACGGCGTCGCGCGCCGCCGGCAGGTCGCCGCGGTTGATCGCGTCGAACAGCGCGGCGGTGGGGGAAAGGTTGGCGTTGGGGTCGCCCGGGATCGGCTCGATCGCGCGGCGCGCAGAAATACCCGGCAAGGCCGGCGGCTGCGGGCGCGGCGCGGAGCGGGCCGGATCCGGCGGCGGGCCGGAGAACTGAGCCAGGGCCGGGCCATCCGGCAGCAGCGTCAGCGCGATGGGCGCCAGCAGGAGGATGCGTCGCATGGCGCCGGTTTAGAACAAACCGGCCGCCACGGGAAATCGCGCAATCGCATGGTGCGGGCAATCCTGTCGGCTGACCTTCGGCCCGATGCCACGCATCGGGCCGCGAGCGTGAAGCGCGACCGCGCCCTGACCGCCCGCCGTGCACAATGCGACAGCGCGGGGCGCGCAAGCCAAGTGCCCGGATGTGCGCGCCGGCGCCTGAGGCATCAATATGACTACCGCCCTTCCCGCCGCCAGGCCACGACCGCCGCCGCCAGCACCAGGGCCAGGGCCAGCCAGCCCGGCAGCAGCGGAACGGCGCTGATGCCGGTGACCGTGTGATCGCCATTGCGGCGCAGGCCGATCCAGCCCGCCCCGGCAACGTCGCGGCCGGGCGCGACGCGGCGCAACTCAGGCACCGCCGGCACGGCCCCGTCGCCCAGATACCGGGCGACGCCGCCGGTGCCGGTCAGTAGCGGGCGCAGCCGCTCCGGGTCGGCACGCAGGTCGGCGACTTCCAGCGGATTGGCCGCGGCGGCAGCGGCGAAGGCGGTGCGCCGCCCATCGGTCGCGTTCCATACGCCGGGCAGCGCCGCCGGCAGGTTCAGCACGGCTCGCCCGCCGCCGGCAGCCTCCGGCAATGCGCGCGTCACGGACCCATCCGGCCCGGTGACGGTGATCTCGGGCGGCGCGCCGGTGTCGAGGCTGCGGCGCGTGACCGTCAGCCGCCCGGCCTCGATCCGCGCCGTCAGGTCCTCCTCCTCCAGCTCCGTCTCGCGCATCAGCCAATGGGCGACGCGACGCAGCACCTCCTGCTGCGGGCCGCCGCCGTCATGCCCGCGCGACCACAGCCAGATGTGGTCGGACAGCAGCAGGGCGACGCGGCCTTCGCCGACGCGGTCCAGCACCAGCAGCGGCGCGCCGTCCGGGCCTTCCATGACGGTGCTGCCGCTGCGCTGGTCCGCGCGCAGCCAGCGATACCAGCGGCCCCATTGCGCATCGGCCTGCTCGGTATTGGCGCCGAGCAATCCCTCGGTGACCGGGTGGCGGAAGCCAAGCGCGGAGATGCGCGGGCGGAAGGCGCCTTCGGCGACGATGTTCTGCCGTCCCGCTGGGCGCGCCGGCAGCACGGAACCGAGCGGCGTCAGCGCCAGCGACACCGACCCACTGAATTCCGGGCCGGTGGACATCAGCAGCGCGCCACCGCCGCGGACATAGTCGGCGATGTTGCGCAGATAGGCCGCCGGCAGGATGCCGCGATTGGAGAAGCGGTCGAAGACGATCAGGTCGAAGTCGCGCAGCTTCACCTGGAACAATTCGCGCACCGGGAAGGCGATCAGCGCGAGCTCGTTCAGTGGCGTCAGATCGTCCTTCTCCGGCGGGCGAAGAATGGTGAAGTGGACGAGGTCCACATTCGGATCGGCCTTCAGCAGCCGTCGCCAGGTGCGCTCGCCCGCATGCGGCTCGCCACTCACGAGCAGCACGCGCAGCCGGTCGCGCACGCCATTGATGGTCACGACCTGGCGGTTGTTCAGCGTGGAGACCTCGCCGGGCCGCGCCTCGGCCTCGATCTCGACCACCGTCGGGCCGCCGCGCTGGATCGGCACGACGATGCGGTGGTCGCGGCCGACCGGCACGCTTTCGGTGCGTGCGGCTTCGCCGTCGCGGCGGATGGTCAGCCGCGCGGCGCCCGTCGCGTTCGGCACGCCAAGGTCGTCCACCGCGACGCGGATCTCCACCTCTCGCCCCACGATGCCGAAGCCCGGCGCCTCGATGACGCGCAGGCGGCGATCGGTCTCCCCGGCGCGGCCGGGCAGCAGGGCGTGGAAGGGCGCATCGATCGGGGAGGCGGCGGGGATGTCATGCACCTGCCCATCGGTCAGGGCGATGACGCCGGCCAGCCGCGCGCGTGGGATCTCGGCGAGCGCGCGTTCCATCGCCGCGAACAGGCGGGTGCCCTGGTTGCCGGCCTCCGGCACCTCGACGCTGCGCAGTTCGAGGTCGGGCAGCCGGCCGGCGCGGGCCTCGATCTCGCGCCGCGCCGCCTCGATCTGCTCGGCGCGATTGCCGATGCGCGCGGAATCGCTGCGGTCCACCACCAGAAGGGCGATGTCGGGGCGCGTCTCGCGGCTTTCCTCGACCAGGCGCGGATTGGCGAGGGCGAGCAGGATCAGCGCGAAGGTCACGGCGCGCCACAGAACGCCGCGCGCCCGCCGCCACGCCGCGGGCGCCAGCGCCAGCAGCGCCAGCGCCGCGGCGACGCCGAGCAGCCAGAGCGGCAGGACGGGGGCGAAGTCGATGCCGGCGACGCTATGGGTCATGTGGCGCGCGTCCGGCCGAGCGAGACATGTTCCCAAGCCGCGACCAGCACCAGCGCCGCCGCCGCCGCCGCACCCATCGCCAGCACCGGCAGCCCCTGCGTGACCACCGCCAGCACTGCCAGCAGGCCGAGGCCGACCAGATGCGACAGCGGCAGCCAGCCAAGGCTGAGCCGCTTGAACAACGCCAGCCCCAGCAGGTAGAGCGCCGGCCCGCCGAGCAGCGCGATGGCCTCCTTCACCCCTGCCCGATCGGTCGGATGGCGCAGAAGCAGGTCGTCGCCCACCGCCGCGAGGACGATGCCCGCGACGATCGGCGCATGGATGTAGGTGTAGCCGATCCGCGCGATACGCCCGGGGTCGTCATGCTGGGTGATCAAGCGCGCGCCGCGGCCCTCGCCGATGTGGAAGTAGACCCACCACATCGCGATGCTGCCGATGAAGGCGACCGCGAAGGCGACGAAGGTGGTCGCGCTGGTGGGCAGCGCCGCGGCGGTGGCGCCGGTGACGAGGATGCCCTCCCCGAGCGCGATGATGATGAACAGCGCGCAGCGCTCGGCGAGATGCGCACCCTCCACGTTCCAGTCCCGGGTGGAGGAGGTGCCGAGGCGCGGCACGGGGAAACGCAGCAGCGGCCCGGCCACCCAGATGGCGACGGCGATCGCCCAGCAGGCGAGCCGCGCGGTGGGCGGCAGCAGTCCGCCGACGATCCAGAAGGGTGCCGGCATCGCCACCCAGACCAGGATGCGCTGGAAATTGCGCCGCAGCGCATCCTGCCCCGGCGGGATCACCCACAGCATCCAGGCGGTGCGCCCGACTTCCATCGCGACATAGGCGAGCGCGAACCACAGGCCCGTCCGCCCATAGGCGTCGGGGATGGCGCTGGCGGCGATCAGCCCGCCGAACATCATCGCGAACAGCATCAGCCGCGCCGGCAGCCGTTCAGGATCCACCCAGTTCGTCACCCAGCCGGTGTTGATCCAGGTGCACCACAGCGCGAGGAACAGCACCAGCGTCTGCACCGTGCCCAGCGCGTCGAAATGATGCGCGAGCCCGTGCGAGAGCTGCGTGATGGCGAAGACGAAGATCAGGTCGAAGAACAGCTCGACATAGGTGACGCGCGCATGCCCGTGCGGATGGCGTTCGCGCAGCAGCGAGGCGGATCGGCTCGCGTCGTTCAATTGCCGAGCCTTTCCAGGATGGCCGGCACATGCACCTGGTCGCCCTTGTAGTTGCCGGTCAGCGCGTACATCACGAGGTTGGTCCCGAAGCGATAGGCGAGCACGCGCTGCCGCGCCCCGCCGGGGATGGTGGCGTAGGGGTTCTGCCCACGCCCATCCATGGCCCAGGCGGCGGCCCAGTCATGCCCGCCGATGATGACCGGGGAGACGCTGTCATTGGCGCGGTCCTGGTCGCGCGCCACCCAGACCTGCCCGCCGCTGTACCGGCCGGGCAGTTCCTGCAGCAGGTAGAAGGCGCGGCGCAGGACGTGGTCCTCGGCCACCGGGGCCAGCGGCGGGATGGCGAGGTCGCGCGTCACCCGCCGCAGCGCCGCCCGTGCGCCCTGGTGCATGCCCTCGCCCGAACCCTCGTCACGGGTGTCGAGCAGGATGATCCCGCCATTGCGCATGAAGGTGTTGAGCGCGGCGACGGCCGCTGCATCGGGCTGCGACGCCTCCGGCAGCACCGGCCAGTAGAGCAGCGGGTAGAAAGACAGGTCGTCGCGGCCCGGCACCACCGCCAACGGGTCCGCCAGCGCCGCCGCGGTGCGGCGGTTCATGAAATCCGACAGGCCGACCAGGCCCATGCGCGATGTCTCGTCCACCTGCGCGTCGCCGGTCACGACATAGGCGAGGCGCGTGGCGATCGCCGCGGCGCCTTCGCCGTCCTGCGCATGGGCGGGTGCTGCGGCCAGCAGAAGCGCGGCGAGCCCCGCCGCCCGCGCCCCGCGCGACCAATGCCGCCCGACCAGCCCGCGCTGGCCGAGCGACACCAGCAGGTCGATCGCCAGCAGCAGCAACGCCAGCGCCAGCAACCACGGCCCGAGGTCGCGTTCCGCCGGCACACCGCCGATCGCTTCGATCCGCGCCGTGGCCGGCGGTGCCGCGGTGGCGCGCGGCGCCGGCAGATGCGCCGACAGGTTCAGCGCGCGACGCCAGGCGGCGTCTTCGGCCTGACCGGGCGATCCATACCAGCCCGGCGGATGGCGGGGGGAGGCGGCGGTCTCCTCGACCCGATTGGCCGGGATCGGCGCCGCGGCGGGGGGGACGGCGCCGAGCCGGCCGAAGCCGTCCAGGATTTCAAGCGGCGCCAGCGGCGCTTCCCCTTCCGCCCCCTGCACACCGGCCGAGAGCGCGACCAGCCGCCGCAGCATGTCCACGAACAGGCCAGACAGCGGCAGGTTCGACCATTCGGCATTGGCGGTGACATGGAACAGCACGATGCGCCCCTGGCCGCGCGCCGCCGCGGTGACCAGCGGCGTGCCATCGGCGAGCCGCGCCCAGGACCTTTCGGTCAGCCGGGCCGACGGTTCGGCCAGCACCTGGCGCTCCACCGTGACCTCGGCCGGCGGGACCAGCCCGGCAAAGGGCGAACCTTCGGGGAAGGTGGCCAGAACTTGCGGCCGGTCCCAGGACAGCGCGCCACCCAACTGCCGTTCCCCCGCCCGAAGCGCGACCGGCAGCAGCGGGTCGGGACGTTCGGCAAGGCGCGGGCCGGCGAAGCGGATCAACATGCCGCCCTGGTCGACCCAGCGCGCCAGCGCCTCGCGCTCGCGCCCCTCGGGCACCTCGCGATCGGCGAGGATCAGCACAGCGAGCTGACGCGTCAGCAATTGCTCCGGCGTGCCGCGGCGGATCTCGGCATAAGGGGCGAGCGCGCGCTCCAGGTAGAACAGGTCACCGGTCAACGGCGCATCCGCCGAGGTCTCCACCGAGGCCGAGATGCCGACCGGGCGGCGGCGGAAACGTTCATCGAGCAGCACCGTCCCCGCCGCGCCGGCCTCGGGCTCGAGGTCCAGCCGCACGACCTGGTTACGGATCTCGATCGGCAGGTCGATCGCCGCCTCGGCGCTGCCGGCGCCGGCCGGCACCGGGATGGTGGCCGAGGCGATGGCCCGCCCATCCCCTGTGCGCGCCAGCACCGTCGCCTCGGTCGGTGCCGCGACGGGGGTCTGCAGGACGCGCACCACCAGCCGGTCGGCCTCCGCGCGCGGTGGCGGCAGCAGGCGCGCCGGTCGCGCCTCGGCGCTGGCCAGCGTCAGCGGCCCGGCCTCGGACAACGCGGCGGCGAGCGAGGTGAAGGTGTCGCCCTCGGCCGCATGCTCGACGCCATCGGCGACATACAGCGTGGCGAAGGGGCCGGGATTGGCGCGGCGGAAGGCGCCGAGCGCCGCCAGCGCCGCGGCGCGGTCCGGCGCCCAAGCGCGCGGGCGCAGCGCCGCGAGGCGGGCATGGGCTTCTTCGGCCGGCATCAGACCGGTGGCGGCGATCGCCTCCCCGGTCTCGGCCTGCGCAGTGGGCAGCAGGGCAACACGCCTTCCCTCGCGGGAGGCAGCCTCCAACGCACCGGCCGCCGCGGCCATGCGCGCCGGCCAATCCGGCGCGGCCGCCCAGCCATTGTCGATCACCACCAGCAGCGGCCCCGACCCACCACCACCCCCGCCCGGCTGCCAGACCGGCCGCGCCAGGCCGATGATCAGCAGCGCCGCCGCCACCATGCGCAGCAGCAGCAGCCACCACGGCGTGCGGTGCGGCGTCTCCTCGCTCCGCGGCAGGTCGCGCAGCAGGCGGATCGCCGGGAAGCCCTGGATCCGTGGCGCCGGCGGGCTGACGCGCAGCAGCCACCACAGCGCCGGCAGCGCCGGCAAGGCCAGCAGCAGCCAGGGTGCGGCGAATGCGAGAGGTCCGATCTGCCACATCAGTCGGGGGCCAGCCTGCGATGCAGCGCCAGCAGCGCCGCTTCCGGCGGATGGTCGGTGCGATGCGTCGCGAAGGACCAGCCCGACGCCGCCGCCAACGCCGCCAGCCCATCCCGGTGCCTGGCGAGCCGTTCCTCATACAGCGCGCGCACGCCTTCGACGCGCGGCACCAGCGCCTCCTCGACCCTGCCGAGGGCGTGGAAGCGGACGCGGCCGGTGAAGGGCAGGGTTTCCTCCGCGGGGTCGAGCACCTGCAACAGATGGCCCCGCACCGCGCTCGCCGCCAGTTGCGCGACCGCCCGCCGTGTCTCCTCCAGCGGCGCCAGGAAATCGCCGATCAGCACCGCCCGCGCATGGCGGGGAATCCGGCCGTCTTCCGGCTGATCCGCCTGCCTCGGCAGGGATTGCGCCAGGCTCGACAGCGCCCCGCGCCCGGAAAACGCGCGCGGCAGGCCGAACAGCCGCACCCGTTCACCGCCACGGAACAGCAGCGCCGACAGGGCCAGCAGCAGCAACTCCGCGCGCGTGCGCTTGGTCGGCAGCATCGCGTCGCTGCGCCAGTCCATCTCCGGCCCCGCCTGGCACCACAGCGCGACGGTCTGCGCCGCCTCCCATTCCGTCTCCCGCACGAACAACCGATCCGACTTCGCCGATTGCCGCCAATCGACGCGGGCCGCCGAATCTCCGGGGAAATACGGACGGAACTGCCAGAAGGCGTCGCCCTGCCCCGGCCGCCGCCGCCCATGCACACCCTGCATGACCGTCGTCGCCACACGCTCGGCCTGCACGACCAGCGGGGGGAGCGAGGCGCCAAGGGCCTCAGCCCAGGGGATGGGGACGGTGGTCATGGGGCGGCGACGGGGAGGGCTCTGCGCCCCCGCCTCACCTCTACCAAACTGAGGACCGGGTCAAAGTGGCCGGTGTCATGGGTGGATCCCTCCGCGGAAATGCCCGACGCTCTTGTCGTCCGTAGCATCTCGCGGAGGTCGCCGGCCAGTTCGATCCCACGCGGCGCCCGGCCCTCGGAGGTGGGCACGCAACGACACGGTCGATCGGCGCCGGCGCCGCCTGCCGCGCCTCCGGCATTGTCGCCGCCCTTCATCGCGCCCCGCAGCCGCGCGACACGGCCGCGAGACATCCTGCCGCGTTCGGGATGCAGATACGGCCACCGCAAGGGCACCGGTTCGACCTGCACTATCCGCCCAGGCCACCCTGGCGGCGCGCTACCGCCCCGTGATGCACCGTCGGCCAAGACGGCGCCGAGGCTCGCGGTCCTACGTGCCGCCCGCGCCCGCCGCGGTCTCCGCCCCGGGCGTGCCGGTTCCGTCCCTCGATGAACGCCTCGGCGAGTGCCTTCGCCAGGGCCGGCGCGTGACGGCCGTAAATCCGGCCTCCGCCTGTCTAGCCTGCCGTCGCCGAGGTCGCGGGCGGGTCGGGAGGCCCGCCTTCCGGCTGCTCCCCCTTCAGGCGCCTGCGCGCTTCGCGCGGCGCCTCGAAGCGCTCGGTCACGTCGCGCATGATCGCCGCCATGCCTTCGATGCGGCCATCCGCGCCCGCCAGCGGCATGATGGTGAATTCAACGGAGATGCGCCGTCCGTCCCGGCGCAGCGCCGGGACCGCCAGTACGTCACCGTCACCGTAGCGGGTGCGACCGCTCGCCATGACGTGCTGGAACCCTTGCCAATGTCGCGCGCGCTGCCGTTCCGGAATGATGAGGTCAAGTGACTGGCCCAGCGCCTCGGCGGAGGTGAAGCCGAAGGTCCGCTCGGCGCCCGGGTTCCAGAAGCGGATCAGCCCATTGTGGTCGCAGAGGATGATGGCGTCCGCTGCGGAGCCCAGGAGCGTGTCGCACAGCGCCTGCCGCTGCGCCGCAGTCAGTGGATCGCCCGTCATCATGCCGGCTCCGCCCGTCCGGGGCGGATTCGCCCGCCCTCGGTGATGATCAGATCCATCGGCACGTCATGCGGCTGCGGATGGATGCTGGCGAGGCGGGAGATCCGGAACCCGATGCCGATGGCAAGCGGCCTCGGCTCCATGGTGGAGAGCGTGCGGTCGTAGTATCCGCCGCCATAGCCAAGCCGGTAATGCTGCCCGTCGAAGCCCACCAGGGGGATGAGCAAGGTGTCGGGCACGACCTCCTCCCCGTCGGCTGGGATGGGGATGTTCCACACCCCCGGGACCATGCGCACGCCGCGCCGCCAGGAACGAAAGACGAGAGGCTGCCCACGGGCGACGACAACCGGAAGCGCCAATCGCGCGCCTTCGCGTTCAAGAGCGTATGCGAGCGGGCGCGGGTCGTATTCGCCTTTGAATGGCCAGTAGAACCCGACATGACGATGCGCGAGGTCGGGCACCTCCTCCCGCAGATGGGCGGTGATGACAGCATCGCGCCGTTGCCGTTCTTCTGCCGGCACTGCGAGCCGCCCCGTGACAAGTGCCGTACGCTTCGTCCGGCGCCATGCCCGCACTTGGTCCCAGTTCTGCAGGCCCAGCCACGACGCGTCCAGTTCATGCATGAAGCAGGGCGGGGACGCGCACAGGATCTCCGCGTTCGGGTCTTCCTCCGGCGGTGCGATGCCGGGCCGTTGCGCGTTGCTGTGCATCACTTCGCCTCCGCCAGCGCCGGAACCGCGGCAGGGTTGCGGCGCGGTCGGCCGCTGCCGCCACGCCGATTCAGCACCACTTCTCCTATCACGGACAAGGCGATCTCCTCCGGCGTCCGTGCCCCAAGGTCCAGTCCGGCGGGCGCGCGCAGCCGCTCAAGTTCGTGGTCGGTAAAGCCTTCATCGCGCAGGAAATCACGCATCAGCCTGGCGCGCTTGCGGCTGGCGATGATCGCGACGTAGCCCGCTGGCGAGCGCAATGCCCGGATCGCGGAGAGGTGGTCCCCCTTATGCTGCGTCGCGATCACCACGGCATCGCCAGGTGCTGGCAACAGCCGTGCGAGATCGTAGTCATCGCCGATGATTTCTGTCCCATCCGGGAAGCGGGCGGCGTCTGGCGCAGGCGTGTCGCTGACAACGGTACGAAAGCCGAGCTCCGTCCCCAGCCGGCACAGGCTTTCCGCCACACGTCCATGCCCCATCACCCACAAGGCGGGTGGCGGCAGGCACGGCTCCACGAAGACGCGCATCGCGCCGCCGCAAGGCATGCCCACGCCCAGCACCTCGTCATCCAGATCAAGCGCGATCAGCCGCGGCGCGCCGTCCGCCAGGCAGTCCAACGCAGCCTGGCGCACGGTGCTCTCGGCGCAGCCGCCGCCGATCCAACCCGACAGGACCGCGCCCGCCCCATTGATCAGCGCCTTGTCGCCCGGATGGGCCGAGGTCGAGCCCACCGCTTCCACGACGGTCGCCAAGGCATGCGGCTCCCCTCGCCTGGCGAGTGCAGCCATGAGGTCGATCAACGTGGTTCCACCCAGCATTCCCGCTCACGCGCCCCTCGACCGCGGCCGTGCTCCAGCCGTCAGGGTCGCGCGGATCGTGGTCTACGCGGATAGGTACGACAAACGCGATTTATTGGTCGTTCAATCCGGTTTTTTTGCTGCGTTACGCCGCTGGCGGGCCGCGGGCTTCCCCCTCGGGGCGGCGCCCGGCTCGCCACTCGCCAAAAGGCGCAGGCCATCAAGCGCCGTCGCGATGATCTCAGGCTCGCTGGCGTGCTCGCTGAACAGCGCATAGGCCGGGTAAAGGAATTCCGGCGCATCCGGCACCAGCTCGAGCCGGCCATCCTTCAGGTACGGCCGGACGGCGCCGAGACGGAAGTAACCCATCCCGCCGGCCTCGAGAATGTAGCCAAGCCCAAGCGGGCCGAGATCCACGACGAGGCCCGGATCGCCCGCGCCCGCCATGGCATAATGCAGCGCAAGCTCCGGGCCCCAATCGACCTGGACATAGTCGGGCGGCTGCTGGCTCCCCCCCGCGGGGCTGCGGACCATCACCAGCCGTTCCTCCATGAGGAGCTCTATCCGCAACCCTGGGCGGTGGCGGGGCGCGTACACCACGCCGATGTCGATGATCCCACCGGCCACCTGATCGACCACGGTCTCCGACAGCCCGACATGGGCGCGCAGCGCCACATCCGGCACGGTGCGGCGCAACCACAGCAGCCAGCGCAACAGCAGCGGGTCCCACAGGCTGTGCTCCGCCCCGATGCCGAGGATGGCACGCCGGCCCTCCGGCACGGCGACCTGGTGGCGCGCGCGTTCCCACAACTGCACCAGCGCCGGCGCATGGCGGAGGAACTGCTCGCCCGCCGGCGTCAGGCTGGCGCCGGACTTGTTCCGGATGAACAGGCGGCGGCGAAGCTGATCCTCCAGCGTATGGATGCGGGCACTGACCGTGGTCTGGCTGACATGAAGGCGCTCCGCAGCGCGCACGAAGCTGCCGCCGGAGACGATGGCGAGAAAGGTGCGGACGAGCTCGGTATCCATTGGCATTCCACTTGATGCGGATCTTCTGCATTTAATCCTCAATTAAATGCGTTTGTCCGCAGATAATATCCCACGCAGACTTTGCCCTGTCCGTCCGGGCGGTGTTCGGCAGGTCAGCGCATCCGCTTCACCTCACCTCCTGCTGCCCCGCGCGGCGCGGCCCACCCATTCCGGGCGGGCAGGAGTGAGGATGATGAGCGAACCCAGGGCCTGCGACCTCATGACACGCACGGTGGTGACGATTCCCCCCGACATGCCGGTGACAGCGATTGCGCGGCTTCTCGCCGATCGCGGCATATCTGCCGTGCCCGTCGTGGGGAACGACGGGGTGCTGCTCGGACTGGTCAGCCTTGCCGACCTCACGACCCGACTGGCCGGGCCTCCGACGACGATCTCCCCCTGGCTCCGCTGGCTGTTCGCCGACCCGGCGACATCGGCGGACCGGTATGCGCGCGCCCACGGCTTTGTCGCGGAGGAGGTGATGACAACCGACATCGTGGCGGTCCCGCCGGACGTTCCGGCTTCCGTGATCGCCGCCACGCTGGAGCGGAAGGCCATCCGGCGCGTCCTCGTCACCGAGCGCGATCGCCTGTGCGGGATCGTCACGCGATCCGACCTGTTGTGCGCGGTGACCAGTCAGGAGACGGAGGTGGCGGAACTTCCCGACAGCCGCGTTCGTGCCGCCGTCGTTGCCGCGATGCGCAACGAGGATTGGGCGGATACCTTCCATACCCACGTCGAAGTCCATGACGGCATCGTCGAATTCATCGGTTTCGTCGTGGGTCCGCAGGTTCGGCGCGCGCTGCGCGTCCTTGCGGAGCAGGTGCCAGGCGTCAAGGGAGTCCGGGACCGAACCGAAATCATGCTGCCCTATGATCAGGTGCTGTTGTGACCGCGCCCTTTGGTTCTGCCGGAGCGCTGCTGCATGGCGGTCCCTGCTGGCTCTCGACCGCGGCGGAGCCCGCAGGCCCGGCGGACCGGGCGACCGCGCCGGCGACCCCGGCCGTCAGGATGAAGCGCGTCTACGATCCACCCGCATCGCATGACGGCGCGCGCATACTGGTTGACCGGCTCTGGCCGCGCGGCGTCAGCAAGGCGCGCGCGGCACTGACGCTTTGGTGCCGCGACGTTGCACCGAGCACGGCATTGCGCCAGTGGTTCGGCCATGATCCGGCCCGCTGGGACGAATTTCGCCGGCGATACCGGGCCGAATTGCGAGGGCATGGCCAGGCCCTTGCGCCGATCCGGAACCTGATTCGGCAGGGCCCGGTAACGCTTGTCTTCGCCGCGCGCGATGAGCACCACAACGAGGCCGTGGTCCTGCGCGAATTCCTGATGGAGCGGCCCGAGGGCGAACGGTGAGTGAGGGCCTCAAGCCCTTGGCACGGTGAGGTTTGGAGAGGGACAAGGTCCCTCTCCAACGCCGTCATCACCCCAGGCTGTCCTTCAGCGCCTCGATCACCTCGCTGATCCGCACGCCGTCCGCGCGGGCGGCGAAGGTCAGGGCCATGCGGTGGCGCAGCACCGGTTCGGCCAGGGCGATCACGTCGTCCACGGAGGGGGCGAGGCGTCCGTCGAGCAGGGCCCGGGCGCGGGTGGCGAGCATCAGGGCCTGGGCCGCGCGGGGGCCCGGTCCCCAGGCGAGATGCTTGGTGACCGCATCGAGCGTGCTGGTTTCCGGCCGGGCGCCGCGCACCAGCTTCAGGATGGCGTCGAGCACCTGCTCGCCCACCGGGATGCGGCGGATCAGGGCCTGGGCGGCGATCAGTTCGGCGCCGGTCATGGCCTGGGCCGGCTTGGCCTCGCGTGCGCCGGTGGTGGCCAGCAGCATGGCGCGCTCGGCGGCCTCGTCGGGGTAGCCGACCTCGATTTCCAGCAGGAAGCGGTCGAGCTGGGCTTCGGGCAGGGGATAGGTGCCCTCCTGCTCGATCGGGTTCTGGGTGGCGAGGACGTGGAAGGGCGTGGGCAGGGTGTGGATCTCGCCGCCGATCGCCACGCGGTGTTCCTGCATCGCCTGCAGCAGGGCGGATTGCGTGCGGGGGGAAGCGCGGTTGATCTCGTCCGCCATCAGCAGCTGGCAGAAGACCGGGCCCTTGATGAAGCGGAAGGCCCGCTTGCCATGGGCGTCCTCCTCCAGCACTTCCGACCCCAGGATGTCGGCCGGCATCAGGTCGGGGGTGAACTGCACGCGTCGTGGATCGAGCCCCAGCACGGTGCCGAGCGTGTCCACCAGCTTGGTCTTGCCGAGGCCCGGTACGCCCACCAGCAGCACATGCCCGCCCGAGAGCAGCGTGATCAGCACGCGCTCCACGACCAGGTCCTGGCCGAAGATGACCCGGCCGATCGCCTCCCGCACGCGGGACAGGCGGGTGCCGAGGGCCTCCACTTCCGCCACCAGAACGGCGGGGTCCTGTGTCGTCTCGGCCACTTCACTCATGCGGGCTTGGCTCCCTATATGACGGTTGCGGAGGCGCGCCGGCCGGTGCCACCCCGTTTGGGATTAGCTCGCATCGGCCACGCTGAGTGCAAGGGCGACGAAATGCAATGACCGTCCATGGCATGGAAAACCCGGTCCAGGGACTGGAACCGAAATCGGCGGACTCCGTGTCAGCAGGATGCGTGCCAGCCGTTGCCTTCCCGTCGATGCCCGGATGCATGCCGCCCACCGGCACGGTGCTGGCGCGGGCGCGGCAGGAATGCGGCGACTACGCGATCCGCATCGGCCGCGACGGCACCTGGTTCTACAAGGGCAGCGCGATCCAGCGGAAACCGCTGGTCTGCCTCTTCGCCTCGATCCTCAAGCGCGGCGAGGACGGGGCGTTCTGGCTCGAAACCCCGGCCGAACGCGGGCGGATCGAGGTGGAGGACGCCCCCTTCGTCGCGGTCGAGCTGTTCTGGCGCGACTGCGACTGCGGCGGCGGCGTGCCGCAGCAATGCCTGACCTTCCGCACCAACCTCGATGAGCTGGTGACAGCCGATCCGCAGCATCCGATCCGGGTGCAGCTGTGCCCGCACACGCGGGAACCGCGGCCCTACATCATGGTGCGCCCGGGGCTCGAGGCCCGCATCAGCCGCGCGGTGTTCTACGAACTGGTCGCGCTCGCCGAATCGGAGACGCTGGAAGGGCGCGAGGTGCTGGGCGTCTGGAGCGAGGGGACCTTCTTCCCGATCGACGAGGCGCCGGACCTCGATATGGCGGCGGATTGAATGGGCTGTCCGATCCTGCGGGCGGCGGCCGCGCGATGAGCGCGACGACCTTCCACCTGGACCCCGCCCTGCTGCGGGCCCGGCTGGCCGATCCCGCGAGCATCCCGCGCGACCGGCCCTCGCCCGAGGATGACCTCGACCGCGTCGCACGCACCGGCGGGCGGACGGTCAATGCCGCCGTGCTGGTGCCGCTGGTGCTGCATGCCGACCCGACCGTGCTGCTGACGCTGCGCTCCGCCCGGCTCACTTCCCATGCTGGCCAGGTCGCCTTCCCCGGCGGCCGCATGGAAGCCGGCGAGACCCCAGAACAGGCCGCGCTGCGAGAAGCGGAGGAGGAGGTCGGCCTCGATCCCGCCCTGCCGGAGATCCTCGGCCGGCTGCCGACGCTGATGACCGGCACCGGATACCTGGTCACGCCGGTGGTGGCGCTGCTGCGCCCGCCCTTCGGCCTGCGCCACGATCCAGGGGAGGTGGCGGAGGCCTTCGAATACCCGCTGTCGCAGTTGCTGGACCCTTCGGCGCCGGAACGGCGGCGACAGGAATTCCGCGGCCGCATGCGCGAATTCTGGGTCTGGCCGCATGATCGTCACTACATCTGGGGCGCCACCGCCTCGATGCTGGTGACGCTGGCATCCGTGCTGCGCGAGGCCGCGTAGCGCCGCGTCCTGCCTGCGTGCCTGGCGTCCCGCGCCGTGCCTTGTCATCGCGATGCCCGGCATGGGTCCTGTAGGCTGCCGCTGCAGAATGGAGGACGCCCCATGGCCAACAGTATCGCCGCCGAACGCCGCCTGCTCGGCGATGACTTCACGACCGTCGCGCCAAGCCACTACCCCGCCCTGTCCGACTTGCCGGCCGAGGACGTGCTGGCCCTTGCCCGCACGCTGCGCGAACAGCGCGACCGGTTGCGCGGCATGGTGCATGCCAACCGCCGCGCCCGCCGCGGCAAGGGCGAAGCACGCGCATCCGCCGGCAACGACGCCGCGCTGGCGCGCCGCAAGCAGGTCTATGCCGCGGCGCTGAAGCGGGTGAACCACCGCCTCGACGTGCTGCACGGGCAGGCGCGGCGCGCCTGGCACGCCGCCGCGCTGCGCGAGGTGCTGGAACGCAAGCGCGCCGCAGCCGCGCCGCATCCGGCGGCCGGGGACGCCGCGGGTGCCGGGATGCACGCGAAGCCAAACCGCAAGCGCGTCGTCCGCACCGACCCGCGCGAGATCGGGCGCGTGTCGCAATTCGTGCGCAACGCGCAGGCGAAGCGGGATCGGTGATTGGCGAGGGGCGCTGCCTCTCCCCGCCAGGTGCAATGCACCCGCGCATCCTGGCCCCTGCGTGAAGTGCCCCGAAGGACGACGCCGCGCGGGTACAGCGTGATTGCCCGCGCGGTCGCGCCTCTCTACCGTTCTCGCAACGGACGCCGCAGAAGCGATCTGTTCAACGGAATCAAAGGGAGAGCGCCATGAGCGACGGAATGTCGATCGTGCTGGTCCATGGTTTCTGGGGCGGCGCCGCGCATTGGGGCAAAGTGATCCTCGACTTGTCGCGCAGGGGCCATGCCAATCTGCGGGCGGTCGAACTGCCGCTCACATCCCTGGCCGAGGACGCCGAACGAACCCGCAAGATGGTGGCGCAGGCGCCGGGACGCGTGCTGCTGGTCGGCCATTCCTATGGCGGGGCGGTGATCACCGAGGCCGGGGACCTTCCGAAGGTCGCGGGTCTTGTGTTCATTGCCGCCTTCGCACCCGATTCCGGTGAAAGCCCCGGCGCGATCAGCCAGGCCCATCCGCCGGCGGCCTTCGCCAATATCGCGCCGGACAGCGATGGCTATCTCTGGATCAGGCAGGAGAAGTTCCGCGAGAGCTTCTGCCAGGACCTGACCGCCGATGAGAGCCTGGTCCTGGCCGTGACCCAGAAGGCGCCGCTGGGCAGCACCTTCGGCGACAGCGTCACGGCGCCGGCGTGGAAGACGAAGCCGTCCTGGTACCAGGTGTCGAGCGAGGACCGGATGATCCATCCGGAGAACCAGAAGCGCATGGCCGCGCGCATGAATCCGCGTCGCGTCATCACGCTGGACGCGAGCCACGCTTCGCTCGCATCCCGCGCCGCGGAGGTCGCGTCGCTGATTGACGAAGCCGCGGCGGAACTCGGCAAGGCATGAGGCATAGGGGCGGCTTCGGAATGCGCCATGGCGCGCATTCCGAAGTGCGGCGGCGCGCGATTCCTTGTAGAGCGTCATCATCATGCCGGACGTGACACAACTCGCGCTGTTCTTCGCCGCGGCCCTGCTGCTCGCGGTCACGCCCGGTCCGGGCATCTTCTACGTCGCGGCGCGCACGCTCGCCGGCGGCCGTGCGGAAGGCGTGGCCTCCAGCTTCGGTACCGGCCTTGGCGGCATGGTCCATGTCCTCGCCGGCAGCCTTGGCGTGTCCGCCATCGTGCTGACCAGCGCGGAACTTTTCGCCGTGCTGAAGCTGGTCGGCGTGGCCTACCTCGTCTGGATTGGCCTGCGCACCATCCAGGCCGCGCGCCGGGACGCTTCGGCCGCGCTGAACGGCGGATCGGCGGCACCGCCGGTCGGCGCCCGCCGCGCCTTCCGTGAAGGCGTGCTGGTTGAGGCGCTGAACCCGAAGACGGCCGCCTTCTTCCTCGCCTTCGTGCCGCAATTCGTGGACCCGGCTCAAGGCGCCGTGGCCATGCAGTTCGTGGTGCTGGGCTTCATCTCGGTCGCGCTCAACACCCTGGCCGACATCGTGGTCGCCTTCGCCGCGAGCGGCATCCGCGACGGCGCCACGGCGCGCCCCACCCTGATCCGTCGCCTGCGCGAAGCATCGGGCGCGGCGATGATCGCGCTCGGGGTCGGCCTCGCCCTCGCGAAGCGCCCGGCAAGCTGACCATCGGGGCGGGCGCCCCTTCATCTGGCCTTGAAGGCTCTCGCGGGATATCTCCGAAGTAACCTCAGCCGGGAGAAACCGATCCATGACGACCCGCCGCACCCTTCTCGCCGCCGGCGCCGGGCTGCTCGCCGCCCCCGCCGTGCATGCCCAGGGCGCCTGGCCCAACCGCCCCGTCCGCGTCATCGTGCCCTGGCCGCCGGGCGGGTCCACCGATGTGCTGGTGCGGCTGTATGCCGAACGGCTCTCGCCGCTGCTCGGCCAGCCCTTCGTCGTCGAGAACCGCGCCGGCGCGGGCGGCAATATCGGCCTCGACGCCGTCGCGAAGGCGGCAGCCGACGGCTACACCCTCGGCATCGCCTCGGTCGGGCATCTCTGCATCAACCCCTATCTCTACGCGCGGCTCGCCTATGACCCGGCGAAGGACCTCGCCCCGGTCGGCGTCGCCTGGGACCTGCCGAACGTCGCCGTGGTCGCCGCCGAGAAGAACCCGGCGCGCAACCTCCAGGAATTCATCACCTGGGCGAAGGCGAAGCGCGGCGGCATCACCTATGGCTCGCCGGGCGTGGGCACCACGCCGCATCTGTCGGGCGCGCTGTTCTGCGCGCGCACCGGCATCGAGGGCACCCACGTCCCGTTCCGCGGCGCGGCGCAGACCGTGCCGGCCATGCTGTCGGGCGACGTGGATTTCGCGCTCGACAACCTCGCCTCCTACGTCCCGGTCATCACCGGCGGGCAGATGCGCGCATTCGGGGTCACCACCCCCGCGCGCTGGCCGACCCTGCCGGACATCCCGACGATGGCCGAGGCCGGGCTGCCGAACTTCGTGCTGACCTCCTGGCAGGGCTTCGTCTTCCCCACCGGCACACCGGCGGCGGTGATCGAGCGGTTGAGCGGCGCCCTCCGCCAGATCGCCTCGCAGCAGGAGGTGAAGGACCAGTTCCTGCGGGTCGGCGCGCTGGCCGAATGGTCCACGCCGGAACAGATGACCGAACGCGCCAACCGCGACCGGCCGGCCTGGCAGGAAGCGGTGCGGATTTCGGGCGCGCGGGTGGAGTAGGACGGAGTTGGAGGGGCGCTGCCCCTCCAAGCCACCCCGCCAAAGGCCAGTGGCCTTTGGAATGCCGGTTTCTGGTGCCCAGGCCCACGGGTACGGCAGTCCTGGGGCAGGCGTCGCGCGCTGGAAACTGCTAGATATTGGCAAACGTTCTTGATATGTTCCAAACACCCGCCAGCGGATCGTGTCTCGGCATCCCCTGACGGGGTGAAGGTACTCGCGAAAACAATGGGCTAGAGGCACTGCCGGAGCGCGGGCGGATGGAAGCGGCTCTGGCAGTGCCGTGGACCATGGGCTGTCGTCTGGCGTTCGACATTGCACCGAAGATGCGGACGCCAGACTCACACCGTGCGCGATTCTGCTAGCGCGACGTTTCGCCTCCGGCTCATGCTCGCTCGCCGCACGGCGCCACCGTCCGACGGGGGCGGCTCAGGGCATGCCGGGCGGCTCGCGGAGGGGATCGGCAATGGCCGTCCAGGGGATCATCGTCGCTATCGTGATTGGCGCAATCGCGGGCTGGCTCGCGGGGCAGATCGTGCAGGGCGCAGGATTCGGCCTCGTCGGCAACATCATCGTGGGGATCATCGGCGCCCTCGTCGCCGGCTGGCTGTTCCCGACACTTGGCATTTCACTCGGCGGCGGATGGATCGGCGCCATCCTGGCATCCGCAATCGGTGCCGTGATCGTGCTCCTCGTACTCAGCCTGATTCGACGAGCCTGACGGCCCAGCGCGTTCGCGCCCGCCAGCGCGAACCAACCACGGCAGCGCATCCACACCGCGCCGATTGTCGCATGGCGGCGCGCGCTGACCGGCGCGGCCGCGAGGTATGAGGTCCGGCGGCCTCACGCCTCCATCGCACGGGAATCCCTCAAGTCCCGGAATCGTCACCGCGGCCTAAAGGCCTAAAATCGTAAAATCCTAAAGTGCGCACACGTCATGGTTGTGCTCGCGAAGCATGCGTGCCGGATGGACCCCAACATTCCGGACCTCGGCGCATGCGGCCACGGACCTGCCCCTCAACAAACCGTGCCCGACACGGCATAAGCCCTCGCGATGTCCCGCAACGACCTCACCCTGCCAGCCGCTCGCCGCGCCGCATGGCTCAATTCGCTCTTCATCGACCATGCCCTGCTGCGGCTCGGCTGGCGCAACTGGGGCGTTGTCGAAAGCGGCCGGCTGTACCGGTCCAACCACCCGATCCCGTGGCAACTGGAACAGGCGGTGCGGCGCCACGGCATCCGCACCGTCATCAACCTGCGCGGCCACCGGGAAGCCTGCGGGTCGGATGCGCTCGGGCGGCAGGCGGCGGCGGCACTCGGGCTGGAACACATCGATGCGCCACTCGAAAGCCGGGGAGCGCCGCACAAGGATCGCGTGCTGCGCCTGGCCGGCATCTTCGCCCGCATGTCCGAACCGGCGCTGATCCACTGCAAGTCCGGCGCGGATCGCACCGGCCTCGCGGCTGGCATCTGGCTGATGGCGCAGGGCCGCAGCGTGGACGACGCGCTCGGCCAGTTGTCCCTGCGCTTCGGCCATGTCGCGGCGGCGCGGACCGGCATCCTGGATGCGTTCTTCCACGCCTACGCGGCCTTCACCAAGGCGCATGGGCCGAAGCCCTTCCTCGACTGGGTGCGGGACGATTATTCGGAGGACGCGCTGCGCGCCTCCTTCCACAGCACCGCCTGGGCCGACCGGCTGGTGGATGGCGTGCTCAGGCGCGAGTGACCGCCAGCCGCCGATAGACCGGCACCATGGCAAGCGCGACGGCGAGGAACGCCACACCCGCCAGCAGCGGCGCCGCCGGCGCGTCGGTGACGTCCCGTGCCAGCCCCGCCAGCGGCGGCAGCGCGGCGAGCGATCCGTAGAACAGCGAGTAGTGCACGCCCATGCCGAAGGCGCGGCTCGGCGCGGACAGGGCGCGGCCGACCATCGCCATGACCAGCGAGGCCGGCGGCGCCGCCAGCACCCCGAAGCCGAGCAGCCAGGGCCACGGTGCGAGCCCCGCGGCCACCGCCAGCAGGCAGCCCGCCATGCCGACCATGCAGGCAGCCGTGACCAGCAGCGGGCGGCCCATCCTCTCGGCCACCGCACCGCCGACCGGCAGCAGCGGCAGGATGCCGAAGCTGACCAGGGCGGTGACGCCGCCGGCGGCCTCCGCCGTCCAGCCGCGCGACACCAGCAGGGCGGGTGTGAAGCCAAGCGCCACCACGAAGGCCGCGTTGTAGAAGCCCCAGATCGTCCCGGCGGACAGCAGCGGTCCCCATTCGCTGCGCAGCAGCCCGCCGCGGCGGGCCGGCGCGGCGCCGGCACCATCGCCCCGGGGCAAGGCAAACCACAGCGGCAGGAAGGATGCCGCGCAGACCGCAGCCGACAGCCACAGCCCGGCCCGCCAATCCGTTCCCAACAGCGGCAGCACGAGCAGCGCGATGCCGATGCCGCAGGGCCAGGCCACCAGCATCAGCCCGAGTGCCGGCGCCAGCGCCGCGCCCGAGAAGCGGTCCAGCACCATCTTGGCACAGGCGATGGACAGCAGTGCACCGCCGACGCCCGACACCAGCCGCCCGACGATCGCCATGCCGAAACCCGCCGCGAGCGCCAACGCCACGCCGCCCGCCGCCATCAGCCCGACGCCCAGCAGCAGCACCAGCCGGTCCCCAAGCCTGGCCATCACCATCCCGGCCGGTAGCGCGATGAGAATCCCGGAGGCCGAATAGGCCCCGATCAGCGTGCCGAGCTGCGCCCAGTCAGCCGCCAGCGCGCCGATCAGCAGCGGCCCCAGCGCGCCCACCACCTGGAACTGTGCGCCCATGGCGGCACGCGAGGCGGCGAGGATGGCAAGTTCCGCCCAGCGGTTGGTCATGCAGGGGCTTTCGGCTTCCGTAACGGCCTGCTGCGGGGCCTCGATCTACACCGCATCCGGCCGATCAGTGGCGGCGCATGCGTCCGGGCATCGCCCCCGTCACATCAGGGATGCTTCCACGGCACCGTCGCCGGCCCTGGCGCCGTCGGGTCCACGCGCAGGATCTGGCCGTTCGTCACGCTCAGCCCCGTCAGAGCCATGATGAACCCCCAGTGGGAGACAACCAGGGTGTGCGCCCAGTCGTCGAGCGCGGCCATCTCGGCCCGGAACAGGCTGGCGCGGCCCTCGACCTGGTCGGCCGGTTCTTCCTCGGGCGGCCACCAGACCTCGTCCAGATGCTCGAAATCCACCGAGGGGAAATCCTGCGCCAGGGCGGTGCGCGGGCTGCCGATGTCGCAGGTGAAGGCATAGCGTTCCCGCACCACCGGCGTGACGGTCAGCGGCAGGCCCAGCCGCTGCGCCGCGGGCAGCGCCGTCTGGATGGCCCGGCGGTAGGGGGAAACGACGATGCGGCGAATATCCTCCTCCGCCAATGCAACCGCGGCGGCCGTCGCCTGTTCATGACCAAGGGTCGTGAGCACCGGATCGATGATGCCCGGGTCCTTCCGCGTCTGGGTGAAGAGGAGGTTGAACTCGCTCTGTCCATGGCGGAGAAGGATCATCCGGCGTTTCCCTGTTTGCTCCCCATCGCCTGGAACGGCCGCAACGCACGCGGAACCAGGCCGGCGGTGTCTGAGTGAGCGTTTGCATCCGTCCGGGTATTTCCACCCGCACGGGAACTGCTCTAGCGGCAGGCAAAGCCGCCGGCAACCTGGAGACGTGCATGTTGCGGCAGTGACCCGTCAGCCCTAAGTGGACGGGATAAGGAGAGTGACATGACTGGCGCCCTGCCGATCGATCTGATCCTGTTCGCAATGGTTGCGGCCTTCCTGGTGCTGCGCCTGCGCAGCGTGCTCGGACGCCGCACCGGCTTTGAGCGCCAGCCGGGGGAGGCTGCCCCCGGCACCGCCCAGCCGGTGCCCGCCCGCGATGCCGAATTGCCGCCGCCCGCCGCGGTCGGTGCCGCGGCGCGGTCCCTGCCGGACCCGCGATCCCCGCTCGGTCAGACGCTGATGAGCATCCGCGCCGCCGATCCCGCCTTCGACCCCGGCGCCTTCCTGAACGGGGCGGAAGGCGCGTTCCGCATGATCGTGCAGGCCTTCGCCGCGGGCGACCGCGACACGCTGCGCAACCTGCTGTCGGATGAATCCTTCGCCGGCTTCGACCAGGCGATCACCGCGCGCGAACTGGCCGGCGAAACCCAGCGCACCGAGCTGCGCGCCATCAACGACCTCGCCATCGAGCAGGCCGAGCTCCGCGGCTCGGTGGCCGACATCACCGTGCGGATCGTCTCGGACCAGGTGAACCTGACGATCGCGAAGGACGGATCGGTCAGCGCCGGTGCCGAGGCTGTGACGGAAATCACTGACCTCTGGACCTTCCAGAGGGACACTCGGGCATCCGATCCTACCTGGAAATTGGTGGGAACCCGGTCCGCCTAGCCCAGGACTGGGGCGCCCGCGGCACTCCAACAGCCCCCGGAGTGTCGCGGCGCCGGTCGGGCGGGAGTATACACCCCCGATGTTCCGGAAGGGCCACAAGCGCCGCGCGGCATGGCCCGCGGTCGTGCCGCTGTTGGTGTCGCTGGCCCTGGCGTGGCCGGCCGCCGCGCAGCATGGCGGCCCATCCCCCGAAGCCGAGGCCCGGCCCGAGGAACCCCCGCCGCCACCACTCCTGCGCGCGGTGGCCTTTGCCGACATGCCCGGCTGGGAAGCGGATCGCCATGCGGAGATCCTGCCGACGCTGATGGCAACCTGCGCCGCCATGCGGCCCATGCGTCCGGAGGCCGTGCTCGGCGGTCAGGGGGAAGCCGCGCTGCGGGCCGGCGCGGCCGCCGCCTGGCACGCCGTCTGCCCGAATCTGCGCGCCCTGGAGCGCGCTTTGCCGCGCCCCCCTCGCCTGCCGCCCAATGCGACGCCCGGGCCGGCGTTCCAGCGGCGCATGAATGCCTGGCGCGCCACGCGGGACGCGACCGTGCGCGCCTTCCTCGAGGAACGCTTCGAACCCTTCGCCGCCGGCACCGGCATCATGACCGGCTACTACGAGCCGATCCTGCGCGGGTCCGCGCAGCCGACGGAGGCGTTCCGCACCCCGTTGCTGGCGCGGCCGCCCGAACTGGTGGAACAGCCCGTGGTCGGCAATCCGCTGCGGCGGCGCTACGGCATGATGGTCGACGGCAAGCTGGAACCCTTCTTCGACCGGGCGGCGATTGACCTGGGCGCGCTCGCCGGCCGCGGCCTGGAACTGGTCTGGGTGGACGATGCGGCGGATGCCTTCTTCCTGCACATCCAGGGTTCCGGCCGGGTGGTGCTGCCGGACGGCAGCCTGATGCGGGTCGGCTATGCCGGGCAGAATGGCCGGGCCTATGTGCCGATCGGCCGCGTGCTGATCGAACGCGGCCAGCTGACGCGCGACCAGATGTCGATGCAGGCGATCCGCTCATGGCTCGCCGCCGCGGGGCATGACAGCGCCACTGAATTGCTGCGCGGCAACCCGTCCTACGTCTTCTTCCGGGTGGTGGAGAACCTGACGCCGGAACAGGGTCCGATCGGGGCGCTCGGCGTGCCGTTGACGCCGCAGCGCAGTGTCGCTGTGGACCGCGCCTTCATCCCGCTCGGCGCGCCGATGTTCGTCACCGTGCGTGACCCGATGGCGCGGCGCGACGCCCCGCCGGCCGGGCGGCTGGTGGTGGCGCAGGACACCGGCGGGGCGATCCGCGGCCCGGCCCGTACCGATTTCTTCTGGGGTTGGGGGCCGGAGGCCGGTGATCGCGCCGGGCGGATGCGCGACGAGGCGGAAGTCTTCGTCCTGCTGCCGCGACCAATGGAGGTCGCGGCGGCGCCGGACGCGCGGTGATCCGCGCCTGATGGACAGGCCCCCGGGCTGGGGCAAGGATGGCCGGCAGGAGGAACCGCCGTGCCGCAACTGCCCACCGCCATCGCCGCCGAGACTGCGCTCGAGGAGGTGCTCTCCCGGCCCGATCCCGCTCTGGTGGCCGATCTCGCCGCCGTGCCGGGCGACATCCTGGTGCTGGGCGCGGCGGGCAAGATGGGCCCGACGCTGTGCCGCCAGGCGAAGCGCGCCGATCCGTCGCGCCGCGTCATCGCGGTGGCGCGCTGGTCCGAACCGGGGCTGCGGGCACGGATGGAATCCTGGGGTGTCGAATGCCTCACGGCCGACCTGATGGACCGCGCGGCGCTGGCCGCACTCCCCGACGCCCCGAATGTCGTCTTCATGGCGGCGATGAAGTTCGGCGCCACTGGCAACGAACCGCTGACCTGGGCGATGAACGTGTTGCTGCCGGCAATGGTGGCGGAACGCTATGCGGGTTCCCGCATCGTGTTCTTCTCGACCGGCAATGTGCAGCGGCTGGTGCCGGTGATCTCCGGTGGCGCGACGGAGGACATGCCGCCGGCGCCGATCGGCGACTACGCTGCGTCCTGCCTGGGGCGCGAGCGCGTCTTCCAGCATGCGGCGGCGACACGCGGCACGCCTTGCTTCGGCATCCGGCTGAACTACGCGATCGACCTGCGCTACGGCGTGCTGCATGACGTCGCGACCAAGGTGCGCGACGGCAAGCCAGTGCCGATGGCGATGGGCCATGCCAATGTCATCTGGCAGGGCGATGCGAATGCCTGGACGCTGCGCGCGCTGGCGCGCGCCGGCGCATCCTGCCCCATCCTGAACGTGACGGGGCCGGAGACGGTGTCGATCCGCTGGGTCGCGCAGCACTTCGGCGCACGCTTCGGCGTCGCACCGATGCTGGAAGGGCAGGAAGCGCCCGATGCGCTGCTGTCCAATGCCGGGCGTGCCTTCGCGACCTTCGGCTATCCCACCGTGGCGCTGACGCAGATGCTCGACTGGGTGGCGGATTGGGTGGCGCGCGGCGGGCGGTCGCTCGGCAAGGCGACCAAGTTCGAAGTGCGGGATGGAAGGTTCTGATGGAAAGCCGCACGTCGCGACCGCTGTCTGCCCGTGCCGCCGCCACGCGGCAGCGCATCCTGGACGCGGCGCTGGCGGAATTCGCCCTGAACGGCCTGGCCGGCGCGCGGGTGGATGAGATCGCCGCACGGTCCGGTGCCAACAAGCGAATGCTCTACGCGCATTTCGGATCGAAGGAGGAGCTCTGGCTGGTCGTGCTGGAGCGCGCCTATGCCGCCAAGCGCGCCGAGGAACGCGACGTCGATGTCGAGCATCTGCCACCGAGCGAAGCGATGGCGCGGCTGGTGCGCTTCAACCTGCGCTACACCGCGGCGCATCCGGAATTCGTCGCGCTGCTGAACCAGGAGAACATCCACCGCGCCGCCTATCTGCAGCGCAGCGCGGAGGTGCGGGCGCTCTACTCCCCGCTGGTGGACAGCCTGCGCGCGGTGCTGAAGCGCGGGGAGGAGAGCGACGTCTTCCGCCGCGACGTGGACCCGTTGCAGCTCTACGTCACCATGCTCGCGCTGGGGCATTTCTGGGTGGCGAACCGGCATACGCTGTCCACCATCTTCGGCCAGGACCTCGGCACGGAGGCGGCGCTGGAAGCACGCGAGAAGCATGTGGTGGAGGTGGTGGCGGGGTATCTGCGACCGTGACGGTCAGGCGAGCCGTTCAGGCATCAGGCTCGCATAGACATCGCCGCTGTTCGCCGCATGCGGCAGGTCATCGATCCATTCGCGCATGGTCTCCGCATCGACCGGCTTGGGGTGCGCGAATGTCATGGTCTCGCCGAGACACGCATTGAAGGCACGGTAGCCGAGCGCGGACAGCAGCCCGAGGCATTCCGCCGCGACGCCGCGCTGGATGGTGGTGAATTCGAAGGACAGCGCGCGCGGCGGGCGGGTCAGGCCGCGCAGCACCTCGGCCTCGAAGCCTTCGACGTCGATCTTCACGAAGGCCGGCGTGCCATGCTGCATGGCGAGCGCATCGAGCGTCGTGACAGGCCGCGTGATCTCCGCATCCCAGCGCTGCCCTTCCCAACCCTGTGCGCCGTCCGCCGCCGCGATGAAGGCAGTGCTGGCCGTCGCGACGGTCGGATTGGCGGTGTTGAGCCGCAGCGAGGCCTCGCCGGCTGCGGCCCCGACCAGCGCCTGCACCAGCGTGACACCGGGATCGCCGTGGAAGATCAGCCGCAGCGCGCGGGCCAGGCGCGGCTGCGGTTCCACCGCCACCACCCGCGCGCCGAGCCGGCGGAAGGACGCGGTGCGGTCGCCGACATGGGTGCCGATGTCGAAAGCGAGGTCGCCCGGCGCGAGGAAGCGCGCGTGGAAGGCATCGAGCAGCGCGGCACGGCCGGGGGCGTAGTAGGTGCGCAGCGAGGCGCCGATCGCCTTGGCGAAGAGGGTCATGAAGATGGAAGGGCCGGCGAGGAGCAGCTCCCCCTTGCCTGCCTTAGCCGCACCTGACGAAAAGGCTGCGGTAGCGTCAGTGGCAACTTTGTCTCCTCTGCCCAACTGAGCGCCCCGATCTTGAACATCGCCCTGAGGTGCCCGCTGACGATGGTCCGGTCCACTGGCGATCGCGTCACCTCCAGAACTTCCGAATCGCCCTCGGCACCCTTCCTACGCCGCAGGGTACCGATCTGCCCACCGTTGACCTCCCGCGCCGGACCGGCGCGGCGCTCAAAAGGTGCAGTACCTGCATAATGATAAAACGACGGACGCTCACGCCGGCTGTTCTTTTTCGTTCGATTAGTTTCGATTTCGACCTATCGTTTCCGTGTTCGCCGGGGGGGGGTTGTCGTGACATCACCCATCGCGATGCGCGACGTTCGAGAGCTGCGGGAAGGCCCCCGTGCCCCGTGCGAGACGCGGGCGCGGAGGCTCTCGCTGACCGGCTTCGCCGCGGCCCCCTGGCTCGCAAGGCATGAGGGGGGCGACTGCGCCCCGGTCCCGTCTCATGCTCGCACGAATCCGCCATGAACGCGGGCCACCTGCCTCAGGTCTCGGACACCCCGCGCCTCCGCCGGCGCGTGGCGGTCGCCTTCCTCGATGTCGTCGGATACTCGCGCCTGATGGGCGCCGACGAGGACGCCACCCTGCGCCGCTGGGACGCCATGCGCGCCCAGATCGAGCCACGCATCGGCAGTTGGGGCGGCAGGGTCGTGGACCGTGCGGGGGACGCTCTCTTCGTCGAGTTCCCGGACCCGCTCGCGGCGGTGCGCTGGGCCGTGGAAGTGCAGATGGCCCAAGCGCCGGCCGCGGCCGAACGCCCGCCGATGCAACTGCGCATCGCCGTGCATTTCGGTGACGTGATCGACGGCCAGGAGGGGCAGATCCACGGCGATGGGGTGAACATCGCCGCGCGGCTCCAGGCGCATGCCGACGCAGGCTGTGTCATCCTTTCCGGCACCGCTGCCGAGGCCGTTGGGGGCGAGGTGGCGGGCCTGCTCGACCTCGGCGAGCTCAGGCTGCGCAACATCCTCCGCCCGGTACGCGCGTTCAGCCTCAGGGTCGCACCGCCCGCACCCTTGCCCAAGGCGATCGCTCCCGCGGATGCGCAGCCCTCCATCGCCGTGCTTCCCTTCCTGGGCCACGAGCACGACGAGGAGGAGCGCTACTTTGCCGACGGGGTGATCGAGGGGATCATCCAGGTCCTGTCGGGCATCGACCGGCTGCTCGTCATCGCGCGTGGATCGACCCTCGGCTATTCGGGCTTCGTTCCTGATGTGAGGGTCGTCGGCCGCGAACTGGGCGTGCGCTACGTGCTCTCGGGACGCGTCTGGCGCGCCGGAGACCGGCTGCGCATCACGACGGAACTCGTCGATGCCGAATCGGGGACCGTCCTGCGCTCCGACCGGCATGAGGGGATGGCAACGGATCTTTTCGCGCTGCAGGACCGGATCTCGATCGACGTCGCCACCACCCTGGCCCCGGAGCTGCGTGAGCGCGAGTTGTCCCGGGCGTTGCGCAAGCACCCCGAAAGCCTGACGGCCTACGACTTGCTGCTGCAGGCGCTGGACCACCTGCACCGGCTGGACGAGGAGAGCTTCTCCCGCGCGAGGGGCCTTTTGGCACAGGCGATGGCCGAGGATCCGGGGCACGCGCTGGCGCATTCCTACGCTGCCTGGTGGCACGTGCTGCGGATCGCGCAGGGTTGGTCGCCCGACCCGGCGGCGGATGCCACGGAAGCAGGACGACTGGCGGCGGCAGCGGTCGACCGCACCGCCGGCGACGCGCAGGCCCTCGCGCTCTATGGCTATGTCGTCGGCTACACCCGTCGCGACTTCGACCGGGCGCTGACGCTGCTCGACAAGGCCCTGGTGATCGGGCCGAACTGCTCGCTGGCCTGGCTGTTCAGCGGGCTCGTCTGCTCCTGGAGGGGCGAGGGGAGGGAGGCGATCCGGCGCGCGGAACGCAGCCTTCGTCTCAGCCCGTTTGATCCATTCATTTTCCTGCACCAGCAGTTCATGGCGCAGGCGCACTACGTGAACGATGATTTCGAAGCGGCGCTGGCCTGGAGCCGGCGGGCGCTGCTGCACAACGCGAACCACTCTCCGACCTTTCGCACGATGACCGTTGGCCTGGTCGCTCTCGGCCGGGTGGAGGAAGCGTGCGCATTCGCACAGAAAATCCTGGCGCTGGAACCGCACTTTGGGCTGCAGGCCTTCGCGGCGCGTACGCCGCTCTCGGGGGCCATCCTCGAGAAGTACCTGTCCCGCCTGCGCTCCGCGGGCCTGCCGGAATAGGCATCAACCGAGAGAAGGGGGTACGCGTCGATGACCAGCAGCACGAGCAGTACCAGCAGCACGAGCAGCACCAGCAGCACCGCGAGCGCAGGGGGCGGTAGCAGCTCCGGTGGCATCTTCACGGATCGCGCCGATCTGCCCTTCGCGGCGGCCGATGACGCGAGCATCACGTCCGACCCGAAGCAGCCGCTCTCCAACCGCCCTGCGCTCAATCCCCAGCGATTCCTCAAGGAAAGGTGGAGCCGCAAGCTGGCGGCCTGGGTCGTTCTCGGCGATTTCGCGAAGAACGCGCCGTGGCAGGACGCGACCAATGCGACAGCCTTCAAATGGCGCGAGCGTGCAATCGACGAAGCGGAAGAGAAGCGCAGGCTGTTCGAGTACGCGACCGACAACCGGGCCGACGCGCTCGCAGAGATCATCATGCAGGACGGGAGCGGATTGTTCGAATTCCAGCATCTGCTCTCGGTGACCGAGGCATCCCACCCGAAGACGTGTCAGCTCCTCTACATCGCCGATCTCGTGGGCGCGCTGGTGGTCATGCATGTGAAGTATCGCGAGGACCGCCCGCGGCCTTCGCAACTCTATCCCGCGCTGCGGCCCGCGCTGCCGATACCGGGGCATTCCGCATTCCCGAGCGGACACTCGACCCAGTCCTTCCTGATGTGGCATTGCGTCACTGAAGCGGTCGCCGCATCGGGTCTTTCGCCGGCGGACAAGAACCATTTGTCGGCGGCATTGCTCACACTGGCCACGCGCATCGCCCGCAACCGCGAGATTGCCGGCCTGCACTACCCCAGCGACACGGATGCGGGCCGAGATCTCGCGGACGCGCTGTTAGTCCTCCTGAGGGCCATTCCGAGCTTCAACGCGACGGTCGGTGAAGCGGCCGCTGAGTGGAACCGGACGCTATGATGACCGACGATGACATCCGAACGCTGTCGGCCCTTGGGATCGACCTGCGCGGGTGGCTCTCACCCGCACTTGAGCCGCTTCTGCGCAAGATCCTCGCCATTCCAGATCCGACGATCACCTTCTCGGAACGGGTCGCGGCGGGGAACGAGGGTGACGGCAGGGATCTTCCCGGGCCTCACATATCGCTCCCGATGGGCGGCCTGACCAGCACCAGCCTGAACTGGTCCGGCGCTGTCTGCGGTTCGCGCGGCGAGCGGTTCAGGCACGTCGTCGGGGAAGTGACGATGCCGCCCGAGCCGACGGCGCCAGCGCCCCCGCGGGAGAAGCGCGACTATCGCTGCTCGATCTGGGTTGGGATGGGCGGGCATCGTCGCTGGGACAAGAGCCTGCCGCAGGTTGGCGTCATGACCGGCTTCCGCACCGGCAGCAACAGGCCGTTCCTCTACGCCTGGGAGGAATGGTTCCTCGGCACCAGCGCCGACCCCTACAAGGTGATCGACCAGTTCCCGGTCACCTGGGGAGACAACATCATCCTCGGCGTGTTCGGTATCTCACCGACGGAGGTGACGACCCTGTTCGTGAACCTGTCGCAAGCGCAGATCCATGTCGGCAGCCTCGTCTCCGAGCGGGAGATGACCGGGGTCACCGCGGAGTGGATCGTGGAGCGGCCAAGCCCCTGGGAATGCCTGGCCAATCCCTATCCTCTGCTCAACTACGGTGAGGTCAGGTTCGCGAACTGCATGGCCTTCGCCCATCCCGAAGGGCAGGTCCGCACTCTCAGCGGCGCGCGGAAGATTCGGATGGTCGAGCGCAGGGTACGCCCCTCACGCACGCACTTCGTCTCAGTGCCCGAGCACGCCGCGAACAACGGCATCGTGGTCAGGTATCGGCCGTAGTGCAGGCAAGCGCCAGACTCAAGGATGCGCCGAATGCCGCATTCTCAATCGACCCGTGAGAGCTGCCCTCGGCGGTCAGTCTCCAAAAGCCAGAAAAAGGAGGGGGATCGGGGGAGTTCTCTTCCCCGACCTTCCTTCTTCATCGTCACGCGAACACCACCGCCGCCCCCGCCGCAAAGCCCGGCGGCACCATCACCCCCGCGGGCGCCTCGACGGTCGGGATCCCCTCCAGCACGCGCCGCGCCGCCGCACCGCCATCGGCCGTGCGGATCACCATGCCCGCCATGAAGGGTGATGCCGGCGCCGTCACGCCGGGCAGGACGGACGGCAGCGCGGCCTCGGTCAGGATGCGCACGCGGGTTTCCATCACCGGGGCGAAGGGGCCGGCCGCCGCGGCCGCACCGGGCAGGCGCAGCAGGAAGCCGCCCGCCGGGTCCGGTTCCACCGGCAGGCCGGACAGGCGGGACAGGCGGGCCGCCGTGTCGGCCGGGGTGGCGGTGGAGATGATCACCTCCTCCAGCGCCTCGGCCTTGTTGGCGTGGTCCATCCATTTGGGGTTCCACACCAGCTCAGGCGTCAGGTGGCGGATGAGCTGGACGCGGCCCTCCGGCGGATCGGGGAGGGGCAGGCGGGCGAATTTCGCGATCGGGCCGCCAGCCTCCACCGGGCGTTCCAGCCAGGCGACGCCAGGGATGTCGAGGCCCGCGGCGCGCAATCTGGCGAGGTTCGCTTCCTCGTCCGTCATCGCCAGCGCGAGGATGTGCATGCCCGGATAGCGCGCGAGGAAGGCGTTCAGCGTGTTGTCGAACAGCGCCGGGTCCAGGATCGCGATCAGCTCGATATAGCCGTGCTTCAGGAAGGCGCAGCGATTGCCGGAGCCGTATTTCTCCACCGGCAGGTCCGGCCGCCGGCGGCCGGATTGCTGCGCGATGGGCGACAGCGCGAAGCCGAGCCGTTCATAGGCCGCGGTCATCGGCCCAAGGTCTCGCGCGGCGACGCCGATATGGTCGAGGGCGACGGCGGTGCTCATGCCGGGTTCTCGTATTTGTCGAGCAGCCAGGCGGTAGGCTCGGCCGCCGCCTCGGCATACCAGCGTTCCATCAGCGGATGGGCGCGCACGGCCGCCATATGGGCGCGGGAGGTGGCGGAAAGCTCGGGCTGCCACGTCAGGAAGCGGGTGACGACCGGCGCATACATCATGTCGGCGAGGCCGAAGGACGCCCCGAACAGGAAGGGGCCGCCATGGGCGGCAAGGGCCTCGGCCCAGATCGCCTCGATGCGGGCGATGTCGGCCAGCGCCTCGGGCGTGCGGCCCATGCCGGGGAAGGTGCGGCCGAGATTCATCGGCATCGCCATGCGCATGCCGCGGAATCCGGCATGCATCTCGGACGCGATGGCCCGGGCGTGGGCGCGCGCGGCTCGGTCGGCGGGCCACAGGCCCGGGGCGATCTCGGCGCAGTATTCGGCGATGGCGAGGCTTTCCCAGATCCGCGCCCCGTCGTGTTCCAGATAGGGCACGAGGCCGTTGGGGGAGATGGCGTGGATCGCCGTCGTGGCGCCGCCGCCGGCCAGCGGGATCACCACCTCCTCGACATCGAGCCCGGCCAGGCGCACGGACAGCCAGCCGCGCAGGGACCAGGACGAATACCGCTTGGTGCCGATGACGAGGCGACCTTTCGCCATATGCGTGCCCTCCTTCCGGTGCGGGCGGACCATGGCATGCGGGCGGCCACGCGCGAAGGCCGCTTGCCCCGGCGCGCCCGAGGGTGTTGTTTGCCGCCCTGCCGAGCCCCCGGAGACCCCGATGAACGAGATCAGCGTGCCGCGTCCGAACTCCCTGGACGCCTACTGGATGCCGTTTTCCGACAACAAGTACTTCAAGGGCGACACCTCCCGCATGCTCGCCCGGGCCGAGGGCATGTCGTACTACACGCCCGAGGGGAAGGAGATCCTGGACGGCACCGCCGGGCTGTGGTGCTGCAACGCCGGCCATGGCCGCCGCGAGATCAAGGAAGCCATCCAGAAGCAGGCCGCGATCCTGGACTACGCGCCGACCTTCCAGCTCGGCCACCCCATCGCCTTCGAGGCCGCGTCGCGCATCGCCGAGATGACGCCCGAGGGCATGGATCGCGTCTTCTTCACCAATTCCGGGTCCGAGAGTGCAGACACCGCGCTGAAGATCGCGCTGGCGTACCATCGCGCGCGCGGCGAGGCCGGGCGCGTGCGCATGATCGGGCGTGAGCGCGGCTATCACGGCGTGGGCTTCGGCGGCATGTCGGTGGGCGGGATCGGCGGCAACCGCAAGCAGTTCGGCGCGCTGCTGCCTTATGTGGACCACCTGCCCTCCACCCATCTGCCGGCGCAGAACGCCTTCAGCCGCGGCCTGCCGCAGCATGGCGTGGAACTCGCCGACGTGCTGGAGAACCTGGTCGCCCTGCATGGCGCGGAGACCATCGCGGCGGTGATGGTGGAACCGGTGGCCGGTTCGACCGGCGTTCTGGTGCCGCCCGTGGGCTATCTGAAGCGCCTGCGCGAGATCTGCGACAAATACGGCATCCTGCTGATCTTCGACGAGGTGATCACCGGCTTCGGCCGGCTCGGCACCAATTTCGGCGCCGAGCGGCTGGAGGTGGTGCCCGACATCATGACCATGGCGAAGGGCCTGACCAACGCGGCGGTGCCGATGGGCGCGGTCGCCGTGAAGAACGGCGTCTATGACGCGGTGGTCAACGGCGTCGCCGGCGGCATCGAGTTCTTCCACGGCTACACCTATTCCGGCCACCCGCTGGCGGCGGCGGCGGCGATCGCCACGCTGCAGCTGCACCAGTCCGAGGACCTGCCCGGCCGCGCCCGCGCCATCGAGCCGTATTGGCAGGACGCGATGCATTCCATGAAGACCGCGCCGAACGTCATCGACATCCGCGACTTCGGCCTGATCGGCGGCATCGAGCTGGCCTCGCGCCCCGGCAAGCCGGGGGCGCGCGCGATGGACGTGTTCCGCCGCTGCTTCGACAATGGCGTGCTGGTGCGCGTGACCGGCGACATCGTCGCGCTGTCGCCGCCGCTGATCATCGAGAAGCCGCATGTGGACCGGATCGTCGGCACGCTGACCGACGCGATCCGCGCCGAGGCCGCCTGAGCCAGCCCATGTCCGAGCCGGAGGCGCCTGTCAGGCTGCGCGTGCTGCTGGTCGATCCGATGGCCAGTTCGCGCGTGGTGACGCTGACCATGCTGGAGGAGGCGGGGCACGAGGTGTTCCCCGTCTCCGACTGGGACATCGCCGAGGACCTGCTGCTTCGCGAGGATATCGAGGCCGTGGTCATGGCCTTCTCGGGCGAGGGCTTTGACGGCGCGGATGCGGCGCAAAGGCTCCGCGACCGGCTGCCGCCGCAGGCCGACCTGCCTCTGGTCGGGACCACCGACGGCGTGCGGCGTGGGGAGGAGGACGAGGCGATGGAGGCGGGCTTCGACGTGCTGCTGGTCCGCCCCTTCGCCGCGGCGGAGCTGGAAGCCGCGCTGGCCCAGGCCCGGCGGCTGCGGACCCCGCCGCCGGTGCTGGACGCCGAATGCCGCGCCACCTTGCGGAAAACGCATGGCCCCGCGGCGCTCGAGGCGCTGGAGGATGAGGCGATGGCGGTGCCGGCATCCCTGCTGGTGCCGCTGTTCCGCGATGGTGGGCAGGAGGCGGACTACGCCGCCGCCGGGGCCGCCGTCGCCGCGGCGATGGACGGGATCGGGGCGATCGCCGCAGCCGGCGCTGCCCGCCGCATGGCCGAGAATGCCGAGGAGGGACGGCGCTTCCTGTTTCCCCTCATGTCCGCCATCGTCGCGGCGCGGGTCGCATTGCGCAAGGACCGGTTCACCGCAGCGGCCGCAGACCCCATATGGGCGGCAAGCGATACCCCACCTTCGGGAGAGACCCCGTGAGCGACACCAAGGAACCGGTGCCCGTCACCGTGCTGACCGGCTATCTCGGCGCCGGCAAGACCACCCTGCTGAACCGCATCCTGACCGAGAACCACGGCAAGAAGTTCGCCGTGGTGATCAACGAGTTCGGGGAGCTGGGGGTAGACAACGACCTCGTCGTCGATGCCGACGAGGAAGTGTTCGAGATGAACAACGGCTGCATCTGCTGCACCGTGCGCGGCGACCTCATCCGCATCCTCGGCGGGCTGATGAAGCGGCGTGACAAGTTCGACGGCATCATCCTGGAGACGACCGGCCTCGCGGATCCCGCCCCGGTCGCGCAGACCTTCTTCGTCGATGACGACGTGAAGCGCGCCACCCGGCTGGATGCCATCGTCACCGTGGTGGATGCGAAGCACCTGCCGGCGCGGCTGTCCGACAGCACGGAGGCGCAGGAACAGATCGCCTTCGCCGACATCATCGTGCTGAACAAGATGGACCTGGTGACAGAGGCCGAGGCCACCGAGGTCGAACGCCGCATCCGCGCCATCAATCCCTATGCCGAGATCCGCCGCGCGACCAAGTCGGATGTGCCGATCGACGCCGTGGTGGGCCGCGATGCCTTCAACCTGTCCCGCATCCTGGAACGCGAGCCGGAATTCCTGTCCGGCGAGGATCACCACGAGCACGACAGCGCAGTGAACAGCGTGTCCTTCGAGGTCGAGAAGCCGATCGACGCGGAACGCTTCAATGCCTGGATCACCCAGGTGCTGGCGTCCAAGGGCCAGGATCTGCTGCGCACCAAGGGCATCCTCTACTACGAGGGTGACAGCCGCCGCTTCGCCTTCCAGGCCGTCCACATGATCGCCGATGGCGACTTCATCGGCGATGTGAAGGACGGCGATCCGAAGCGGTCCAAGATCGTCTTCATCGGCCGTGACCTGAATCGCCCCTGGCTGCGCCGCGGCTTCGAGGCCTGCCAGGCGGGTGAGGACGAGTCCAAGATCCAGGCGGAGATCGCGCGTTGGTCGCCGCCGCCTGCTTGAACCGGGGGGAGAGAACTCCCCCCGCCCCCCCTCCTTTTTCTGGCTTTTGGAGACTGAAAGCGGGGGCCAGCACCAATAGACAGAAAAAGGAGGGGGTTCGGGGGAGTTCGCTCCCCCGACCTTTCTGCTCATGAGTGACACTGATTTCCTTCTCGAATCCCGCGGCGAGGCGCAGGACCTCGGCGCCTGGGTCATCGGCATCGCCTTCGGCCGCGAGGGCCGGTCCTGCGCCTTCGCGCTGGGTGACGGCACGGTGCGCCTGGCCGAGGGCTGGCAGTCCGTGCCCCTGCATGACGGCGCCTGCCTGTCCATCGCGGCCGACGCCAAGGACGGCGTGATCACCGGTGGCGACGATGGCCGGCTGATGCGCGTCGCACCCGACGGCACCACGACGGAACTCGCCAAGTACGGCAGCAAATGGGTGGACCAGGTCGCCGCGCATGAATCCGGCCTGCGCGCGGCCGCCGTGGGCAAGGCGGTGCATGTCCTCGATGCCAAGGGTGCCGCGCTGAAGTCGCTCGCGCATCCATCGACGGTCACGGGCATCGCCTTCGACGCCAAGGGCAAGCGCATCGCGGCGTCGCACTACAACGGCGCGTCCCTGTGGTTCGTCGCGGCCAAGGACAGCAACCCGCGCGTGCTGGAATGGAAGGGCAGCCATACCGGCGTGGTGATCAGCCCCGATGGCACGCATGTCGTGACGTCCATGCAGGAGAACACGCTGCATGGCTGGCGCCTCGCCGACGGCCAGCACATGCGCATGGCGGGGTATCCGTCCAAGACGAAATCAATCGCCTTCACCGCCAAGGGTCGTTGGCTGGCGACGGCGGGGGCGGATTGCGTCGTGTTGTGGCCCTTCTTCGGCGGTGGCCCGATGGGCAAGGCGCCGACCGAACTGGCGGGCGGGGATGGCGTGCTCTGCACCGCCGTCGCCTGCCACCCGACGCAGGAGGTGGTCGCGGCGGGCTTCGGCGACGGGCTGGTGCTGATCGCCGAGGTCGGCTCCGGCCGCGTCGTGCCGGTTGCCGGCCCGCGCGGATCGGCTGTCTCGGCGCTGGCGTGGAACGGGGTGGGCTCGCATCTCGCCTTCGGCACCGAGGGCGGCTTCGCCGGCCTCATCGACCTGTCCAAGCGATAGGACCCGGCATGGCCCCGATCCTGGAAACCGCGAAGCTGCGCATCCCGCGCATCGGCCTCGGCACCTGGCAATTGCGCGGGGCGGAAGCGACGGCGGCGGTCGAAGGGGCCATCGCGCTCGGCTACCGCCACATCGACACCGCCGCGATGTATGGCAATGAGGAAGCGGTCGGCGCCGGCATCGCCCGGTCCGGCGTGAAGCGGGAGGAGATCTTCCTCACCACCAAGGTGTGGTGGACGGACCTCGCCCCGGATGCTCTGCGGGCCTCGGCCGAGGCCTCGCTGAAGCGGCTCGGCACGCCCTATGCGGACCTGATCCATATCCACTGGCCGGCCCCGGGGATGGACCTCGCGGCGTCGCTGACGGCGCTGGCGCGACTGAAGGATGATGGGCTGGCGCGCGCCGTCGGCGTCTGCAACTTCCCGCCGGCGATGCTGAAGCGGGCGCTCGACCTCGCCATCGCGCCGATCGCCTGCCTGCAGGTCGAATGCCATGTCTATCTGTGGCAGGAAAAGCTCGCGGCGCTGTGCCGGGCGAACGGGCTCGCGCTGACCGCCTATTCGCCGGTCGCCAAGGCGCAGGTGAATGACGATCCGGTGATGCGGGCCATCGCGAAGCGCCACGGCGCGACGCCGGTGCAGGTGGCGATCGCCTGGCTGATGGCGCAGCCGAATCTGGTCGCCATCCCGAAATCCGGTCGCGCGCAGGGGCAGGAGGAAAACCTCGCGGCGGCCGGCCTGGCGCTGACGGCCGAGGACCTCGCCGCCATCGCCGCGCTGCCCAAGGATCGTCGCCTCGTGAACCCGGATTTCGCACCGGATTGGGCGGCCTGACGGCGGGTCGGGGGTGGCACGCCCCCGCCCGCCCATGCTTGATTGCGGCCGATCCCGCAGCAGGAGTGAAGACCATGGCCGCATCCGACGATGATGAGGAATTCGACCTCGGCATCAGCCTCGAGGCCGTGGCCGCCATCGTGGATGCCGCCCGCGCCGTGCAGGAAAGCGAGGAAAGCGGTGCCCTCGAGCGTGAGGAGGAGGACGAGGAAGGCCTCGACGCCGACGATGACGAGAACATGGATGAGGACGCGCTGCGCGCCTTCATCGCCGACCTGAACGAGGATGAGCAGGCCTCCCTCATCGCGCTGGCCTGGATCGGCCGCGGCGACTATTCCGGCGAGGAATTCGAGGAGGCGCGGACCCTGGCACGGGAACGCAACATCCGCGACGCGGCGGAATACCTCCTCGGCATCGACATGCTCGGCGACATGCTGGAGGAAGGGCTGGCGGAGCTCGGCCTGTCGCTCGAGGACACGGACTGAAATCAGCGGTCACTGGCCTTCGGTGCCGAATTGACCTACTTGCCCGCTTCCGCCGGTGCATCACATCCGGCGCTCGGCTGCGTCGATGTCCCGGCTGGCCGCGGACCCGTCCCTGGAGCCCCGGCGTGATGATGCCGCTTCGCCTTGTCCTGCTGCTTTCTCCGCTGCTGCTGACCACCTGTTCGGCCCGCGATTCCGCGGTGGCGGATGACGGGCGGGAACGGCTGGTCGGCCTGCGGGCGGACGATCTGCGCCTGTGCGCCGGCGTGCCGAACCTGACGGCGCGTTCCGATGGCGGGGAGTTCTGGACCTATGACCGCACGCCGCCGGCTGCGGGTGTTTCGGCGCCGGTGCCGGTGATTGGCGGCTCGCTGTCCGTCTCGGCCGGGTCCACCTGCCGCGTCACCTTCCAGCTGGTGGACGGCAAGGTGACGCGGATCGGCTACTCGGCGGCCTCGGACCTGCCGATGTCGCAGAATTCCGCCTGCGCCCCGGTGGTGCAGGGCTGCATGCGGCTGGTCACGGAAGGCAGCGTCACGCCGGAATGATGCCCGGCGGCAGCGCGGCGATCTCGCGGATCAGCTTGCGTTTCACGGCGACGCCGAAGCTTTCGAAATCCTCGGCGACGATCATGAAGTTGCCGTCCCCGCCGATCACGTTCTCCCGGTAGTAGTCGTCGAGCGGCACCGGCGGCATGCGTCCGAAGGTCGGGCGGTCGTTGATGATCGGCAGACCGTTGATGGTGATGCCCTCGGCGATCGCCGCGTCGCGCTGCTGGTCGGCCGGCGGCCCGGAGTTGTTCACTCCGTCGCCGGAGACATCGATCACCTGGCGCGTCGCATCCCAGGGGCATTCCGCCAGCACCTGCCGCGAATGGCGGATGGCGCCGGAAATCGACGTCCAGGACAGTGAGGTGCGCGGCGCGGCGGCGAGTTCCGCGGCCCAGTCATCGGCATCCGCCTGGCTGGTGATGCGCCGCCAGGGAATGACGGTGCGCTGGTACTCGATGCCGGCCCATTCGACATAGGCGATGGCCAAGGCCCCCACCATGCCACCGCGGATCGCGGCCACCACCACCGGGTCGGACACGGCGGTGCGGTATCCTTCCCGCTGCAACCGCGCCTCATCCTCATCAATCGAGCGCGAGACATCGACCGCGAGCACCAGGGCGACGTCGACGGCGTCCTCCGCGCGGGCTGGTCCTGGGAAGGGAAGGGCCGCGGCGCCGGCCGCGGCGAGAAGGGTCCTGCGGCGCATCGCTGGCTCCTCGTCACGAGGCCGCATGGTGGCGCCGCAACGAACGGAAATTCAACATTTCCCGCAAGGAGCCGTTGCGCCAGTGATCCGTCCGCGCGCCGCCGGGGCGGCTCCCGATCAGGTGCCATCACCTGATCGGGCCAGGATGCCCACGAAAACAGTCACCTGGAGGCTTCGCCCTGGGGCCAGGGCGAACGGAAACGGCTCTACAGCGCGGCGATGACCACGCCCGCCGCCCGCGTCGCATCCGCCTCGGTCATGTAGGGGTGCATCGGCAGGGACAGGACCTGGTCGCACAGCGACTCGCTGACCGGCAGCGGCGCCGGGCCGCCGGCGACGCAGCCGGCGTGATGCGCGGCATAGGCCGGCTGATGGTGCAGCGGCTTCGGATAATAGATGCCGCTGCCGATCTGCTGCGCCGACAGCGCTGCCTGCACCCGCGTCCGCGTCGCCGCATCCGGCAGGCGGATGGTGTAGAGGCCATAGGCGTTCTCCGCCCCCACCGGCGCCACCTGCACCCCGACCCGCCCGGCCAGCGTGGCGTCATAGGCCGCGCCGACGCGCTTGCGCTGCGCCAGCTCACCCTCGAACAGCGTCATCTTTGCCAGCAGGATGGTCGCCTGGATGGTGTCGAGCCGGCCGTTCATGCCGGTCCGTTCCACCGCATAGCGGGTCTTGCCTTCGCCATGGGTGCGCAGCGACCGGTACAGCTCCGCCCGGTCCGGGTCGTTGGTCAGCAGCGCGCCGCCATCGCCATAGGCCCCGAGCGTCTTGGTCGGATAGAAGGACAGCGCGGCCGCATGCGCCCAGCAGCCCAGCCGCCGGTTGCCAAGCGAGGCGCCGAAGGCCTGCGCCGCGTCATCCAGGGCGAACATGCCTTCCCGCGCGCAGATCGCCTCGATCGCGGTCCAGTCCGCCGGCAGGCCGAACAGGTCCACGCCCACCACCGCGCGCGGCTTCAGGCGGCCATCCTTCTTCACCGCGGCGATGCGGGCCTCGAGGTCGGCGATGTCGATGTTGAAGGTCACGGGATCGACATCGACGAAGACCGGCGTCGCGCCGAGCACCAGCGGCACCTCGGCGGTGGCGGTGTAGGTGAAGGCCGGCAGGAACACCGCATCGCCCGGCCCGACGCCTTCGGCCATCATGGCGATCTGCAGTGCGTCGGTGCCGGAGGAGACGCCGACGGCGTGCGCGCAGCCGGCGAAGGCGGCGAGCTTCTCCTCCAGTTCCGCCACTTCGGGACCGTTGATGAAGCGGCCTGAATCCAGCACCGCCGCGATGCGGCGGTCGAGATCCTCGCGGATCAGCGTCTGCTGGGCCTTCACGTCGAACAGCGCGATGGGGGCGGTCATGATTCCTCAAAGCCTCACGCGTAACCTTGGGGGGCGTCATAGACCCACTGGCCGCGTCGGGCGAAATCACCCTTGGTGTCCTTGTGCAACGCAGCACGTGCGGCGTGATGGTGGCGCGGCGGAGGGGATGCGCCTATGGTGTTATTGCGAATGATTCGCAATTGTGCCGGAGTGACCATGCCCGACGCCCTGCCTGCCCCGCCGCCGGCCCTGGCCGCCCTGCTGGCCCGTGCCTCCGTGTCGCCCCGGCTGCTGCGCGACCCCGCGCCGGGACAGGACGCGCTCGACCTCGCGGTCGCGGCGGCGCTGCGTGCGCCCGACCATGGCGGGCTTCGGCCGGTGCGCTTCGTCCATGTCAGTGGCATGGCGCGGCAGGCCCTGGGCGACCTGCTCGCCGCATCGCTGGCCCGGCGTGACCCCGACACCCCCGCCGAGCGCCTCGCGATCGAACGCGCCAAGCCGCTCCGCGCCCCGCTGGTCGTCGCCGCGGGTGCTGCGATCCGCCACGACCGACCCGGCGTGCCGCCCTGGGAACAGGAGGCCTCCGCCGCCGCCGCCGTCATGAACTTCCTCAATGCGCTCGACGCGCTCGGCTTCGGGGCGGTCTGGCTGTCCTCGGGCGCGCTCGGCGATGCGGCGGTGAAGCAGGCGCTCGGCTTCGCCGCGACAGACAGGCTGCTCGGCTGGATCTATGTGGGCACGCCCGGCGCGGATCGCCCGGCGGCGCGTGTCGTGGACGCCAGCGGCGTCGCTCGGCACTGGCAGCCGGACGCGCCGGCATGACCGAGGACCCGGCGCGCTGCATCCCCATCCTCGCCTCGCTCGACATCGCGGAGACGCTGGCCTTCTACCGCGACCAGCTCGGCTTCGCGGTGGAATCGCTCGGCGACTACGCCATCGCGCGGCGCGATGCGATGGAGATCCATTTCTGGCTCGCGCCGGATCGCATCCATCCCGAGCACACCTCCTGCTACATCCGCGGTGGCCAGGTGCCGGCGCTGTTCGCCGAATTCTCCGCGCGCCACGTGCCCGGCCTGTCGGCCTTCGAGGTCAAGCCATGGAACATGAAGGAATTCGCCGTGCTCGACCCGCATGGCAACCTGCTGCGCTTCGGCTGCGCACCGCAGGAGGTCGGGGCGTAACCCGACATTCGTCGCAAAACCGTCATCCCTCTTTCACGCCCGATCGCTAGCAATCGCCCATCGATTGCACGGCGGAGCCGCACATGAACGACGACCCCAGGGATCCGCACGAACGGTCCTGGATGGAGATCGAGCTCGAAGACGATCTCGACGAGGAACGCGAGACCGAGATCGACGACGCCCGCATTCCGCCGGAGTTGCGTGCCCTGCTGGCGACGCGGAAGAAATCGACGATCGACCGCGGCCTGTATTTCCGGGAATTGCTGCGGCTGCAGGCGGAACTCGTGAAGCTGCAGGACTGGGTGCAGCACCGCGGCCTCAAGCTGGTCGTGCTGTTCGAGGGACGCGATTCCGCCGGCAAGGGCGGGGTCATCAAGCGCATCACCCAGCGCGTCAATCCGCGGTCCTGCCGCGTGGTCGCCCTGCCCGCGCCGTCCGACCGCGAGAAGACGCAATGGTATTTCCAGCGCTACGTCCCGCACCTCCCGGCGGCCGGCGAGATCGTGCTGTTCGACCGGTCCTGGTACAACCGCGCCGGCGTCGAGCGCGTCATGGGCTTCGCCGATGAGGACCAGGTCGAATCCTTCTTCCGCGACGTGCCGGAATTCGAGCGCATGCTGGTGCGGTCCGGCATCGTGCTGGTGAAGTACTGGTTCTCCATCACCGATGAGGAGCAGCAGTTCCGCTTCCTGATGCGCATCCACGACCCGATCAAGCAGTGGAAGCTCAGCCCGATGGACCTGCAGTCCCGCGTGCGCTGGGAACACTACACCAAGGCGAAGGAGGAGATGTTCGCGCGCACCAACATCCCCGAAGCGCCCTGGACCATCGTGGAAGGCAACGACAAGAAGCGCGCACGGCTGAACTGCATCGCCGACCTGCTGTCGAAGCTGCCCTATGGCGAGGTGCCGCACGAGCCGGTGGCGCTGCCCGAACGGGTGTTCAACCCCGATTACGAACGGGCGACGCTGCCGGCGGAGCTTTATGTCCCCGATCGGTATCGCGACTGAATGACCAGAGGGGCGTCGCCCCTCCGGACCACCCCACCAAGGGGCAGTGCCCCTTGGAACGCCGGTTGCTGGTGCTTCAATCGTTGCGACCTGACCGGGAGAGGTAGAGGGGGCAACGTCCCTTTGCCGTCCGTCCTGGCTATCGTTCCGCCATCGCCGCCGCGAAGAAATCGTCCGGCGCATCGACTTCGACCAGTTGTCCGCGCTCGATCAGCCAGAAGCGGTTGCCGACATTCCGCACGAAGCGACGATCGTGGGAGACGAGCAGGCACGCCGCCTCGCCGCGGTTGAGTTCGCGCTCCAACGCCTCCTGTCCCTCGATGTCCAGATGGTTGGTCGGTTCATCGAGGATGTAGAAATTCGGCTGTTCCAGTCGCAGCACCAGCATGGCAAGCCGCGCCCTCTGGCCGCCCGACAGCGCGGAGACCGTGCGGGATTGCTGCTCGACCGGAAACCCCGCGCCAGCCAGCAGCGAACGGATGCGTTGCTCGCCAACCTCGAAGCGGTCCGCGATGACCTGGTGCAGCGTCTCGTCCGGCCGCAGATGGCTCAGCGTCTGGTCGCAGATGCCGGGGATGACCGAGGGATTGCAGCGGAAGCCCTCGCACGTCGCGCCCTGCATCACCCGCGTGACGAGATCGAGCAGGCGCGACTTGCCGGCGCCATTCCGTCCGAGCAGCACCACCCGGTCGCCCGGATGGACCCACAGCTTTCCCGTGGCGAACAGGCGCTGCCCGTCCGGCGTCGCCACCCGGACCTCGTTCATCGCCAGCAGGACCTTGGCGTCGGTGCCGCTCTCCGCCAGCCGGATCTTGCCTGCCGATAGCTCGCGATGCGCCGGCCGCGCGGCGGATTCGATACGCTCGGCCCGTTCCTTCAACTGCCGGGTCTTCACCGTCAGCAGGTCGGAGCCCGAATTGACGCCGATATTGTGCAGCTTGGCGGCCTGGCGCCGCAGCTGGTCGGCCTGGCGCAGATCCGTCTCATGCCGGCGCGCCGTCGCGGCATCCCATTCATCCAGGCTGGCCCGGGCCGGCGAGTAGGGCAGTGCGAAATCCACCGAGGCCTCCCCGCGCAGGAACAGCGTCCGGCTGGTCACCGCATCCAGGAAGGCCCGATCGTGGCTTGCGATGATCACCGCCGTATCCTTCGGCAGCGCAGCCATCCAACGCTGCAACTGCCCGATGCGCTGCAGGTCGAGATGATTGGTCGGCTCATCCATCAGCAGGATGTCGGGTTCGGTCAGCCAGGCGCGGGCGAGCAGCGCCATCCTCTGCCAGCCCCCGCTGAGTTCGCCGAGCGGGCTGTCCCACAGCGGCGCCGGGACCTCCAGCGCCTCGAGCACGACATCGGCGCGCCAGGCCTCCCATTCGCGGCTGTCGGCCGGCAGTTCCTCCAGCACGACATCGCGGACCGGCCGGGCGAGCAGGTCAGGGCCGGGATCCTGCAGCATCAGCGTGACGCGGGCGTTGCGCGCGTACCTGCAGGTGCCCTCGGTCGGGTCCGCGAGGCCGGCGAGGCAGCGCAGCAGGGTGGATTTGCCCCGCCCATTGGCCGCGACGAGGCCGATGCGGTCCCCCGCCTGGACGGTGACGTCGAGGCCGGAGAACAGGGGGACGCCCAGCGTAATGCCGAGCGATTGAACGGAGATCAGGGACACGGTGTTGTCTTCCTCGGTCCCGGCCGCACGCAGGGTGCGGACGCGGAACGGGTGTTCCGGGTATGAGCCGACCGGGAAGAAGGACGTTTGGGTCCGTGCCCTGATCAGCCCTGCAAACGCATCTGCAGGGCCGAGACAGGGCCACGCTGGCGATAGTGCCGGAAGAAGGTCACGCGGCCCTCGTATCTGGTGCCCATGGCTGAACCCCGGAACCTAGCGGCGCGGCCGCGTTGCGCGCAAGCCGCCCTGGCCTCCGGTGGGGACGCGACGCATTGTGCCGCACGAATGGGGCAAAGCCCCCGCCGGTTCCACCGCCTTCCCCCCGCTTTCCTCCCCGCCTAGGCTCTGCCGCAAATCGTCCGGGAGACAACGTCATGGCCACACGCCGCACCCTCATCGCCGCGACCGGCGCGATGCTCGCCGCCCCGCGCCTGGCCCGCGCGGCGTGGGAGCCGTCGCGCCCGGTCCAGCTCATCGTCGGCTTTCCGCCCGGCGGCGGGGCGGATCTCGCGGCCCGCGCGGCGGCCGAGGCCTCGGCCCGCTTCTTCCCGACGCCGCTCGTCGTCATCAACCGCCCCGGCGCGGGTGGCGCGATCGCCGCGCAGCAGATGACCACCACGGCGGCGGACGGGCTGAACCTGCTGGTCAATGGCGGCAGCGAGAGCACCTCCCTGCCCGCCTTCCGCGACGTGCCCTACGACCCCAAGCGGTCCTTCCGCGCGATTATCCGCCTCACGCGCCAGCCCATGCTGATCGTCGCCAAGCGCGGCGGGCGCTATGGCGACCTGCCCTCGGTGGTGGAAGCGGCGAAGCGCGCGCCGGGGACCATCCCGCATGCCTCCTCGGGCATCGGGTCGATCTACCATGCGGTCTTCGTGCTGCTGTCCCAGGCCGCGGGGATCGAGCTGCTGCACATTCCCTACACCGGCGGCGCGCCGTCCTTGCAGGCGCTGCTGGCCGGCACGGTGGAACTCGCCGTGCTGGCGCCGGAGGAAATGGCCGGCCTCGCCCAGGCCGGGGAAGTGAAGCCGCTGGCTGTCGCCTCGGCGGAACGCATCCCGGCCTATCCGGACGTGCCGACGCTGAAGGAGCTCGGCTGGAACGTGGTGGCGGAGAACATGAAGGGCCTTGCCGCCCCGGCCGGCCTGCCGGACGACATCGCGACCTCCCTGCATGACCGCTTCCACCGCGGCATGCAGGAACCGGCCTGGAAGACCTTCCTCGACCGCACCGGGGCGATGGATGGCTATCTGGACGGGCCAGGCTTCCAGGCGGCGATGGACAGCGTGCTGGACGCGCTGCGCGCCACCGTGCGCCGCCCGCCGGCGTGACGCGGCCTTTGGGACGGCTGGCACAGCGGCCCTGAACGGAACAGGTGCCAATCCGGTCCGGCCGCGATATTGTGCAGCGCACAAACGTCACCGGAGCCGCCCGTGTCCACGACAAGATCGCCCCAACCGAGGGCGGGCCGCCGCACCGCGACGCGCGAGCCGCTCCTGATCGACCTGGCCCTGCAGGGCGGCGGCAGCCACGGCGCCTTCACCTGGGGCGTGCTCGACCGCCTGCTCGAGGAAGACGGGCTGAAGATCGAGGCCGTCTCGGGTACCTCGGCCGGCGCGATGAACGCTGCTGTCATGGCCCATGGCCATATGCAGGGCGGAGCGGATGGCGCGCGGGCCGCGCTCGAAGGCTTCTGGAAGCGGGTGTCCCAGGCGGCGGCCTTCAGCCCGCTGCGGCGCGGCCCGCTCGACGTGCTGCTGGGGCGCTGGTCGCTCGACAATTCGCCGGCCTATCTCGCGATGGACATCGCGACGCGGATGTTCTCGCCCTACGACCTCGATCTCGGCCTGCCCAACCCGCTGGAATCGGTGTTGGCCGACACGGTGGATTTCGATGCGCTCGCCGCCGCACCGATCAAGCTGTTCATCACCGCGACCAATGTGCATACCGGCCGGCCGCGGGTGTTCCGAAATGCCGATGTCAGCGTGGCGGCGCTGCTCGCCTCGGCCTGCCTGCCCTTCATGTTCCAGGCGGTGGAGATCGACGGGCAGGCCTATTGGGATGGCGGGTATTCCGGCAACCCGACCATGACGCCGCTGATCAATGAATGCGTCTCCGACGACACCATCATCGTCGGCATCAATCCGGTGGAACGGCCCGGCATCCCCAAGGCCGCGCGCGACATCCTCAACCGGCTGAACGAGGTCGCCTTCAACGCCGTCCTGCTCAAGGAGTTGCAGATGATGGCGTTGCTGCGCGAGGTGGCGGACCCCGGCAATGAGAAGACCGCGCATTGGGCGAAGATGCGCGTGCACCTGGTGCAATCGGATGTGCTGCTGCGCCTCGGCGCCTCCTCCAAGCTCAACGCCGAGTGGGAATTCCTGACCATGCTGCGCGACGAAGGCCGCCGCGCGGCGGAGGCCTTCATGACCGAGCACGGCGCCGCGCTCGGCCAGCGTTCCACCCTGCCGATCGAATATCTGCTGAAGACGGATTGAGCCGATGGGCCTGATCGGAATCCTCGTCGGCCTCGCGCTCCTCGTCTGGCTCGCCTATCGCGGCTGGTCGGTGCTGCTGCTGGCCCCCGTCGCGGCGCTGATCGCGGCGGCCTTCGCAGGGGAGCCGCTGCTCGCGCATTGGACGCAGACCTTCATGGGAAGTGCTGCGCGCTTTGTCGCGCAGTTCTTCCCGCTGTTCCTGCTGGGCGCGCTGTTCGGCAAGCTGATGGAGGATACCGGCGCGGTCGGCGCCATCGCGCGCTGGATGACGCAGGCACTGGGGCCGCGCCGCGCCATCCTGTCGGTCGCGCTGGCGGGTGCGGCGGTGACCTATGGCGGTGTCAGCCTGTTCGTCGCGATCTTCGTCCTTGCCCCCATGGCCGCCGCGCTGTTCCGGGAGGCCGGGATTCCACGCCGCCTGATGCCCGGTGCCATCGCGGTCGGCGCCTTCACATTCACCATGTCCGCCATGCCGGGCACACCGGCGATCCCGAACGCCATCCCGATGCCCTTCTTCGGCACCACGCCCTTCGCGGCACCCGGGCTCGGCATCATCGCCTCCGCCATCATGCTGGGCTTCGGGCTTTGGTGGATGCAGCGTGCCGAGGCGCGAGCACGCGCCGCCGGCGAAGGCTTCGGTGACGACGCGGCGCCGCCGGTGGACGCAGCAGCCGACGATCCGGTGATCCGCGAACGTGCCTCCGTGGCGCGCGAATTCGACCCGGCGGAAATGCGTCGCAGCGAGGCGGCGCCGAAGGAACTGCCTGTCGTCCTTGCCGCCCTGCCGCTGATCGTGGTGGTCGCGGTGAACCTGCTGATGTCGATGCTGGTGCTACCGCGCATGGACGCTGCCTTCCTGGCCGAACCGCGCTGGGGCGGGACCACCCTGTCGGCCGTGGCGGGCGTCTGGTCGGTCGCGGTGGCATTGTTCGTCGCCATCGTCGTGCTGCTGGCGATCAGCGGCTGGCGCCTGCCATCCCTGCGCGCGACGATGGATGCCGGCGCCAACGCCTCCGTGCTCCCGATCTTCTCCGTCGCCAGCCTGGTTGGCTTCGGCGCCGTGGTCGCGGCGATGCCGGCCTTCGAGGTGGTGCGCGACTGGGTGCTCGGCATCGGCGGCGGGCCGCTGGTCTCGCTGGCCTCGGCAGTCACGATCCTCGCGGCGCTGACCGGCTCGGCAAGCGGCGGCTTGACCATCGCGCTGGACGCGCTCGGGCCGACCTACATGGCGCTGGCGGCGCAGATCGGGCTCGATCCGGGGCTGATGCACCGCGTCGCGGTGATCAGCGCCGGCACGCTGGACGCGCTACCGCACAACGGCGCGGTGGTGACGCTGTTCGCGGTGTGCGGTTCGACGCACAAGGACAGCTACCTCGACATCGTGATGACGACGATCGTCAGCGCGCTGCTGGCGCTGGTGGCGGTGATCGTGCTGGGGAGTTTGTTGGGGTCGTTCTGACGACGATTGGAGGGGCGCTGCCCCTCCAAGCCACCCCGCCAAATGCCAGTGGCATTTGGAATGCCGGCACCTGGTGCTGGGCGCGGCGGTCCGGCAGTCATTAGCAACGACCGATGGGCGCGGCGCCAAGTCGAGGTTTCCAAAGGCCTTAAGCCTTTGGTGGGGAGAGGTCCGGAGAGGGGCAAAGCCCTCTCCGAGGCGCCGCTACCCCAGCAACCGCCCGATCACACGCGCCGTATAGTCCACCACCGGGATCACCCGGCCGTAGTTGATCCGCGTCGGCCCGATCACCCCAATCGCGCCGACGATCTTCTCGGCCCCGTTGCGGAATGGCGCCACCACCATCGACAGACCGGCGCTGTCGAACAGCCCGCTCTCGGCACCGATGAAGATCTGCACGCCCTCGCCTCGCTGCGCGAGGTCCAGCAGCCGCAGCATCGTCTCCTGCTGCTCCAGCCGCTCGAACAGGCGCTTGATCTCGGACACGCGCGCTGCCTGGTCGATCGTCTCCAACAGCCGCGCCTGGCCGCGGATGATCAGCGACCCGCCCTGCCCGCCGGTCCAGGTGCCAAGCCCCGCCTCGATCACCTGCTGCGTCAGCGCATCGAGCGCGGTGCGGTTATCCGCCACCTCGCTCGCGATGATGCCGCGCGCTTCCTCCAGCGTGCGGCCCGCGAGCCGCGCATTCAGGTAGTTCGACGCCTGCTGCAATGCGGACAGCGGCAGCCCCGCCGGCACTTCGATGACGCGGTTCTCGACCTGGCCGTCTTCATGCACCAGCACCACCAGCGCGCGCCCCGGCCCGAGCGCGACGAATTCGATGTGCCGCACCATGCCTTCCGTGGTCGGCGCCACCACCAGCCCCGCCGCGCCAGCGAGGCCGCTCAGCATCTGCCCCGCCTCGCCGAGCGTCTCCTGCAACGACCGGCCGGAGGCGGCGCACCGCGCGGCGATCGCGCCGCGCTCCTCCTCCCCCAGCGCGCCGAATTCCAGCAGCCCATCGACGAACAGCCGCAAGCCCCGTTCGGTCGGCAGCCGCCCGGCCGAGGTGTGCGGCGCATAGAGCAGCCCCGCATCCTCGAGGTCCGCCATGGCATTGCGGATGGTGGCCGGCGACAGGCCAAGCGGCAGGCGCCGCGACAGGGTGCGCGAGCCGACCGGCTCGCCCGTCTCGACATAGGTCTCGACCAGCTCACGCAGGATCATCGCACTGCGGCTGTCGAGGCCCGCCAGGCTGGCCCCCGTCGGCGCCGGCTGCGGAATTCCGTTCGGTCCCATTTTCATCGATCCACATGCGAGCCTATGGACTTGCCTTGCCCTGGGTCAACGGCCAGGACGCATGAATCCGCTCGCGAGCCGACATATGGGGCGCCTGTCGCCCTGGCGCACCAGGGGCGGGGTGCATGACCGGCCGGCCCATTGTAGAAGCCGCCCCAGACCACGTTTTCCGGGAACCCCGCCCCATGCGCCCCTCCGGCCGCGACGCTTCCGCCCTTCGCACCGTCAGCTTCCAGCCCGGCTTCGCCCGCCATGCGGAAGGGTCCTGCCTGATCCGCATGGGCCAGACCGAGGTGCTCTGCACCGCCTCCGTCGAAGGCAAGGTGCCGCCCTTCCTGCGCGGCCAGGGCCAGGGCTGGGTCACCGCCGAATACGGCATGCTGCCCCGCGCCACCCACACCCGCGGCGACCGTGAGGCCGCGCGCGGCAAGCAGTCGGGCCGCACGCAGGAGATCCAGCGCCTGATCGGCCGGTCACTGCGCGCCGTCACCGACATGAAGGCGATGGGCGAGATGTCGGTGCTGATCGATTGCGACGTGCTGACGGCGGATGGCGGCACGCGCTGCGCCTCGATCACCGGCGCCTGGGTCGCGCTGCATCTCGCCTTCGAGCACTGCCGGAAGATGAACATCCTCACGAAGAACCCGCTGAAGGACCAGGTCGCCGCCGTGTCCTGCGGCGTGTGGCAGGGGACGCCGGTGCTCGACCTCGACTATGCCGAGGACAGCAAGGCCGATGCGGACGCGAATTTCGTGCTGACCGGATCGGGCGGGATCGTCGAGGTGCAGGGCACCGCGGAAGGCGCGCCGTTCTCCGACGCCGAGCTGCTGGCGCTGCTCGGGCTGGCGCGCAGCGGGACGGCGGAGCTGTTCGCGATGCAGCGGGAGACGGTGGGGTTGTGACGGAGGCGAAGGAAGGTCGGAGGAGAGAACTCCCCCGATCCCCCTCCTTTTTCTGTCTGTTGGAGACTCATCGCGAAGGGGTGGCGTCATGACGCATCGGCGGCTGGTACGCGGCGAACGCATCGTCATCGCCACCCATAACAAGGGGAAACTGAAGGAAGTCGCGGCGCTGCTCGCGCCACATGGCATCGAGACCGTCTCGGCCGGCGAACTCGGACTGCCCGAGCCGGAGGAGACGGAGGAGAGCTTCCTCGGCAACGCCACGATCAAGGCGCGCGCAGCGGCGAACGCCGCGAAACTGCCGGCGCTCGCCGACGATTCCGGCTTCTCGGTCGCCGCGCTGGCGGGCGCGCCGGGCGTGCGCACCGCCGACTGGGCGATGCAGGCCGACGGATCGCGCGATTACGCCGACGCCATGCGCAAGGTGATGGAAGCCGCTCAGGACTTCGAGGACCGCACCGCCTGGTTCTCCTGCGCCCTGGTCCTCGCCTGGCCCGACGGACATGTCGAAGGTTTCGAGGGCCGCGCCATGGGCCATTGGGTCTGGCCGCCGCGCGGCTCGCACGGCTTCGGCTACGACCCGATGTTCCTCCCCGACCGGCGCGAGGAAACCTTCGGTGAGATGGCGCCCGCGGAGAAGCACCGCATCAGCCACCGCGCCATCGCCTTCAGGCTGCTCTCGACAGCCTGCCTGCCCGAAGTGGATCGCTAGAGCAGATCCCGATCCGGTGGAATCACGTGATCGGGTGAAGATGCTCGCGAAAACAAAAGGCTAGAGTTGTTACCGTGAGCCGGGGCGAACGGGAACGGCTCTAGCGCCGCTTGCCTGGCGGCGGCGCCATCCGCTCCGCATCCGGCTTGCGGCGGCGCGGTGGCGGCGTCAGCGGTTCCGGCGGGGCCGCCGGCAGGGCGTGTGCTTCCAACCCGCGCCGCACCAGGCTCGCCCAGGCTTCCTCTGGCGTGTCCACGATGTCGAACAGGGTCAGGTCCTTCTCGTCGATCATGCCGTATTCGACCAGCATCGGCAGGTTCACCGCCTTCTCCCAGAAGGACCGGTCGAACAGCACGATCGGGCGCGGCGTCGCCTTGCCGGTCTGCACCAGCGTCAGCAGTTCGAACAACTCGTCGAAGGTGCCGAAGCCGCCGGGGAAGACCGCCAGCGCATTGGCCCGCATCGCCAGGTGCATCTTGCGCATCGCGAAGTAGTGGAAGCGGAAGGTCAGCGCCGGCGTGGACCAGGCATTGGGGTCCTGTTCATGCGGCAAGGTGATGTTGAAGCCGATCGACGGCGCGCCCGCTTCGGCCGCGCCGCGGTTCGCGGCCTCCATGATGCCGGGCCCGCCGCCGGTCGCGATCACGTTGTCCCGCGGCGCGCCGGTGACCGCCAGCGCACCGCCGCGCAGGGACACGATGCGCGCGAAGGCCCGCGCATCCTCATACATTCGGGAACGTTCGGCGGCGCGCTTCGCCGCGCGCTTTTCGGCCGGTGACTTCGCCGCGGCGGCCAGCGCCTTGGCCTGCTCGGGGCTCGGGATGCGGGCGGAACCGAACACCACGACGGTCGAACGCACACCCCAGTCGCGCAGCGCATATTCGGCCTTCGCGTATTCCATCCCGAAGCGGAAGGGGCGCAACTCGTCGCGCAACAGGAATTCCTGGTCCTCGATCGCCAGCAGATAGGACCGGGATCGCTTCTGGGCGCCATTGTCGGGCATGCTTCCACTCGTTTCCAGTGTGGGCCGAATCCGTCTTGTCGCGCAGTCGGCCGGTGCTTCATCCTAACCCCAAGGCCGGCGCACCGCGGAACGGCCATCGGAAGGATGCATCCATGAAGCGTTTTGCTGCGGCGCTTGGCGCCGCGCTGTTGTTCGCCATGCCCGCCGCGCAGGCGCAGAATCGCGGCGATCCGAATGCACTGCGCGTGAAGCTGTTCGGCGACCTGCGCTCGATCGACCCCTTCATCAGCCCCGAATACATGGCGCGCAACCATGGCTACATGGTCTACGACACGCTGTTCGCGCTGGATTCCCGGCTCGCCGTCCGGCCGCAGATGGCCGAGCGCTTCACCACCAGCGAGGATGGCCGCACCTGGACCTTCACCTTGCGTGAGGGCCTGAATTTCCACGACGGCGCTCCCGTCACCAGCGAGGACGTCATCGCCTCCCTCCGCCGCTGGGCGGTGCGCGACGGGCTCGGCCAGCAGATCATCGCCCTGTCCACGGCGATGGAACCGGTCGATGCGCGGACCTTCCGCATCGTGCTGCGCGAACCCTTCGGGCTGATGCTCCAGGCACTGTCCAAGCCCTCGGGACAGCCGCCCTTCATCATGCCCGCGCGTGTGGCCGCGACCCCGGCGACGACGCCGATCACCGACCCGACGGGGTCCGGCCCCTTCACCCTGCGGCGGGAGGATTGGCGCGTCGGCGACCGCGTCACCTATCGTCGCAACGCCGCCTATGTGCCGCGGTCCGAAGCACCCGATGGTCTCGCGGGCGGCAAGCGCGCCGGGATCGAGCGCATCGAATGGGTCTATCTGCCCGATGCGCAGACCGCGCTGAACGCGCTGGTGACCGGGGAGATCGACATCTTCGAGGAACTGCCCCCCGACCTGTTCCCCGTCGTGCAGCGCAACCGCGCCCTGCGGATCGGCCCGCAGGACAGTGTCGGCGTGCAGGCGATCTTCCGCATGAACCAGGCGGTGCCGCCCTTCGACAATCCGCGGCTGCGCCAGGCGATGCGCCTGCTGGTGGACCCAGCCCACGCCATGCCGGCCTATATGACCGACCCGGCGCTATGGCGGGATTGCCGGTCCTACTACACCTGCACATCGCCCCACCGGACCGAGACCGGCTGGGTGACACCGAATTTCGAGGCCGCGCGCCGCGCGGTTGCCGAAAGCGGTTATGACGGCACGCCGGTCGTCGTGCTCGATGCGCAGGATTCGACCATCAGCCACACCTTCGCGCTGGTCTCGGCGGATATGCTCCGCCGCGTCGGCATGAACGTCGATGTGCAGGCGATGGACTGGGCGACGCTGATCCAGCGGCGCCTGTCACGCAACCCGGCGAACCAGAACGGCTGGGGGCTGTTCGTCTCGGCCCCCACGGGGCTCGATGGCATGGACCCGTCCGGGCACAACGCCATGCGTTCCGCCTGCGAACGCACCGCCCTGCCGGGCTGGCCCTGCGACGCGGAGATGGAACGCATCCGCGACGCCTTCATCGCCGCGACATCCGACGCGCAGCGGGCCGAAGCCGCGGACGCCTATCACCGCCGCGCCACCGAAACGGTGCCCTATGTGCCGCTCGGCCAGTTCGCGCTGGTACGCGGATACTCCGCGCGGCTGCAGGGGATCCTCGACTCGCCGGTTCCGGTGTACTGGAACATCTCCAAGGCGGCTCAGTGAGGACGACATGAAGGACGCAACGCGGGCGAAGCTCGCCGAGGTTTCGACGGCAACCCTGACGACCGTGCTGTTCAAGCGCGGCTTCCGCAACGTGTTCCTCTCGCTCAGCCCGCTCGGCGCCGATGCGCCGCGCCTGGTGGGCCCGGCCTACACCATGCGCACCATCCCGGCGCGGGAGGACCTCGACACGCTCGACGTGTTCAAGGACCCGACGCATCCGCAGCGCAAGGGTGTCGAGGAATGCCCGCCTGGCGCCGTCTTCGTCATCGACAGCCGCGGCGATGCGCGCGCCGCCTCGGCCGGCGGCATCCTGATCACGCGGCTGAAGGCGCGCGGCGTCGCCGGCGCGATCACCGATGGCGGCTTCCGCGACAGCCCGGAGATCGCGCAGATGGGCTGGCCCGCCTATCACGCGACACCCTCCGCGCCGACCAACCTGATTCACCACCATTGCGTGGACCTGGACGTGCCGATCGCCTGTGCGGGCGTGGGTGTGCATCCCGGCGACATCATGGTCGGCGACGGCGAAGGCGTGGTCTGCATCCCCGCCCACATCGCCGATGAGGTCGCCGACGAAGCCTTCGAGCAGACGGTGTTTGAGGATTTCGTGCAGGAACGCGTCGCCGCCGGCCACACGATCCGCGGCCTCTATCCCATGACCGATCCGGCGAACAAGCCGATCTTCGAGGCCTGGCGCAAGGCGCAGGGGCGTTGATGCGGCGGCTCGCGCTCGCTTCCGTCGCGCTGCTTCTCGCAGCGCCCGCCCTGGCGCAGGAACTGCCGGCCTGCCCCGACGCCGTGACGGTGACGGATGGCTGGCAGGGCGCGGTGCCGGAGGGCTGGCAGATGCAGCGGCGGGAGACGGAGCACCGCCTGCTCGACATCCGCTTCTATGTCGGCAATCCCGCGACCGGGACAGTGATCGAACCGATCGGCGCCAGCAGCCGCGGGTCGGTCGTCGGCGTCCGCTATGCCCTGCAGACGGTCGAAGGCGAGATCTGGATGTCCTGCATCTATGCCGACACCGCCCATACGCTGATCCGCGCGCTCAGCGGCCCCTTCCCGCCGCATGTGCGCGTCAACCACGACCGCCAGGAACGGCGGACCTTCGTGACCTATTTCTGAGCGGCGTCCAGCGCGCGGGTAAGGAAGCGGTTCTCCCCGCTCGCGGCATAGTCGCCGAAGGGGCCGCAATCCTCGAAGCCGTGCGCGAGATACATCGCGACGGCCGGCTGGAAATAGGCGCTGGTGCCGGTCTCCAGGCTCACGCGCGTCATCCCCGAAACGCGTGCCACATTCATGATGTGCCGTAGCATCGTCCCGCCGATGCCGCGCCGGCGCGCCGCTTCCGCGGTGTGCATGGACTTCACCTCGCCATGGTCGGCGGCCATCCGCTTCAGCGCGCCAACGCCGAGCAGCGTTTCGCCGTCCCAGGCACTGAAGAAGCGGATCTCCGGCACGCGCAGCCCGGACAGGTCGAGCGCGAAGGCGAAGCCCTCCGCCGTCGCCGCCCGCGCCTTCGTCAGATGCGTGGTCAGCAGCGCCTGCACGCGCGCATCGTCGAGCCCGCCCTCGGTGATCGCGACCGTCACAGATACTTGCCCCTCTCCATGATCTCGAGCGTGTATTCGCGATAGGTCATGCCGAGTTCCTCGGCGCGCGCCAGGCGGCGCAGGGCGATCTCGCGCGGCGGGGTCTTCCACGCCTTCTTGTGCGCCCGCCGCCAGTTCCAGGACCGCCAGCTCGCGGTCTTGTCCTCGTCATCATCCAGGGGCGGGCCACCATTGTGGCGCGGCGCGGGCGGCATGGTCATGCGGAGCAGTATCCACTATCATGGTTTCATGTCCACTATGATGGATGTCCCGGGGCTCGATACGCTGATCGCCGCGCGCATCCGCCGCGAACGTGAAACCCGCGGCTGGTCGATCGCCGACCTCGCCGCCGCCTCGGGCGTGTCCCGTGCCATGATCAGCAAGGTCGAACGCGCCGAAGCAAGCCCGACCGCGGCATTGCTCGGCCGGCTGTCGGGGGCCTTCCACCTGACGGTGTCCACCCTGCTCGCACGGGCGGAGGCCGATGCCGGCCCGTCGCGCATCGCCCGCGCCGCGGCGCAGCCGCTGTGGACCGATCCGGCCACCGGATATCACCGCCGCGCCGTGTCCCCACCCGGGGCAGAGCCAGAACTGGTCGAGGTGGACCTGCCGCCCGGTGCGCGCGTCGCCTACACGTCCGGGTCCTTCGCCTTCCTGCGGGGACAGGTGGTGTGGGTGCTGGCCGGGCGGCTCGCCGTCGAGGAGGGGGCGGAGGAATCGCTGCTCGGCCCCGGGGATTGCCTCGTCTTCGACCTGGTGGCGCCAAAGGGGCATGCCTTCCGCAATCCCTCGACGAGCCGGCCCTGCCGATATCTGGTGGCGCTGCATCGTCGTTAGGCGGTGCGGCGTGGCATCGCCGCGGGGACAGTGGCAGGCTTCCACCCAAGAAGCATTGGGAGGACGCCATGACCATCACCATCGGCCGCCGGGCCCTGTCGGCCCTGGGCCTTGTCGCGGCCGGTGCGGCGCGGGCGCAGGATACCTGGTCGCCCTCGCGCCCCGTCACCATCGTCGTGCCCTTCCCGCCCGGCGGTTCCACCGATGTCACGGCGCGACTGGTCGCGGAGAGGATGGCCCCGCTGCTCGGCCAGAACGTGGTGATCGACAACAAGCCCGGCGCGCAGACGGTGATCGGCGCCGAAGCCGTGGCCCGCGCCGCGCCGGATGGCCACACCCTGCTGATGTCGTCGGGCACCACGCTGACGATCAATCCGCTGATCGGGCGGAACCTGCCCTACAAGTCCGAGGATTTCGCCCCGGTCGTGCATGTCGCGACGCTGCCTTTCTGCATCGCCGTGAAGCCCGGCATCCCCGACACCATTCCGGGCTTCGTCGCGCATATCCGTGCCAATCCCGGCAAGGTCACCTGGGGGCACAATGGGCGCGGGTCCTTCAACCACATCGCCGGCGCGCTGATCCAGGAACGGCTCAACCTCGACTGGCAGGATGTCGGGTATCGCGGCGATGCGCCGCAGTTGAACGACCTGCTGGCCGGCACGCTCGATTCCATCCTGGTGGGCGGGGCGACGGGGCTTGCGGCGCTGCGGTCCGGCCGCGCGCGGATGGTCGGCTGGACCGGGGAGACGCGGCTGCCCAACCTGCCGGACCAGCCGACCTTCGCCGAGCATTACCCCGGCCTGGTGGCGGTGACCTGGTTCGGGCTGCTGGCACCCGCGCGGACACCGCCGGCTGCGATCGCGCGGCTCAACGCGGCTGGCGCGGCGGCGACGGCGGATGCCACGGTGCGCGAGCGGCTGTTGAACGAGGGCATCGTCGCGGCCGGTGGCTCGCCCGCCGATTTCCAGGCCTTCCTGACACGGGAGGCGGCGCGCTGGGGTCCGCTGCTGCGTCGGCTCGACATCCAGTTGAACTGAACGGGTCAGCCAGCAGCGTCGATCGCCTCGACCCAGTGCTCCAGGGCGCGGCGCAGCCTTGCCGCCCTGCGCTCGCCAATGTGCTCGGCCACGCGCGCCTCGGCCTCGGCGCTGAGCGCCAACAAGGCGGCGAGCACCGCCTCCCCACGCGCGGTCAGGCGGACAACGCGCGCTCGCCCATCGGTGGGGTCCGGCACGCTGCGCAGGTGGCCCGCCGCCTGCAGACCGTCGACCAGATAGGCCATGGATTGCTTGGTCATCGCCGCCCGCTCGGCGAGGGTGGTCAGGCGCGACCCGCCCGGGGCGAGGTGGCGGAATACCGCGGAATGGGCGGGGCGTATTTCGGGGAAGCCGCGTGCGGCAAGGGCGCCGTAAACCTCCTTCTGCAGGGCCTCATAGGACAGGCGCAGCAGGGCGCCGAGGGTGCGGTGCTGCTCGGGCACGGGGCGGTCATCCATGGCCCACCTTGACATATAGTCAGTTTGTCTGTCTATATATCGTCAGTCTTTCTGACGAAAGGATGCCGCCATGGACGCCATCGCCCGCAACCTCGCCGTGGTCGAGGCCCATATCCGCGACGAGGCGCGCGACCCGGCCGCGGTGATGGCGCTCTACACCGACGACATCGTGCTGGAGATGCCCACGCGCGGCCTGACGCTGACCGGCCGCACGGCCATCGAGGCGAATTACCGCGCCATGTTCGGGTCCATGGCCGAGGTCGAGATCATCCCCGGCACCCGCTTCGCCACCGAGGATCATGTGGTGGACGACTGCATCGCCCGCTTCCGCCTGACCGGGGATGGCGTGGCGAACGCGCCACTGCCGGTCGGCAGCCGGGTGGAGCTGCGCCTGATGCACCTGTTTGCGATGCGCGACGGGCGCATCGCGCGGGAGACGGTCTATGAGGGCTGGCGTCGCATCGGTTAGCCCGGCAACGCCGCCAGCGGCAGCCCCAGCGCCTGCGCCACCGCCGCGTGCGTCACGCCGCCGTCCTGCACATTCACCCCGGCAGCGAGGTGCGGGTTCTCCACCGCCGCGCGCCGCCAGCCCTTGTCGGCGATCTGCAGGGTGAAAGGCAGCGTCGCGTTGTTCAGCGCGACCGCCGAGGTGCGCGCCACCGCGCCGGGCATGTTCGTCACGCAGTAATGCACCACCCCATCGACCACATAGGTCGGATCGGCATGGGTGGTCGGGCGCGATGTCTCGAAGCAACCGCCCTGGTCGATCGCGACATCCACCATCACGCTGCCCGGGCGCATCCGCGCGACCGTCGCGCGCGACACCAGCCGCGGCGCTGCTGCACCCGGCACCAGTACCGCCCCGATCACCAGGTCGGCATCGAGCACGGTGCGCTCCACCGCATCGCGCGTCGCGAAGACGGTGTCCACCAGCCCGTTGAATTCGATGTCGAGCGCGGCCAGCACGCGCGGGTTGCGATCCAGCACGGTCACGTTCGCCCGCATACCGTTGGCGATACGCGCCGCGTTCGAGCCCACCACCCCGCCGCCGATGATGGCCACCCGCGCCGGCGGCACACCCGGCACGCCGGACAGCAGGATGCCCGCGCCGCCGGCCTCCTTCTCCAGGCATCGCGCGCCGACCTGCACGGCCATGCGCCCGGCCACCTCGCTCATCGGCGCGAGCAGCGGCAGGCCGCCCTGCGCATCCGTCACCGTCTCATAGGCAATGGCGGTCGCGCCCGATGCCATCAGCCCCTTGGTCTGTTCCGGATCGGGCGCGAGATGCAGATAGGTGAACAGCACCTGGTCCGGCCGCAGCCTGGCCCATTCGAAGGGCTGCGGTTCCTTGACCTTCACGATCAGTTCCGATGCGCCGAACACCGTCTCCGCATCGGGCGCGATGCGCGCGCCGGCCTCGACATAGGCCGCGTCGGGGAAGCCGATCGCCGCCCCCGCGCCGGTCTCGACCAGCACCTCATGCCCATGCAGCACCAGCTCCCGCACCGATCCGGGCACCAGGCCCACGCGGTATTCGTGGACCTTCACTTCCTTGGGGACGCCGACGCGCATGGTTTCCTCCTGGGCGGTTCAATCCACCGGCAGGAAGATGAACACGACCGCGCCGACAAGGCACGCCCCGGCTGCGAGGAAGTTCCAGCGCAGCGTCTCGCCCAGGAAGGTGACGCTGAACACGGCGAAGACGACCAGCGTGATCGCTTCCTGCATGATCTTGAGTTGCTGCGCCGTGAAGACGCCCGCGGTGAACCCGATCCGGTTGGCCGGCACGGCCAGGCAGTATTCCAGCAGTGCGATGCCCCAGGACACGAGGATCGCGAGCCAGAGCGGCCAGTGCGGCGCCTTGAGATGCCCATACCAGGCGAAGGTCATCAGCACATTGGACGCGATGAGCAGGAGCGGGGTCAGCAGCCAGGGGGACATGGGCCTTCCTTGCGGGTCGGTTCAGCGCTCCGCCGCGGCGGGTCGGGGCGGCGGCAGGCGCTGCAGCAGGAACAGCATGATGCCCATCGCCGGCAGCGCCGCGACGGTGGTCAGCACGAAGAAGGCCGGCCAGCCCATCATCTCCGCCAGCCAGCCGGAGCTCGCCCCCAGCGTGCGCAACGGCACGGCGGCGAGCGACGACAGCAGCGCATACTGCGTCGCCGTGAAGGACCGGCTGGTCAGCGCCGAGAGGTAGGTGACGAAGGCCGCGTCAGCCAGGCCGTCCGTGAAGTTCTCCACCCCCACCTGGGCGAACAGCATCCGCAGATCGTGCCCGGCGAAGGCGAGCGCGACATACATCAGGTTGGACAGCATCTGCGTGACGCCGGTCAGGATCAGCGCCCGCCCGGTGCCCATCCGCGCGACCACCCAGCCGCCGGCCAGCGCGCCGGCCAGCGTGGCGAACAGCCCGAACACGCTCGACACCGACGCGACCTCCAGCCGGCTGAAGCCGAGCTCGCGATAGAAGGGCGCGGTCATGATGCCCGCCAGCGCCTCCCCCAGCTTGAACAGCGCGACGAAGGCGAGGATGGCGAACCAGTAGCGGCGGCGGAGGAAATCCGCGAAGGGCTCGACGATGGCGATGCGCAGCCGTGCCGACCAGCCCGGCGGGGCTTCAGGCGGCGGCCGGCCGGGTTCGGCGGCGGCCATCACGGCGGCGAAGCCGACCCCGATCATCGCCGCGCACATCGCGAAGGCAAAGGACCAGCCGCCGAATTCCGCCATGGCGAAGGCGCCGGCACCCGAGGCCAGAAGCGCCCCGCGATACCCCCAGACATAGCAGGCGAGGCCATAGCCCTGTTCCCGCTCGGCGAGGGATTCGATGCGGTAGGCGTCGATCACGATGTCCTGGCTGGCCGACAGGAAGGCGACCCCGACCGCCATGGCGACCGTCACCGTCGCATCCACGGCCGGGTCCGTCAGCCCGAGCGCCACGATCGCCAGCGCCAGCGCCGGCTGGATCACCGCCAGCCAGCCGCGCCGCCGCCCGAGGCCCCGGAAGGCCGGCGGGGCGGCATGGTCCAGCACCGGCGCCCAGACGAATTTCAGCGAATAGGCCAGGCCGATCAGCGCCGTCAGCCCGATCGCGGTCAGCGGAATGTTCGATTCCGACATCCATTGCCGGAGCGTGAAGGCGGTCAGCGGCAGCGGGACGCCGGCCGAGAAGCCAAGGGCGAGCAGGACCAGGAAGCGCCGGTCGCGCCAGTGGGGAAGGGCCGATTCGGGCATGGCGGCAGGCTGGCAGAACCCAGATCACACCGCCAGCGCGCCGGGCTTGCCCCGGCGCGGGGCGCCCGCGCAGTATCGCGCCAGCAACGACACCAGCAGGGGGCAGCATGAATGAGCTGATCGCACGGGTGAGGGGCATGATCCTGTCCCCGGCGGATGAATGGCGGGCGATCCAGCGGGAACCGGTGGAACTGGTGCCGCTGATGACCCGCTACGTGATGATCCTGGCCGCGATTCCCGCCATCGCCGGGATGCTGCTGCTGATGTTCTTCGGCCTGTTCTTCGCGGCCATCGCCAGCGCCATCGTCGGCTATGTCCTGTCGGTGGTCGGCGTCATCGTGACGGCCAAGATCGTTGAGATCCTGGCCCCGAAATTCGGCGGCCCGAGCGACGCGGACGCGGCACTGAAGCTCGCCGCCTTCGCACCGACCGTGGCCTGGGTCGCAGGGGGTGCGATCATCATCCCGATCCTGGGCGGCGTGGTCGCGCTGATCGGCGCCATCTACGCGCTCTACACGCTGTACCTCGGCGTGCCGATCGTGATGCGCGTCCCGCAGGAAAAGGCGCTGACCTTCACCCTGGCGGTGATCGGCGTCGCCATCGTGGTCAACATCGCCGTGCGGATCCTGACCGGGATCTTCGTCTGACGCGGCCAGGTCCGGCACCGGAGGGGCAGGCGCCCCTCCGGGCCGCGCCGCTCAGCGGCCTTCGATCTGCGCCTCCTCATCCGGCCAGATGGTGCGCGCGACGATCCCCGCGACCACCGCGCCGACGATCGGCGCCACCCAGAACAGCCAGAGTTGCTGCAGCGCCCAGCCGCCGACGATCAGCGCGGGGCCGGTGCTGCGCGCCGGGTTCACCGATGTCTGGGTGACCGGGATGCTGATAAGGTGGATCAGCGTCAGCCCCAGCCCGATGGCGATCGGCGCGAAGCCGGACGGTGCCTTGCCGTGCGTCGCGCCCAGGATGATGATCAGGAAGAAGAAGGTCATCACGACCTCGCAGATCAGCCCCGCCATCATGCTGTAGCGACCGAGGGAATGGTCGCCATAGCCATTGGCCGCGAAGCCGCCGACCTCGAAGCCGGGTTTGCCGCTCGCGATGGCATAGATGATCCCTGCCCCGGCGATGGCGCCCAGCACCTGGACGATGATGTAGGGCAGCGCCTCGCCGGCCGGGAACCGCCCGCCTGCCACCAGCCCCAACGTCACCGCCGGGTTGAGGTGGCAACCCGACACATGCCCGATCGCATAGGCCATGGTCAGCACCGTCAGCCCGAAGGCTAAGGAGATACCAAGCAACCCGATCCCGTACTCGGGAAATGCGCCCGCGATTATGGCCGAACCGCAGCCGCCAAGCACCAGCCAGAGGGTACCGATGAACTCGGCGGTCAGTTTACGTGACATGCATTCAACTCCCACTTCCATGTCGTCAACACGGAACCCGGTTCCGCAACAGGTACGCTAGCGCACCTGTCCGGTCAGGCCACAAGGGATCATTCCGCGGCTGTTCAGCGTGCCGTGATCCGCCCATCCAGCGTCATGGCCGCACCCCGGCCTTCCGCGATCACCTCGGCCAACGCTTCCTCCACCAGCACGCCGCCGTCATAGGGATCGAGCGCGCGGTCGCGGAACATGGCGTAGCCATCGCCGCCGCGGCGCATGAAGTCGTTGGTCGCGACGCGATAGACCCGCCCCGGATCGAGCGCGACGAAGGCGCTGCCCTGCGCCACCTCGGCCATGCGAACCCGGCTGCCCGGCGGCGCGGCGGGGTCCCAGACGAAGCGGATGCCGGCGACCTGGGGGAAGCGCCCGGCGGTGTCGGCACCCTGCGACAGGCCGTTCTCCAACGCCGCCAGCACATCCGCCCCGCGCAGCCCCATGGTCGCGACGGTGTTGCCGAAGGGCAGCGTGGTCAGCACATCGCCATAGGTCACCTGCCCGCCCGGCAGCCCGGCGCGCAGCCCACCGCCATTGGTGACGGCGATCTCCGCCCCCGGCGCGCGGGCCAGCATCGCCTCGGCCACCAGATTGCCCAGCAGGCATTCGCCGCGCCGGCATTCCGCATTGCCCATCGCCGCCGGCAGCGTGCCGACCACGCGGCGGCGCGTTTCCGCCAGCGGCCGGGCGAATTCGGCGACCATGGCCGCGACGCGGACATCCTCGGGGAAGGCGGCGCCGATCGGCGCGCAGCCGCCGCCCATCGCCACCAGGCGCCCATCCGCCGCGACATCGAGGTCGAGCATGCCGAGGAACCGCCCATAGGCCCCCGTCTGCACGATGCGCACGCTGCGGTCCGGCCCATCGACCAGCACCGGGAAGGGCCCGTCGGCATCGGGTTCATTGGCGAGCAGCGTGTGTGAATGGCCGCCGACGATGATGTCGATCCCCGGCACCCGTGCGGCGATCGCCCGATCATGCCCGTAGCCAAGATGCGACAGCAGCACGATCGTCGCGGGGCCAGTGGCGCGGATCTCGGCGATGGCGCGGGCGGCGGCCTCGGCCGGGTCGGTGAAGCGCAGGTTGCGCCCGGGGGAGGAGAGCAGCGGCGTCTCGGGCGTCGTCACGCCGATGAAGGCGATGCGCGCACCGCCGCGCATCGTCGCCCACCACGGGCGCAGCTTGCCGTCGAGTTCGGGTTCGGCGCGCGTGTCGATGTTGGATGCGAGGATGGGGAAATCGGCGCCCGCGACGAAGCGCGCCAGGTTCGCCGCGCCATTGTCGAATTCGTGGTTGCCCAAGGTCATCGCCTCGCAGCCCCAGGCCTTCATCACCGCGAGCTCGGCCGCACCGCGATGCTGCGTATAGAACAGGCTGCCCATGAACTCGTCGCCGGCATCCACCGCGACGACGCCGCGCCCATCCGCCTGCGCTTCGGCCTTCGCGGCGGCGATGGCGCCGGCGAGCCGCGCCGAGCCGCCGAGGCAGGGGTCGTTCGGCCGGCAGGCCGCGCCGGTCGCGCGCGCCACCGGTTCATGGCGGCTGTGGAAGTCGTTCACATGCACCAGCCGCAGCCGGTGCGCGGCCTGCGCGAGGCCGGGGCGCAGCGCCGGCGCGGCCAGCGCGGCACCGAGCAGGAGACGACGGGTCAGCATCATGGTCGGTGCCTCGTGAAGCGCGTTCGGGACGTCCGGCGCCGGGGAGGAATGCCGCGCCCTGGTGCCGGGCGCCAGAATGCGCCGAATGCGGCGGTAACAAACAGTGCCTCCATCGGCGTCGCGGCGTTCGGCCCGGGCTGCTGCCGCAATCCTGCCTCGCAGCCGGTCGATTATGCCTTGTCGCTTCGGCCCGCGGGGTTCAAACCCCGCTGGACGAAGCTCTGTTGCTATCGAGGCCCGGACGCGTTGCAGGTCTACCTGCCGATTGCCGAAATGAGTGTGGATGGCCTGCTGCTGCTGGGCATCGGCTTTGGCGTGGGCTGGCTGTCGGGCCTGTTCGGCGTCGGCGGCGGCTTCCTGCTGACGCCCATCCTGATCCTGATCGGCATCCCTTCCCCCGTCGCGGTGGCGTCGGGGGCGAACCAGACGCTTGGTGCCTCGGTCTCCGGGCTGATGGCGCAGTGGCGGCGCGGCAATGTCGATGCGCGCATGGGCGTGGTGCTGCTGGTCGGCGGCTTCGTAGGCTCGGCGCTCGGCGTCCAGCTATTCGCGATCCTGCGCAAGGCCGGCCAGGTCGACCTTGCGGTCGCCATCTTCTACGTCGTCATCCTCGGTTCCGTCGGCGTGCTGATGGTGCGCGAGAGCGTGCGCGCCATCCTGCGCCGCCGCCGGACCGGCGTGGCCGCCGCGAAGGCGCATGAACACACCTGGCTGCACGGCCTGCCCTTCAAGATCCGCTTCCGCAAGTCGCGCCTGTACATCTCCGTCGTGCCGCCGCTGCTGGTCGGCTTCGGCATCGGCATCCTGTCCGCGGTGATGGGCGTGGGCGGCGGCTTCATGCTGGTGCCGGCCATGATCTACCTGCTCGGCATGCCGACCTCGGTGGTGATCGGCACCTCGCTGTTCCAGGTCGTCTTCGTCTCGGCCAACGTCACGCTGCTGCAGGCGGTGCAGGTGGGCAGCGTCGATATCGTGCTGACCCTGCTGCTGCTGGCAGGCGGGGTGGTGGGCGCGCAGTTCGGTGCCTCGATGGGCACGAAGCTGCGCGGGGAGGAAACGCGCGCGCTGCTCGGCATGCTGGTGCTGTCGGTGGCGCTGGGGCTGCTCTACGACCTGGTGCGCACGCCGGAGAACCTGTTCGCCATCGGGCCGGCACCGTGATCCGCGCCGCGGCGCGTGGGCTGGTGCTGCTGCTCGCGCTCGCCGGCGCGGCCCAGGCCCAGGCCCCGGCCGCCCCCGCCGCGCAGGCAGCGGCGGCGGCGGCGAATACCCCGCAGCTCACCGCCGACCTCTCCACCGACCGGGTCGAGATCACCACCGGCTTCACCGGATCCTCCGTCATGGTCTTCGGTGCGACCGAACGGCTGATCGGGCCTGAGAGCGGGGACGACGTGGTCGTCGTCGCCTGGGGCCCGTCGCAGGCGACGGTGGTGCGGCGCAAGGTCAATGTGCTGGGGTTCTGGCTCAACGGCCCCTCGGCGGTGTTCCGCGAGGTGCCGGGCTTCTATGCCATCGCCGCCACCCGCCCGGTGTGGGAGGTGCTGCCGGAGGATACCCGCCGTGCCGGGCGGCTTGGCCTCGATTCCCTGCCGCTGCGCGCCAGCGGCAGCCAGGCGCCCGCCTTCCGGGCCGCGCTGCTGGAACTGAAGCAGCAGGATGGCCGCTGGCAGGAATACGCCGCCCCGGTCAACGTCGCCGGCGGGCGGCTGTTCAGCGCCCGCGTGTCCTTCCCCGACACCGTGCAGACGGGCGATTACCGCGTCGAGGTGCTGCTGGTGCGCGAACGGCGGATCGTCGCGCGGCAGGAACTGTACCTGCGCGTCGATCGCGTCGGCACGGCGGCGTCGATCGCCTACGTCGCGCGCACCGCGCCGGTCGTCTATGGTGTGGTCTGCATCCTGCTGGCCGCCCTCGCCGGGTGGTTCGGCAGCGTGATGTTCCGCCGTAACTGAGGTTCGCGATGCCCGGAAGCGAGGAAGCCGCCGCAGCCGCCACCGCCGCCAAGCGGGACCGCATCTTCCTGGTCGTGGTGGATGACAGCCCCGAACGCGCGGTGGCCATGCGCTATGCCTGCCTGCGCGCACGCAAGGGCGGCGGGCGCGTGGCGCTTCTGCGCGTCGTCGAACCCGTCGGCCTGGTCGAATGGGCCGGCGTCGGCGTCATGATGCAGGAGGAACGGCGGGAGGAGGCAGAGAAGATGCTTTCCGCCCTCGCCGCCGAGGTGAATGAGATCACCGGCGGCTTCCCCATCCTGATCATCCGCGAGGGCGAGCCGCGCGACGAGCTGCTGAAGCTGCTCGAGGAGGACCCCCGCATCTCCATCCTGGTGCTGGCCATGGCGCCGGGCGGTGGCGGGCCAGGGCCGCTGATCACCGCGCTGACCGGCCGCTATTCCAGCCGGCTGACCGTCCCGATGACGCTGGTGCCGGGGACGCTGGACGAGAAGGAACTCCAGCGGATCACGTGAGTCTTTTTTCTGCCCTCGGACGGCGGGCGCCGCGCATCCGCGCGGCTTGCCTTCGCGCCCTGCACTGGTGCGCGGGCGACAACGGGCAGTCTGGGCGCGGTCGCGCTTTGCGCTCCTGGCCCGAGGCCGCAGCCTCGGGCCGCTTTTGTTTGACCCCCAAGCGCCGGGCGGCCCGCATCCGCGGGCCTTGGCTTTCGCGCTCTGCACTGGTGCGCTGGCGGCGACTGATGGTCGGGGCGCGGTCGCGCTGTGCGCTTCCGGTTCGATGCAGGGCGTCAACCTGGGTTTCCGGGCCCCGCGGCACCAGGGATGCCCTGGCGGCGTGGCAGGCACCGGTTGCTCGAAGGTTGCGCCCCGGGGGATTCCGGACCACATAGGTCGGGATTGATGATCACACCCGGAACATCGCCATGTTCATCGAGACCGAAGCGACCCCCAACCCCGCCACGCTGAAGTTCCTGCCCGGGCGCGACGTGCTCGGCAACCGCGGCACCGCCGACTTCATCGCGGCCGCCGAGGCCGCCGGACGCTCCCCGCTCGCCGAGCGCGTCTTCCTGGTGGGTGATGTCGCGCGCGTCTTCCTCGGCGCCGACTTCGTCACGGTCACCAAGACCGACGATGCCGACTGGACCATGCTCCGCCCGCGCATCCTCGGCGCCATCATGGAGCATTTCCTGTCCGGCATGCCGGTGATGGAAGACGGCGAGGCCGATGGCGAGCATGGCGCGGATTTCGATCCCGCCGATGAGGAGATCGTCGCGCAGATTAAGGAACTGCTCGACACCCGCGTCCGCCCGGCGGTCGCCGGCGATGGCGGCGACATCACCTTCTTCGGCTTCCGCGACGGCATCGTGCGGCTGCGCATGCAGGGCGCGTGCTCGGGCTGCCCGTCCTCCCGCGCCACGCTGAAGCATGGCGTCGAGAACATGCTGCGCCACTACGTCCCCGAAGTGGTCGCGGTGGAGCAGGTCGAGGCCTGATACCCGACGGTCGCCTCGGGCGACCGTCGGTGAGATTTTGCTTGATCCCTCAGACGGCGGGCGCCGGCCATCCGGCCGTCTTGCCTTCGCGCCCTGCTCTGGCGCGCTGTCGGCGGCTGACGGTCTGGGCGCGGTCGCGCCTTGCGCTCCTGGCCCGATGCGCCGCATCGGGCCAAGGGGCCGGCCCCATACCCATCATTCACATCCCTGATCGCCGCCATCGGCCGCGCCCCCTGGCGGGATTGCGGCCATCGGTCATATGCGGTGCCATCGACCCTTCGACATTCAGGACATCACCATGGCCCATGAGACGATCGACGCCGCCGCCCTCGACCAGCTGTTCCGCGAGGCCCGCACGCAGAACAAATGGCAGGACCGCCCGGTGCCGGATGCCAAGCTGCACGAGCTGTACGAGCTGCTGAAGTTCGGGCCGACCAGCGCCAACGCCTCCCCCGCCCGCTTCGTCTTCGTGCGCACGCCGGAAGGCAAGGCGAAGCTCAAGGAAGCGCTGTCCGCCGGCAACATGGAAAAGACCATGAACGCCCCGGTCACCGTCATCGTCGCCTACGACCTCGACTTCTATGACAAGCTGCCGGTGCTGTTCCCGCACTCGCCGGACGCCAAGTCCTGGTTCACCTCCAGCCCGTCCTTCGCCGAGCAGACCGCCTTCCGCAACGGCTCGCTGCAGGGCGCCTACCTGATCCTCGCGGCGCGCGCGGTCGGCCTCGATGCTGGTCCGATGAGCGGCTTCAACAACGCCAAGGTCGATGAATTGTTCTTCGCCGGGACGCGCTGGAAGTCGAATTTCCTGGTCAATCTCGGCTATGGCGACCCGGAGGGCCTGTTCGCCCGCAACCCGCGCCTGGCCTTCGAGGAAGCTGCCCGCTTCGAGTAACGCGGCCAGGCCTTGCCGATGAGCGCATCATCGGCAGGGCGAAGGGCCGACCCGGCGGATCCGGCGCCGAAATCCTTCACGCCGCGATGCGTCGCGACGGGCGCGGTGCTTGAACTCGGCGCCGCGCGGGCCGATCCTTGATCGCATCGAATGTCCGGCAGGGACGTGCAGCATGTCTCGACGCCTTTTGACCACCGCCGCCGCGCTGATCGGCCTGATCGCCGCGCCGGATCTTGCGACCGCCCAGAAGGGCCCAGGCGACAGCCGGCCCGCCGTCATGCCCTTCGGCGCGGTCGGCGCCGATGGCGCGGCCGCGATCGGCGCCGGCCTGCGGCTGTTCCCCACCGCGACCGGTGCGGCCGCGTCGCCAGCCGCCCCGGCCCCGGTTCCGGTCAGCC
>NZ_JBYCZL010000024.1:0-91129 GCF_057586215.1 Roseomonas sp. SRI_022
CTCGCGCGGCTGGCCCTCGGCCTCCGCGGCGCGGGCCCAGCGGTCCACACGGCGTTCCAGTACCCGGCGGAGGGCGGCCTCGGTTGCCGCAAAGCGGGCGAGGTGGGCGAGCGCGGCCTCCCGCAGCCGGGGCTCGGTTGGCGCTTTGCCGGCCGGGCGCGGCTGCCGGCGCCCGCGCGTGTCCTGTCCGTCCCGGTCTGCGGTCATGGCCGCCTTGTCGCATGCGCCGCCGGTGCGCCCAAGCGGCCGCGACATACGTCGTTGCGGCAGCGACCCCGCACGGTGCAGCCTGGCGCGGTGGAGGAGGATGCCGCGCATGGGCCGAGCCTCGCGCGCCGCCGCAGCGCTGTTCGTACTGATCGCCGGACCTGCCGCCGCGCAGCAGGGCTCGGGGCAGATGCCGCCGCGTTCCGGACCGGGCCAGACTTGGCGCTGCGGCGAGAAGACCTACTGCACCCAGATGAACAGTTGCGCCGAGGCGATGTTCCATTTTCAGCAATGCGGCCTCGCGCGGCTCGACCGGGACCGTGATGGCGTGCCCTGCGAAACGCTCTGCGGCCAGTCCCGCAGCCCGCGCCGGCGCTGACCCGCCCACGCGCAACCCCCCGCCCATCGCGGCCGTTGAACCCGGCAGACATGCCGGAGGATGTGATGCACCCGTTCCATCTGCTGCCCATTCTGTTGCTGACTGGCACGCTCGTCGTGGCGCAGACCGTCACGCCGCCGCAGCAGGGTGGCCCACAGCCGGGGCAGGAGGATTCCGTCGGCCGCGATGCCGGCCCGGGCAATCACCCGCCACGCACCATCTCCCCCCACGCCGTCAATCGCGGCACGGATGGGTCGGCGGCGGGGCTCGACCAGCCGAACGCGACCGGGACGACACCGCAGGGCATGGAGGGCCACGCAACCGCCGGGGCGCGCGCTCCGCAGACGCCGCCGGTCACCGCACCGTCGCGGTAGCCGCTTCGCCTGGACGGCCGCGCCCGGGCCGCCTATCGGAGATGGTTCGATCACGGAGACCGTCCCCATGCCCCAGCCCGCCCATCCCGCTGCCATCAACGGCCTGACCCTCGCCCAGGCGGAGACCATCGCCACCGCCGCACTGGCCAAGGGACGTACGCTCGGCCTGCTGCCGCTTTGCGTGGTGGTGCTCGATGCCGGCGGGCAGTTGAAGTCGGCGAAGCGAGAGGACGGCGCTTCGATCCTTCGCCCCGAGATTGCCACCGGCAAGGCCTTCGGCGCTCTGGCGATGGGCTTCGGCACGCGCGAACTGGCCCGCCGCGCCCAGGCGGTGCCCGGTTTCACCAACGCCCTGTCCGACCTGACCGGCGGCCGCGCCGTGCCGGTGCCAGGCGGCGTGCTGGTGCGCGACGCCAACAACGTGCTGCTCGGCGCGGTCGGGATCAGCGGCGATGCGTCGCCCAAGGATGAGGAATGCTGCATCGCGGGCATCGAGGCCGCCGGCCTGCAGGCCGACCACGGCGACCCGGCCTGAGGCGGCGCGCAACCTTTCCGGGGATAGTCCCGTTGAACGGGCATCAGTGTCACAAGGAATGACCCTATGCCCCGCTCGATCCTGCCCCGCGCCGCTGCCGCCATCCTGCTGATCGGCGGCCTCGCTGCCTGCGATGTGACCGACCGCCAACAGGGCGACCCGCCGGGTTCGGCGGCCGGCCGCACGACCGACCGCGTGCTCGGCACCAACATGTCCGGCGCCTACCCCGCCCAGCGCGACGGCACGCCAGGCAACCCGCGGGGCACGATGGTCGAGCGTGCCGTCGACCCCGCCAGTGCGCCGCTGCGCCGCAACCCGAGCGCACCCGGCCTGTGAACCTCGTGGTCCAGGGGGCCGTTGCCCCCTGGTGGGGGAGCCCGAGGGGGCGACGCCCCCTCGGCGTGGCGCCCCCGAAGCAAATTCTTCGTCCTGACCTTTCGCCCCCCGCCGAGTTGCGGTTAGTCTCCCGCCTTTCCTTCGCGCCAGCGCCGCGATGGTCGCGGCTGTCCGCGGGAAGGAAGAAGCGGAGAGTGGATTTCAGTGATCCCCGCCCTGATGCCGACCTACAACCGTGCCGACCTTGCTTTCGAGCGGGGCGAGGGCGCGCGCCTGTGGACGGTGGATGGGCGACGATTCCTGGATTTCGGCGCGGGCATCGCGACCTCCTCCATCGGCCATGCCAACCCGCACCTGATCAAGGCGATCGCCGACCAGGCGGGCCGGGTGATGCATGTGTCGAACCTGTATCGCATCCCCGAGGCCGAGAAGCTCGCCGCGCGCCATGTCGCGGCGTCCTTCGCCGACAGCGTCTTCTTCGGCAATTCCGGAGCCGAGGCGAATGAGGGGATGATCAAGGCCGTCCGCAAATACCACGCGGAGACCGGCCACCCCGAGCGCTACGAGATCATCTGCTTCGAGGGCGCCTTCCACGGGCGCACGCTCGCGACGCTCGCCGCGACGGGCAATGAGAAATACCTCGCCGGCTTCGGCCCGCCGGTCGAGGGCTTCCAGCACGTGCCCTTCGACAACATGAACGCGCTGCGATCGGCCATCAGCGGCAAGACGGCGGGGATCATGATCGAGCCGGTGCAGGGCGAGGGCGGCGTGCGCCCCACCTCTGACCGGTTCCTCCAGGAAATCCGCGCGGTCTGCGACGAGTACGGGCTGATCATGGCGCTGGACGAGGTGCAGTCCGGCATGGGGCGCACCGGCAAGCTCTGGGCCCATGAATGGGCCGGGATCGAGCCGGACGTCATGTCGGCGGCGAAAGGCATCGCCGGCGGCTTCCCGCTCGGCGCCGTGCTTGCCAAGGAAAAGGTCGCGCAGTTCCTCAAGCCGGGGACGCATGGCTCGACCTATGGCGGCAATCCGCTCGCCTGCGCGGCCGGTAACGCGGTGCTCGACGTCGTGCTGGCGCCGGGCTTCCTCGATGGCGTGCAGCGTGTCTCGGCGCATCTGTGGCGCGGCCTCGAAGGCCTCGTCGCGAAGCACCCGAGCGTGGTCGAGGCCGTGCGCGGCCGCGGCCTGCTCTGCGGGCTGAAGCTGAAGCCCGAGGTCAGCAACGGCGAGATGCAGTCCGCCGCGGTCGCCGAGGGCCTGCTGACGGTGGCTGCGGGGATGAACGTGCTGCGTCTCGCCCCGCCGCTGATCATCACCGAGGCCGAGGCGGATGAGGCGGTCGACCTGCTCGACCGCGCTTGCCGCCGCATGACGCCGTCCGCCTCCAAGGTGGCGGCGAAGTGAGCGCAATGCTCAAGCCGATCGACGGGGGGCCTGCGGCCCCCCGCCACTTCCTCGAAATCATGGATTTCGACAGCGCCTCCCTGAGGCACATGCTGGAACTCGGGTCGCGGACCAAGCGTGGCGAAGTGAAGGACAAGCCGCTTGCCGGCAAAACCGTCGCCCTGCTGTTCGAGAAGCCGTCCACCCGCACCCGCGTGTCCTTCGAGGTCGGCGTGCGCCAGCTCGGCGGCGACGTCGTCGTGCTGACGTCGCGCGACATGCAGATGGGCCGCGGCGAGACGCCGAAGGACACGGCGCGCGTGCTGTCGCGCTATGTCGATGCGATCATGCTGCGCACCGATGACGTGCGGAAGATCCGCGAGTTGGCGGAACACGCGACGGTGCCGGTGATCAACGGCCTGACGGATGTTTCGCACCCCTGCCAGATCATGGCGGACGTGATGACCTTCGAGGAGCATCGCGGCCCGATCGCCGGCCAGGTCGTCGCCTGGACCGGGGATGGCAACAACGTCGCGCAATCCTTCATCCAGGCCGCCGCGCGCTTCGGCTTCATCCTGCGTATCGCGACCCCACCGGAACTGGCCCCGCCCGCCGGACTGGTCGAATGGGCGCGCGCTCAGGGTGCGAAGATCGAGCTCACCAACGACCCGGTGACGGCAGTGACCGGGGCGCGCTGCGTGGTGACGGATGCCTGGGTGTCGATGTCCGACGAGCGCGACGGCAAGGCCCCGGCGCGGCACAATCTGCTGGCGCCGTATCAGCTCAACGCCGGGCTGCTGAAGCATGCCGCATCGGATGCGATCGCGATGCATTGCCTGCCGGCGCATCGCGGCGAGGAAATCACCGACGAGGTGATGGACGGCCCGCAATCGGTGGTGTTCGACGAGGCGGAGAACCGGCTGCACGCGCAGAAGGGCGTGTTGCTGTGGGCATTGGGTGCGGGGTGATCGCGCTGGAGGGGCCCCGCCCCTCCAGACCACCCCGCCAAAGGCCCGAGGCCTTTGGAAACCGTCACCTGGTGCCGGGTGGTGAGGTTGGCTTCTGGCTCGGAGCGCGGGGCGGCGGGAACGGAGCGTCTCAAGAATGCTGGCCCGGCTCCCACCGATTCACGCCCGTCATCGAAAGCCAAGCCGCCTGAACACTGTCTGATCGCCCCGCCCGCTCTCGCTGGGCACCTCAGGCCGACAGGCCTCAACCACAATCGATGTGCTCGCCGACCTCAGCGATCAGGGCCAGTAGCCAGCGCACCGCCTCGCTGGCCGATCCTCGCCGGGTGTAGAGCAGGTCGATGTCGAAGGGCGGCACTTCAGCCGGCAAGGGCAGCGTCGCGATGCCGGCAGGCGCGGCCAGCCGCCGCGCCACGCGCTCGGCGGCAGCGGCGACCAGGTCCGTGCCTGCGATGGCGAAGGGCAATGCGGTGATATGCGGCAATACCACCGCGATCCGCCGGCGCAGGCCATGCCGTAGCAACAGCGCATCGAGTACCGCCGGCGCGCCATCGCCGCCGGAGGCCGAGAAGAGCGCGTGCGGCAACGCCGCATAGCCGGCGAGATCCATTGCCGCATGCGCCGCCACCTGTGCGACGTCACGCAGGCAGACGAAGCGCTCCTCGAACAACCGGTGCCTGGCGCCGTCCTTCGGCAGGGGCAGATGGCCGCCGATCATGGCGTCGATGTCGCCGCGTTCGAGCTGCGCGACGGCCTGCGCGGGATCGACGATGGGCCGCACCTCGATATCCACGCCCGGCGCCCGCTGCCGCAACGTGCGGATGAGCGGAGGTATGACGATCAGGTCGCCATAATCCGTCACGGCGAGCCGGAAGCGGTGGTGGGCCTTCGCCGGCTCGAAGCCGAAGCCCTGCGCGAGGGCCAGCCGCACCTGGCGCAGAGCCTCGCGGATCGGCTCGGCCAGGACCAGCGCCTTGGGGGTCGGCCGCATGCCCCTGCCGTCGCGCCGGAACAGTTCATCGTCGAAGAGCGCCCGCAGCCGGGCCAGTGCGCTGCTCATCGACGGTTGGGCGAGGCCGATCCTGCGCCCGGCGCGCGTGACGTTGCCTTCCTCGAGCATGGCCTCGAAGGCCAGGAGGAGGTTGAGGTCCACGGCAGCAATATTCTTCGGGACGATGTCTGGCATGGCAATTATCGATTTAGGTGATGGGTGGTCGCCTGCCTATAGGCGTGCCGATCGCAAAGGCAGCCCCTGCATGAGACATTTCCTCGCCGCCCTGACCGGCCACGGGCCAAGCCTCCTGGCCTTCGGCGCCCTGGTGGGCCTCGCCTGGCCCTGGCTCGCCGAACGAGCGGCGCCGGCCATGCCGCTCGCCATCTTCCTGCTCATCCTGTGCAGCCTGCTGCGCGTGGATGCGGCGCAGTTCCGCCGTGCCCTGGCGCGCCCCGCCGCAGTGCTGGCCCTGCCCCTGCTCATCATGCTGCCGTGCCCGCTGCTCATGGGCGTCCTGGCGCGTTTCCTCGGCCTTTCCCCCGAGATGGCGCTGGCCCTGGTGCTCGCCGTGGCCGCGCCGCCTTCCATCGGCAACGCGGCGGTGGCGCGGATGCTGCGCCTGGACGAGGCAATGGCCCTGGTGACGACCCTGGCCGCCATGGCGCTTGCCCCGCTGACGATACCGCTGGCAGCGATGATCGTCGGCGGGCTGGCGCTCGATCCGCTGGATCTCGCCTTGCGCCTGGTGGTCCTGATCGGCGGCGCCGCCTGCATCGCCTTGCCGCTCCGGCGTCACGCGGCGGCGACGCTCGAACGGCAGGGGGCGGTGCTGGACGCGCTGCTGCTCGCCGCGCTGCTGCTGTTCGCGCTGTCGGCCATGGCGGGGCTGCAGGCGCGGCTGCTGGCGGAACCGCTCACGGCGCTCGGGCAGGTCGGCCTCGCCTTCGCGGTGAACCTGGGTCTGCAGGGCCTTGGCATGCTGCTCCTGCCGGGCACCCTCGCGCAGCGGGCGACGGCAGCGCTGCTATTCGGCAACCGCAATGTCGGGCTGGTGTGGTCCGTGCTCGGCGGCGCCATCTCGCCCGCCGCGGCGCTCTATTTCGCCGCCACGCAGTTGCCGATCTATACCCTGCCGCGTCTGCTCCAATCCCTCCTGGCGCGTCGGCGAGGCGCCGCCCTTTCACCACAGAACTGAGATACCGATGTTGGATACACCTACCGCCGACACCGCCGCGCGCTTTGCCGAGGTCACCCTCGGGCATGTCGAGCGCGAGTATCCCAACAAGCCCGACCATGTGCTGTCAGGCCCCGGCGATGCGCAGACACCGAGGGTCCTGCATCCTGTCTTCTACGGCAGCTACGACTGGCATTCCTGCGTGCATGGCTACTGGCTTCTTGCACGCGTGCTGCGGCGTTTTCCCGGCGGCGCGCAAGCCGGCGCCATCCGTGCACTGTTCGACCGGCAACTGGTGCCGGAGAAGATCGCGGGCGAATGCCGCTACCTGGCCGCGCCGACCCTGCTGGGCTTCAAGCGTCCCTATGGCTGGGGCTGGCTGCTGAAGCTCGCGCATGAACTCGCCGCGCTGCCTCAGACGCGATGGGCCGAGGCGATGGCACCGCTCGCGGAGATCTTCGCGCAGCGCTACCGCGACTTCCTGCCGATCGCCCCCTATCCCGTGCGCGTCGGCACGCATTTCAACACCGCCTTCGGCCTGCGCATGGCAGCTGACTATGCGGAGGGGTGCGGCGATGCGGCCCTGCTCGACCTGCTGCGCGCGACGGCGTTGCGCTGGTATGGCGACGATGCCGACTGCCTCGCCTGGGGCGAGCCGGGCGGGGACGACTTCCTTTCCTCCGCGCTGATCGAGGCCGAATGCCTGCGCCGGCTGCTGCCGCCCGCTGCCTTCGCACACTGGTTCAACCGCTTCCTGCCGCGGCTCGCAGCGCGGCAGCCGGCGACGCTGTTCACGCCGGCCGTGGCGACCGACCGCAGCGACGGAAAGATCGCCCATCTCGATGGGTTGAACCTCAGCCGTGCCTGGTGCTTCCGTGCCCTCGCCCGGACACTGCCGATGGCAGATGCACGCCGCGCGGCAATGGAAGACGCTGCGGCGGCGCATCTCGCGGCGAGCCTGCCGCATCTCTTCGACGACTACATGGGCGAGCACTGGCTCGCGAGTTTTGCCCTCCTCGCAATGGAGGCGGAGGGTTGATCGCGGAATTCGCAGGAATGGACGCTCGCTGAAGCGCGGCGAGGGTTCGGCGCTGTCTTGGTTGAAGCGCCGTTCCCAGCGGCGGAAGCCCGGACGCCGTCGGCCCCCTCCCGGCCGATCTCATTATCGTGCGGGCCACGCGGTCACGTTGGTTTGGTCGATCGGCACCAGCGGTGCCTGCACGCCTTCGGACCAGCTCATTTCGACACGTTCCGCGACGAGGCGATACGGCACCGGATACCGCCAACCGCCTTGAATCCTTGATGTCTTCGCGGCGGCACGCCCCAGGACCATGATCCTGAACGCCCGCCGTGCCGCCCCAAGGCCCCCGCCCTGGGGACCGCATTTCGGCCGCTTCGCCTCCGAAATGCCCAAAAAGCTGGATTCCTCAATCCTCCCCGCCTTTTCCCGCCCCCCCCTCCCGCCCTATCTAGGCCCGGTGTCCAGCCCTACCGAACCCTCCCCCACCCCCGACTTCCTCAACCATGACCGCCCCCCGGTGCCCGACATCGTGGTGCCGCGCGGCGTGCAGCCCTTCCACCTGCGCGACAAGCCGGTGCGCGGGCGCCTCGTGCGCCTCGGCCCGCTCACCGATGCGCTGCTGACGCGCCATGACAACCACCCGGCCGTCACCTCGCTGGCGGGCCAGGCGCTGGCGCTGACCGCGGGGCTCGCCGCCGCGCTCAAGTTCCGCGGCTCCTTCTCCCTGCAGGCCAAGGGGGATGGCCCGGTGCCGATGCTGCTCGCCGACTGCACTGATGGCGGGGCGCTGCGCGGCTATGCCCGCGCCGATGCCGAGCGGCTGGAGGCACTCATCGCCGATGGAGCGACGCCGACCGCCTCCGGCATGCTCGGCCAGGGCTACCTCGCCTTCACCTGCGACCAGGGCGCGGAGATGGACCGCTACCAGGGCCTCGTGGCCATCGAGGGCGACAGCCTCACCGACATGACGGACACCTATTTCCGCACCTCGGAACAGCTGGCGACGCATGTTCACCTCGCCTGCGACCTGACGCCGGCCGGTTGGCGCGCAGGTGCGCTGATCATCGAACGCGTTGCCGGCGCTGGCGGCCTCGTCCAGGGCATGGACGCCGAAGCACAGGACGACGCCTGGCGCACCGCCGTCGCACTCGCCGCCACGCTGACCGATGCCGAACTGCTCGACGATGGGCTGTCGGGCGAACGGCTGCTGCACCGCCTGTTCAGCCTGGAGGGGCTTGCCCTCGACCGTGCCCGCGCCCTTTCCTATGGCTGCCGTTGTTCGCGCGCGCGCCTGTCCGGCGTGTTGGCTGGCTTCGGGACGGAGGATCTGGACCACATGGCCGAAGACGGCGTGATCACCATGACCTGCGAGTTCTGCAACCTCGGCTTCCGTTTCGACCGCGCCGAGATCCGCGGCACGGAGGAGGGCTGATGGCGATCGACCGCCGCGCCGCGCTGGCCGGGCTGCTCGCCACCGCCGCCTGCGGCGGGCGGGAGGAACCGGTGGCCGTCGCGCCCGCCGGCCCGCCCTCCTATTCCTACCTGACGCCGCTGCGCCTCGCCGTCGGGCGGATCGACGTCATCCCGGCGACCGATCCTTCCGCGACGCGCACCATGCCCCCTGCCCCGCTGGTGCCTTCCGTGGTGGTGCAGACCATGGCGCAGGACCGGCTCTCGGCGGCCGGCGGCGGCGGCGTGGCCCGCTTCCGCACCCAGATCGCGACGCTCACGCGCGAAAGCGCGGCGTCGGGCGGCGTCTTCACCACCGCGACCGAGCGCCTGACCTGCGTGATGCGCTGCCGGCTGGAGGTGGTGGGTGAGGACGGCTCACCCGCCGGCTTCGCCGAGGCCGAGGTGCGCCGCACCGCCACGCGCCCCGCCGGCAACCAGGCCGAACGCGCCCGCGCCGCGGAGGAGATCGTCCGCCTCGCCGGCAACGACCTGAATGTCGAGTTCGAATACCAGTTGCGGCGCAACCTGCGTTCCGTGCTGCGCGGGCCGGCCCCAGCCGAACAGCCCGGCGTCTCCGCGCCGGCGCCGGCGGAGGCGCCATCGCAACCTGCTTCGACGGATATCTGACCGGAGGAATGGCCATGGCCCGCGTCACCTTCTCGAACCCCGATGGCGCGCCGAAGCCGGCGTCCCGCTACTCCCAGGCCGCGCTGATCGAGGGCGAGGGCCGGCGCCTCGTCATCTCCGGCCAGGTCGGGCTGCGGCCGGACGGCACGCCGGTGGCGGAGGCCGAGGACCAGATGATGCAGGCGCTCGACAATCTCGGCGCGGTGCTCGCCGCGCATGGGATGGGTGTCGGGAACCTCGTGAAGATGACGGTATTCCTGACCGATCCCGCGCAGATCCCGGCTTGGCGGCGGCGGCGCGACGCCTTCCTCGGCAGCCATGCGCCGACCAGCACGCTGCTGATCGTCGCGGGGCTCGCCAGCGGGGCCTTCCTGGTGGAGGTCGAGGGCGAGGCCATCGCCTGAATCAAACGGTCGCCGTTGGCGACCCTTTGAGTCTTTGTTTGACCTCAGGCGCCGGCGCACGCATCCGCGCGCTTGGCTTGCGCGCCCTGCACTGGTGCGCTGGCAGCGGCTGGCGGGCTGGGCGCGGTCGCGCTGTGCGCTCGCGGCCCGATACAGGGTATCGGGCCGAAGAACCCGGCCGGCAGGCCGTGTTGCGACTCCGGAATTTCGTCAACGTTTTCGAATGCGCCCGTTCCCCGCCTGGCCATTCCGGCCTAGCGTCCCGCCAAAGGATCGGGAGGGCAGCGGGATGCGGCGACGCACGGGACTGGTTGGAATGGCGGCCCTCGTGGCGACGCCTGCCCGCGCCCAGGAGGCCTGGCCCTCCCGCCCCGTGCGCATGATCGTGCCCTTCGCGCCGGGCGCGTCCTCCGACACGCTGGCACGGCTGATCACCGCCAAGGCCGGCGGGCCGCTTGGCGGGTCCTTCGTCATCGACAACCGCGCCGGGGCCGGCGGGCTGATCGCCGCCCAGGCCGTCGCCCGCGCCGCGCCGGATGGCTACACGCTGCTGTGGGGCGGTGGCACCGCTGTGACCCATGCCGTGATGCAGTCCAATCCCGGCTACGACATCTTCCGCGACTTCACCCCAGTCACCGAGATCGCCGAGAACCCGGCCGTGCTCGCCGTGCGCACCGCATCCCCGCTGCGCGACATGGCCGGGCTGGTGGCCGCGGCGAAGCGAGCGCCGGGATTGCGGTATGGCTCGGGCGGCGTCGGCACGCCGGCGCATATGGCGGGCGCGGCGCTGCTGAAGACCATCGGCGCCGAGGGCACCCATGTTCCCTATCGCGGCGCCAACCAGGCCACGCTCGCCGTCGAGCAGGGCGAGGTCGATTTCGCCTTCGCCATCAGCAACATCGCCCTGCCGAGGCAGCAGCAGGGGGCGGTGCGCATCCTCTGCACCGCGGGGTCGCGGCGCATGACGGCCCTGCCTGACGTGCCGACCCTCGCCGAGGTCGCCCCGGGCATCCCGCCCGTGACCAGCACCTCCTCCGTCGTCGGCCCGGCCGGCCTGCCCGAGGCGGTGACACGCAAGTTGCACGCCGCCTTCCGGGACGCCGTGCAGGGGGATGCCGCGTTGCGCGCATCGCTCGAAGCCGAGGGCGGCGAGATCATCCTCTCGGACAGCCCCGCCGCCTATGCCGCCGCCTGGTCGGCCGAGGTGCAGCGGCTGCGCGACCTGGTGCGGATCTCGGGCGCGACCGTCGAATGAACCCGTCAGCCTTCTTCGCCGACTACGACGCCTTCGGGGAACGCCGCACCGGCGGCGAGGGCGATGCCGCCGCGGCTGCCTGGCTGCGCGACAAGGCCGAGGCCGCGGGCGCCGATGCCCGTTTGCTCCCCGCCCCCTTCACCCGACTGACGCCCGGCACAGCGACACTCGACGGTACGGGTTTCGCCTTCGAGGGCCTACCCCTGTTCGACGGTGGCCTCACCGGACCGGAGGGGATCACCGGCCGGCTCGGCCCGCTCGGTTCCGATGCGCCGATCGGCGTTGCCGAGATGGACCCAGCCGCCGCGTCCCTGCCCGGCAACGCCTTCGCCCAGGCACGCGCAGGCAGCCGCCATGCGGGCATCGTCATCGCGCTGCGCACCAAGCCGGATGGCCTCGCCCCGCTGAACGCGCATGACCTCGAAGCGCCTTTCGGACCGCCGGTGCTGCAACTGGCCGGCCGCGACGCGCCGCGATTGCTGGCATTGGCCGAAGCAGGCGCGGAAGCGCGGATGATCGTGGCCGGCGCGCGCGCACGTGCCGTGTCGAATTCCATCCGCGCCGAACTACCCGGCGGCGGGCCGCCCCTGCTGCTGCTGACGCCGCGCACATCCTGGTGGACCAGCACGGCCGAACGCGGTGGCGGCATCCTCGCCTGGCTGGCGGCGCTGAAGGCGCTGGCCGGCGCGCAGCGGTCGCGCGGCGTGGTGGCACTCGCCACCTGCGGGCATGAACTCGGCCATATCGGCGCGCACCAGGCCTTCGCGGCGGAACCGCACCTCGCGACGGATGCGCCACTGGTGATCCATCTCGGCGCCAATCTCGGCGCCGCCGAGGACGAAGGGCTGACGGTGCGTTCCAACGTGCCGGGCCTCGCCGAACGGATGGCTGCCCTGCTCGAGGCCGCCGGGCATCCACGCCCACCGCTGGAGATCGTGACCGGCGGCAAGGCGAACGGCGAAGCGCATGAGATCGAGGCGCGCGGCGGACGCTACCTGTCGCTGATCGGCAGGAACCCCTGGTTCCACGCGCCGGAGGATCGCTGGCCCGTCAGCGTGGATTGCGCGCGCGCCGGGGCGATCGCGCGCGCGGTGGCGGCTATGGGGGTGGAGCAGGCGAGGATGTAAGGTTCGGGGGCGCTGTCCCCGAGACCCCCGCCAGGTGGCAGTGCCACCTGGACCGCCGGATTTCCGCGCCCTACCAGCGGCCGTCGAGGGTGGCGGGGGCCTTGGGGCCGAGGCGGATTGGTTCGGGCGGGTCGAAGCCCTCGTTCTCGGGCAGGGGCGTCTCGCCCCTGTTCTGGCCCATCGCGAAGACCGAGGCGAGGCCGGCGAGGATGGAGGAACCCTCCTTCGCCGGGCGGTCGCCATACCATTCGAACCAGGGCAGGCCGGCACGCTTGTAGTCGGCTGCGGTGGGCGGGACGGTCGGTGGTGCCTCCCCGGTGATGGCGCGCCAGGCCAGGCTGTCGGCAAGATGCACGAAGCAGCGCGACCGCGCGGCGACCTCCCAATCGGCCGGCTTTTCCTGCGCCTTGGCGATCTCCTGCACGATCGACCCACCAGGGGCGAGGCCCATGTTGGCGGAGAGCGACGCCGCTCGCGGCATATCACTGTTGGCGCACACCATCGGGGCTGCCAGCAGCGCCCGATGCATCCGTTCCTCCATGCGCCGCCGTTCTTCCAGCCGCGCGTCCCACACCGCCGCCTTCAGCGGATGCGCGAGCAGTTGCACCCCGCCGTGCTCGGCCTTGCCCGTGATCTGTTGCTCCGCGGTGTATCCTTCGCCCAGGGGCATCGCGACGAATTGCCGCACCACACCCTTGCTGACGCAGAAGCCGTCGAGCCAGGGCTGGCCAGGCACCTCGACATAATCCTGGTCGGCGAAATCCGGCACATTGTCCCAGGACTTGCCGTTCACCGCGTTGATCTTCCCCGCGGCGACCTTCAGCAGGAAGGGATAGCCGTTGGGCGAGGAGAAGTTCAGCCAGGACGCTTCGGCCTGCCACATCGGCATCGCCACCCCGCCATGCGCCTTCCACCCAGCCGGCAGCCGCGCGGGGTCAAGGTCATCCACCGCACGCACCGGAAAGCGCCCGAGGCCCGGCGGCAGACGATGACGCCTGCCATCATCCGGCACGCGCAGCGTGCGCTGAAACTGCACATGCAGCACCGCATGGCGGTGGATCTCGGGGAACTCGAAGATCAGCGTGTCGCGGTCGAGGCCAAGCGCCATGGCAGTCTCCTTCGGGTTACCAGTCGCCGTCGCGGATGCGGCGAATGGTGCGGTGAAGCTCGGGCTCCGGCAGGTCGCGCAGGGCGCGCACGGCCTCGGCCAGGGCGGGGCGGGCGAGCAACGCGGCGATGACGTCCTCCGCCACCCGGCCGGCCAATGGCAGCAGCGCTTCCACCTCGATCCCGAGATCGGCGGCCAGCGCCCGAAGGAACGCCTCGGTCGGCCGCTGCGCGCCGCGCTCGACCAGGGACAGGTAGGTCGCCGACACGCCCAGCCGGCCCGCCACCGCACGAACCGAAAAGATCCGTGGTTCCTCCGCAGCACGCACCAGCCGGGCGGCGCGCAGCCGCTGACCCAAAGTATCGGTGGCGCCTCCTGCAATCATAATCGTAAACTAAACACTTTACATTTTGATGGTCAAGGTCGGCCAGGCAGACGCGTGGTCCGGCCAGCCCCTACCCCTCCCCGGTATTCCGGCTGCCCTGGATCATCGACATGAATTCCCGCCGCGTGGACGGGTCGTCGCGGAAGGCGCCGAGCATGCGGGACGTCACCATGGACACGCCGGTCTTGTGCACCCCGCGCGTCGTCATGCATTGGTGCACCGCCTCGATCACCACGGCGACACCCTTGGGCTGCAGCACGTCCAGCAGCGTATTGGCGATCTGCGCCGTCATCTTCTCCTGGATCTGCAGCCGCTTGCCGTAGGCTTCCACGACCCTCGCGAGCTTGCTGATGCCGACGACGCGCCCATTCGGCAGATAGGCGACATGCGCCTTGCCGATGATGGGGCACATGTGGTGCTCGCACATGCTCTCAAGCCGGATGTCGCGCAGCACGACCATCTCGTCATAGCCCTCCACCTCCTCGAAGGAGCGGGCGAGCAGCTCGACGGGATCCTCCTCATAGCCGCAGAACCATTCGCGATAGGCGCTGGCGACGCGCTTGGGCGTGTCGAGCAGGCCTTCGCGGCTGGGATCGTCGCCGGCCCAGCGCAACAGCGTGCGGATCGCCTCCTCCGCTTCCGCCTGGGTCGGGCGCGGAAGGGTAGTCGCGGCATCCTCGGCCGTTGTGGCTGCGGGCAGGTGGAAATTCACGGGCGGGCTTTCCTTCCAGGGGCGCTGCGCGGGGCCGACGGCGCCGCGTGGCCGCTCTCTCGTCGCAGATGGGGCCATGTCACGGGTCCGCAACCCGTGGGATTCCTCAATGGCCTTCGTTAATGCACCCGGCCCGAGGGCTGGTGCGGGCTGTCCAGGCTGAAGGCAGGGATGGTGACGTCGAAGGCCTCTCCGCTGGCGGTAACGATCATGTGGTAGGCGCCCTGCATGAAGCCCGACGCCGTCGCGAGCGGCGTGCCGGAGGTGTATTCGAAACGCCCACCGGGTTCGAGGACCGGCTGTTCCCCGATCACGCCTGCGCCATGCACCGTCTGGGTGCGGCCGAGCGCGTCGGTGATGTGCCAGGTCCGACGCAGCAGCTTCACCGTTTCCCGACCCGTATTGGCGATCTCCACGCGATAGGCCCAGACGAACTGGCCGCGGTCGGGTTCCGACTGGTCGGCAAGGTAGAAGGCCCGCACGGAAACGCGGATGTCGCGTGTCGTGGCGCTGAACTCGTCCTTCCTGGCCATGGCCTCTGGCTCTCCGCGCCAACCATATGATGCCGGGGGCCTCGTCGTGTCCACACCCGACCGCCCCGCGATCCGCCGCCGAATTCACGCGAAGATGGTGCGTCGAACCCGCCGCATCTCACGAAGACATTCATGAATGACACGTCGGATTTCTTTACGAGACCAACCTCAATCCATGCCGCACGAAATATTGAGGATATTCCTCAGATAGTTAACCAAAGCCTATTCAATGGCATACGGCGTGCACCAACCCACCTCGGACGCACCAGGCGGATCCTCATCCCGCAATGCCGGCTCCTTCCTGCTGCGCCGCCCTGCAACGAGGAGAGAACTCTATGCGACATTGGCTTCTGGGTGCGGCCGCCGCCGCGGCATTGGTGCCATTCGGCGCCTCAGCGACGGTCATCACGATCGACAGCATCACGGGCACCTGGCTGAACGGCAACCCGGCCGCGAACGTCACCTATGGCAGCAACAACTCGGCCAACCCAATCGCGCGCTGGGGTACCGGCGGGGCTCAGCAGAGCGGCTACAACTTCAACGCCGCGCCGACACCGCCGGGCGTTTCGGTCACGCTGCCGCCCAACCCGACCGACCCCTTCGCCCTCGGGACGTTCACGCATCTCAATTTTTCGATCAATGCGGGCAGTTCCATCACCTCGATCCAGTTGCAGGTGCAGGCGAACATCGCCGTCGACGGCAATGCGCTCGGCAGCTTCAGCTTCCTGTTCGACTTCGACCATTGGGAGACGGACAACGGCGCCGGTCCCTGCGCGAATGGCGGGGCGAACGGTGTCGGCGTGAACGTCAATGGCTGCGCCGACCGCGTGAAGGTCAACTACAACGCGCTGTCCCAGAGCTTCAACGTCGGCGGGGACCTGTACACGCTGAATATCGAGGGCTTCCTGGTCAACGGCAATGCGGTGTCGGAATTCTGGACTGCCGAGGACAAGGCCAATTCGGCCGGGCTGGTGGGTCGCGTGGAACGGACCAGCACCGTGGTGCCGGAACCCATGTCGCTCGCGCTGTTCGGCGTCGGCCTGGCAGGGCTGGGGCTGACGCTGCGGCGGCGCGCCTGAACGGCATCCGCCCGGGTGGGATCCACCCGGGCGGATATCCCGCAGGCCGCACAGCCGCGGTGGCGGCCGGCGGAACCGATCTGCGCCTCAGCCCCGCTGCATGGCCGCGGTGGCAAGCCCCGCGCCGACCAGCACCGTCCCGCCGCAGCGGTTGAAGGCGCGGCGCACGCCCGGGCGGCGCACCGCCCCCGACAGCCTGGCCGCCAGCAGCGCGTAGATCGCCGCATTCACCGCCGCCAGCCCGACGAAGGTCGCGACCAGCACCGCGGCCTGCGGCAGGAAGGGACTGCCGGCATCGACGAACAGCGGCACGAAGGCGACGAAGAAAGCGATGCCCTTGGGGTTCAGCGCGGTGACGACATAGGCGTCGCGCATCGCCCGCCGGGCGCTGACCGGGGCGGATGCCCCGGCTTCGACCGGGGCGCGCCACAGCTTCACGCCGAGCCACACCAGATACCCCGCGCCGGCGAATTTCAGCACAGTGAACAGCGTGGCCGAGGCCGCGAGCAGCGCCCCGAGCCCGGCCAGCGACAAGGTGATCGCCGTGAGGTCGCCGAGTGCGACGCCCGCCACCAGCGGCAGCGCCGCCCGCTTGCCGGCGCCGAGCGACTGCCCGATCACCAGCAGGATGGTCGGCCCCGGGATCGCCAGCATGACCACGGTGGCGGCGACGAAGGCGAGCCAGGTCTCGGTCTCCATGGCGCCCTACTCCGCCGCGCGCGCCGCCGGGCCGGCGGCTGCGTCGAGCGCCTCGGACAGGTCGTCGATGATGTCGGCGACATCCTCGAGCCCGACCGACAGGCGCACCGTGCCGTCGGTGATGCCGAGCCGCGCGCGTTCCTCCGCACCCACGCGCATATGCGTGGTCGTCGCGGGATGCGTCGCGAGCGACTTGGAATCGCCGAGGTTGTTCGAGATGTCGATCAGCCGCATCGCATCCATGAAGCGGAAGCAGGCATCCTTGCCGCCCTTGAGGTCGAAGGTGACGAGCGTGCCGCCCGCGCTCATCTGCGCCATGGCGAGCTTCTGCTGCGGGTGGTCGTCGCGGAACGGATACAGCACACGCGACACTTCCGCCCGTTCGGCCAGCATGTCGGCGACCGCGACGGCCGAGCGGCACATGGCGGGCACGCGCAGATGCAGCGTCTCCAGCCCCTTCAGGATGGTCCAGGCGTTGAACGGGCTGATCGACGGGCCGGTGTTGCGAATGAAGGGCTGCAGCGTCTCCTCGACCCACTTCTTCGACCCCAGCACCGCGCCGCCGAGCACGCGGCCCTGCCCGTCGAAATGCTTGGTCGCGGAATAGACGACGACATCGGCGCCGAACTGCATCGGCTTCTGCAGCAACGGCGTGGCGAAGACATTGTCCACCACGACGATCGCGCCGGCTATGTGGGCCAGATCGCAGACCGCCTTCATGTCCACGATCTCGAGCATCGGGTTGGACGGTGTTTCGAGCAGCACCAGCGCCGTCGGCTTCGACAGCGCGGCTTCCCACTGGTTGAGGTCCGCGCCATCGACGAATTCCGTCGCGATGCCGTAGCGCGGCAGCAGGGTCGAGACGATCCAGTGGCAGGACCCGAACAGCGCGCGGGAGGCGACAACGCGATCCCCGGTCTTCAGGTGCGACAGCATCGCCGCATGCACCGCGGCCATGCCCGTGGCAGTGGCACGACAAGCCTCCGCCCCTTCGAGGTCGGCGATGCGGCCCTCCAGCATGCCGACCGTCGGGTTGCCGAAGCGGGAATACTGGTAGTGCTGGGCGGTGCCGTTGAAGGTCGCCTCGGCCTGGGCCGCGCTGTCGTAGACGAAGCCAGAGGTGAGGTACATCGTCTCGGAGGTCTCGTCGAAATCCGAGCGCATCTGCCCGCCGCGCACCAGCAGCGTGGCGGGGCGGAGCGGACGTTCGGAACGGGACTTGGCCATCGGAGGCACCTTCACGGAAAGGAGGCGTCCGGCCCTTTGCGGGGCGGCGGACGCAAGGCGCCCGCACGGCCGTTTAGCGCGTTTGTTTTCCGCATCCGGTTGGGATGCGTCCCGGTCGGGGACCTCGCCGCAAGCTGGCCGGACAAATCGCGAGGGGCGTTTCCGCCGACCCTGTCGTTACGCCCGGGCGGGGGCGGCGGTCAAGCCGGTGGCTTGCCCGCCGGGGCGGACCCCGCCTATACGGGGGGCGTTGCGGGCGTAGCTCAATGGTAGAGCTCTTGGTTCCCAACCAAGTGACGAGGGTTCGATTCCCTTCGCCCGCTCCAGCACACCCCCCCTCGGAATCCCGGTAAGCTGAGCCGGCGCCTCGATTTCAAGTGGCGGTCCTCGCTCCTTAAGCGGGCAGGCCAAGCCGGTACCCGATGCCCGGCTCGGTGGTGATCAGCCCGGCCGCAGGCCCGAGCTTCTGGCGCAGTTGCCCGATATAGACGCGCAGATACTGCGCGTCCTCGACATGGGCCGGCCCCCAGACCGCCGTCAGCAGTTGCCGCTGCGTGACCACGCGGCCCTCGCCGGCGCGGGACAGGGCGGCCAGCAGGTCCCACTCCCGCGGCGTCAGCTTCAGGGCCGCCCCGCCATCAACCCTGGCCGTACGGCGCAGCAGATCGACCTCCAGCGGGCCAAAACGCAGCACCGCGGCGGTGCTCTCGCCCGCCGCGGCATCGGCGCGGCGTGTCACCGCGCGCAGCCGCGCCAGCAATTCGCCCAGCGCGAAGGGCTTCTCCACATAGTCGTCCGCCCCCGCATCCAATGCGGCGACCTTCTCCGCCTCCCGGTCACGGGCCGAGAGCACGATCACCGGCACCTTGCTGAAGGCGCGCAGCTTCGGGATCACAGCCTGCCCATCCATGTCCGGCAGGCCGAGGTCGAGCAGCACGATCGCCGGGGATCGCTCCGCGGCAAGCCGCAGTCCGTCCGCCGCGGTTTCCGCGCGCAACGGCACGAAGCCCGCCGCTTCAAGTGCCGGGCCGAGGAAGCGGTGAATCTGCGGCTCGTCATCCACGACCAGCACGCGCGCCGCCTTGAGATCGTTCATGTCGTGGGGAACCGCAGGATCATGCGCGTGCCACGCCCCTGCGGCAGGACGGGGCTTTCCACCGAAATGCGCCCGCCCATGGCCTGCACCAGGCCGCGGCAGATGGCGAGGCCGAGCCCGCTGCCCGCCGTGACCCGGTCGGCCCGCGAGGCGCGGAAGAAAGGATCGAAGATGCGGTGCAAATCCTCGCGCGGGATGCCCGGCCCGTCATCCTGCACCGCGATCACCGCATCCGATCCCTCCTGCCGGAGCAGCACCGCGACCTCGCCGGCCGGGCCCGAGAACTTCAGAGCATTGTCCATCAGATTCTGCATCACCTGGTCGAGCAGCACGGGATCCAGCCGCGGCACGGCAAGGTGCGTCGGCACCTCGACCCGCACGGCGCGTTGCTGGGCGCGCCCCATCCTCGTCGCCGCGGTCGCGACCGCTTCCGCCAAGTCCACCTCCTCGCGCCGGGGCATCACCTGGCCGCTCTCGATGCGCACCATGTCGAGGATATTGCCGATCCAGCGGGTCAGCCGCTCGGTCTCCTCCTCGGCTGTGGCCAGCAGGTCCTGGCGCGTGGCCTCGGTCAGCGCGCCGCCTGGCTGGCGCAGGGTGCCGATCGCGCCGCGGATCGAGGTCAGCGGTGTCTTCAGGTCATGGCCGAGCGAGTTGAGCAGCGCCGTGCGCAGCGCCTCGGTCTCGGCGCGCGCGGCGCTGCGGGCGGTCTCCTCCATCAGTGCGGCGCGCTCGAGTGCGATCGCCGCCTGGTCAAGCAGCGCATCCAGCGCCTTGCCGGTATCCGGGTCGAGCGCGACACCCGTGCGCAGCCGCAGCCCGACGAGGCCGGTGAGGCCGCGTGCGGTCTGCATCGGGCGGAACTGCCAGGATGCGGCGGGCAGCGTGTCCGTCGCATGCCCCGCCGCGCGGCGATTGGCCATGGCCCAGCGGGCCGCCGCCATCGAGGCCTCGTCAGGTTCGGCATCGATCGGCACCGCCGCGCGCAGCACGGGCTCGGGTGCCGATTCTCCCGGCGCCGGGGGCAGCGGCAACAGCACGCCCGCGGGGACACCGGAGATGCGCGACGCCTCCTCGGCGATCGCCTGCACGAGATCGGCGCGATCCCCCGGGGCGCCGAGGCGCCGGCTGAACTCCACCAGGCGCCGCAGGCCGAGCATCCGCGCCCGCGCCGAACGGATCGATCGGCCGAGCCCGCCCGTCGTGCCGGCCAGCAGCAGGGCGACCAGCCCGAAGACGACCACGCCCACCACATCTTGCGGGCCCGCGATGGCCAGCGTGTAGCGCGGCGGCAGGAACAGGAAGTTCCAGGCCAGGAAGGACAGCAGCGCTGCCGCGGCGCCGTGCGTTGGGCCGAGTGCCACGGCGGCTGCGACGATCGGCACGAGGTAGATCATGCCGAGCGCGCCTTCCGACACGACCCCGTCGACGGCGAGCGCCACGAGTGTCGCGGCGATGACCAGCGCCGGAGCCAATGCCCAGCGCAGCCAGGGCAGCAATGCGCGGCGTTCCGTGCCTTCGCGGCGCGGCACACCGGCCGCCAGCGGCACGAGATGCAGCGTGAAGGCAGCGGCGTCGCGCATCAGCGCCGCCGACAGGGTGCGCCCGAGCCAGCGCCGCCAGGCCGGCGGCCGCCCGCGCCCGATGACGATATGCGTGACGTTGCGTGCCCGCGCCTCCTGCAGGATAGCCGATGGCAGGTCGTCGGCGAGCACGGTCTCGGTCGTCGCGCCGAGGCGTTCGGCGAGTTGCAGCGCCGGCCCGGGATCGGGCCCCTCCGCGCCGCCGGCATGTTCCACATGCAGCACCAGCAGCGGCGCCTTCAGCGCATCGGCGATGCGCCGCCCCTCGCGCACCACGCGTTCCGCGGCCTGGTCGGTGCCGACCAGGGCCATGACGCGATCCCCAGCCGGCCAGGGCCCATCGATCGCATTGGCGCGCATGTAGCCGGTGACATCGGCATCGACGCGCTCCGCGGTGCGACGCAGCGCCATCTCGCGCAGCGCAGCGAGGTTGCCTTCGCGGAAGAAGCCGCGCAGCGCGCGGTCCGCCTGGTCGGCGCGGTAGATCCGGCCCTGCCGCATACGCTCGATGAGGTCGGCGGGCGGAATGTCGATCAGCTCGACGGCATCCGCCTCGGCCAGCACGCGGTCGGGCACCGTCTCGGCGACGCGCACGCCGGTGATGCGCGCGACGGCTTCCGACAGGCTCTCAAGGTGCTGGACGTTCATCGTCGTCCAGACCTCGATGCCCGCCTCGCGCAACTCCTCGACATCCTGCCAGCGCTTTGGATGGCGGCTGCCCGGGGCGTTGCTGTGGGCCAGTTCGTCAAGCAGCAGGATGGCGGGGCGGCGCGCCAGGGCGACGTCGAGGTCGAATTCCTCGAGCACCTGCCCGCGGTAGTCCAGACGCGCGCGCGGCAGCACCGGCAGGCCGCCGATCGCGGCCTGGGTCTCCGCGCGGCCATGCGTCTCGACGATGCCGATCAGGATGTCGGTGCCGCCGGCCTGGCGACGACGCGCCTCGGCCAGCATCTCCCACGTCTTGCCGACGCCCGGCGCGGCGCCGAGGAACACCTTCAGCCGTCCGCGCCCCTCCCGCCGGGCGAGTGCGAGCAGGGTGTCGGGGTCGGGACGTATCGGTTCATCGACCATGCGGGCGACCATAGCAGGCGTGGCAGGTTCGTGCCCCTCCGGCCCTGGCGACGCGGTTCGGGAGAAAGGCGCCGGAGGTCGCGCACGACGCTTCTTACGGCGGCGATCCAGACGACGATGCCGGCAGCGACGATCACGCCATGCCAGAGCGGGCCGAGATTGACGATCAGGATGGGCAGGGAGGTCATGGCGATGCTGCGTGATGGTTTCCGTTATCGAGGTGCAGGCGCTGTCGGCGAAGCCAGCAGCAGTGCGGCGAGCATGCCGGCGCCGATCACCCCCTCGACCGCGAGCCAGGCGCAGGCCGTGCCGCGCTCCGTCGCCCGCGTTCCAAGGCCGAGCACGAGCGAGCCGACGAAGGCCCAGGCAAGACCCGCGGCAAAGCCGCCTCCGGCAATCGTGGCTGCGCTGACGCGCCCGGTGCATCGGCGCCAGCGGCCGCGGGACGATGCCGTGTGGTGGATGGGCATGATGGCGTGGGCGGGCATCCGTTCCGCTCCTTGAATCCGGGCCGGTCGTGGCCCGTGGCGCGACGATGCCGCCGCGGCGCGCAAGGGCGCGATGGGGAAGATCGGGGTAGCGCATAAGGGCGGCGCAAAGGAGCGGCATGCGCGGCGCCTCTTTACGTCGCCCTTACGCGCCACGCCGCGATCCCGCATGGAACCTTTGCGCGCAGCGCGCCTATCCGGACCCTCGCAGTCTTCTCACCACGAGGCTCCTTCGATGCTCGATCTTCTCCTCCCGGCCCTCGGACTCGGTGTCTTCGCGCTGATGGCGCTCTACGCGCGCGGTTGCGAAAGGGTCTGACCACGATGGCCGAACTCATTCTCGGCGGCGTCGTCGCCACCGGGCTGCTCCTCTACCTGCTGTGGGCGCTGCTGCGGCCCGAGGATCTCTGACCCCATGACACTCATCGGATGGGCGCAGATCGCGCTCGTGCTCGCCTGCGTCATCGCGGCGGCCATTCCACTCGCGCGCTATATCGCCGCAGTCGCGGCCGGACGCGTCGCCTTCCTCGCCCCGGTCGAGCGCGTGATCTTCGCCGCCGGCGGCGTCGACCCTGCGCGCGGCATGGGATGGCGCGGCTACACGCTGGCCATGCTCGCGGCCAATGCGGCGGGCTTCCTGTTGCTTTACGCGCTGTTGCGGCTGCAGGGCGTGCTGCCCTTCAACCCGCAGGGCTTCGAGGGCATCCCGCCCTGGCTCGCCTTCAACACCGCCGTCTCCTTCGTCACCAATACCAATTGGCAGGCCTATTCGGGCGAGGCGGCGATGAGCAACCTCAGCCAGATGGCGGGGCTGACGGTGCAGAACTTCCTGTCCGCCGCGACCGGCATCGCACTGGCGCTCGCGGTCTGCCGTGCTTTCGCGGCCGGCGGCGTGAAGGACCTCGGCAATTTCTGGGCGGATCTGGTGCGCGTCACGCTCTACGTGCTGCTGCCGCTGTCCGTCATCGTCGGGCTGGCCTTCGTCGCCATGGGCGTGCCGCAGACCCTCGCACCCTTCGTGCAGGCGACTACGCTTGAAGGTGGCACCCAGACCATTCCGCTTGGCCCGGCCGCCTTCCAGATTGCGATCAAGCATCTCGGCACCAATGGCGGCGGCTTCTTTGGGGTGAATTCGGCGCATCCCTTCGAGGGGCCCTCGGCGCTCGCCACCGCGCTGCAGATCTGGTCGCAGCAGGTGATCCCCTTCGCCCTCGCGCTCACCTTCGGGCACATGGTTGGCGACATCCGCCAGGGGCGCGCGCTGCTCGCGGTGATGCTGGGCTACATCGTCGTCGCGACCGGCGTGGTCTATGCCGCCGAAGCCGCAGGCAATCCGCTGCACATCGCCGCCGGCCTCGATGCCGTCCAGGGCAACATGGAAGGCAAGGAGGTGCGCTTCGGCCTGGCGCTCACGGCGCTGTTCACGGCGACGACCACGGGCGCGTCCTGCGGCGCGGTGAACGCGATGTTCGACAGCTTCACCCCGCTGGGCGGGCTGGTGCCGATGTTCCTCATGCAACTCGGCGAGGTGCTGCCCGGCGGTGTCGGCTCCGGCCTTTACGGCATGCTGGTCTTCGCGCTGCTCGCGGTCTTCGTCGCCGGGCTGATGGTCGGGCGCACGCCGGAATATCTCGGCAAGAAGGTGCAGGCGAAGGAGGTGAAGCTCGCGATGCTCGCCGTGCTGGTGCTGCCGGCGGCAATCCTCGGCTTCACCGCCGTGTCGCTGGTGCTGCCCGCCGCCATCGCCTCGATCCAGGAACAGGGGCCGCATGGGCTGAGCGAGATGCTCTACGCCTATACCTCGGCCGCGGGGAACAATGGCTCGGCCTTCGGTGGGCTGACAGCCGACACGCCCTGGCTCAACTCCACGCTCGGCATCGCGATGCTGCTCGGCCGCTTCGCCTATGTCGTGCCGGTGATGGCGATCGCCGGTTCGATCGGCGCCAAGGCGAAGCTCACCGGTTCGACCGGCACCTTCCCGACGCATGGCCCGCTCTTCGCCGGGCTGCTGGCCGGCGTGATCCTCATCCTCGGTGGGCTGCAATTCATGCCCGCCCTCGCTCTCGGGCCGATCGCTGAGCACTTCGTGCTCGCCGCCGGCAAGACCTTCTGAGGCAGATACCCATGGACGCCCTTCCCGCCATGGCCCAGGGCGAGGCCCGCCGCGCGACGCGCGGCGCGGCCCTGCTCGACCGGGCCCTCCTCTCCCGCGCCGCGATCGACGCCTTCCGCAAGCTCGATCCGCGCCACCTGCTGCGCAACCCGGTCATCTTCGTGACCGAGGCCGTCGCGCTACTGGTGACGATCCTTGCCTGCCGCGCCGTCGGTCTCGGCCAACCCTTCGCCTTCGAGGCCGGCATCGCGGCCTGGCTGTGGCTGACCGTGCTGTTCGCAACCTTCGCAGAAGCCGTCGCGGAAGGCCGTGGCCGCGCCCAGGCCGACAGCCTGCGGCGCGCCCGCAGCGAAACGCGCGCCAAGCGCCTGCTGCGCGCCGATGACCGCAGCCTGTGGGAACCCTGCGCCGCCCCTGACCTGCGCGTCGGCGACCTCGTGCTGGTCGAGGCCGGCGACATCATCCCGTCCGATGGCGAGGTGATCGAGGGCATCGCCTCGGTCAACGAGGCGGCGGTGACCGGCGAATCCGCCCCGGTGATCCGCGAGAACGGCGGCGACCGTAGCGCCGTGACCGGCGGCACGCTGGTCGTGTCCGACTGCATCGTGGTGCGCATCACCGCGGCACCGGGCTCGACCTTCCTCGACCGCATGATCTCGCTGGTCGAGGGCGCGTCGCGCCAGAAGACGCCGAACGAGATCGCCCTCGACATCCTGCTGGCGGGCATGACGATCATCTTCCTGATCGCGGTGGCGACGCTGGTCGGCTTCGCCTCCTGGAACGGGGCGCCGCCGTCCGTGCCGGTGCTCGCCGCGCTGCTGGTGACGCTGATCCCGACGACGATCGGCGGGCTGCTCTCGGCGATCGGCATCGCGGGCATGGACCGCCTGGTGCGCTTCAACGTGCTGGCGACCAGCGGCCGCGCCGTGGAGGCGGCGGGCGATGTCGATATGCTGCTGCTCGACAAGACCGGCACCATCACGCTCGGCAACCGCCAGGCCGCCGCCTTCGTGCCGGTTGCCGGAGTGGCCGAGCGCGACCTCGCCGAGGCCGCCATGCTCGCAAGCCTCGCCGACGAGACGCCGGAGGGGCGCTCGATCCTTGCCTTCGCGCGTGAGCGCTATGGCATCGCCACCGCCACCACGCCGGACGACGCCGTGATCGTGCCCTTCACCGCGCAGACGCGCATCTCGGGACTCGACCTGCCTGGCGGGCGCTATCGCAAGGGTGCGGTCGATGCCCTGCTGAAGGCGATCGGCACGGCACCGCCCGCCGGCTTCCGCGACAGCGTGGACCGCATCGCACGCGCGGGCGGCACGCCGCTCGCCGTTGCCCGCGACGGCGTGCTGCTCGGCGCCATCGAGCTGAAGGACATCGTCAAGACCGGCATGCGCGACCGCTTCGACGCGCTGCGGCGCATGGGCGTCCGCACGGTGATGGTCACCGGCGACAACCGGCTGACCGCCGCCGCCATCGCCGCCGAGGCCGGGGTGGACGATTTCATCGCGGAGGCGACGCCGGAGGACAAGCTCACCTACATCCGGCGCGCCCAGGCCGAAGGGCGGCTGGTAGCGATGGCCGGCGACGGCACCAACGACGCGCCGGCGCTGGCCCAGGCCGATGTGGGCCTCGCGATGCAGACCGGCACGCAGGCGGCGCGCGAGGCCGGCAACATGGTCGATCTCGACAGCGATCCGACCAAGCTCATCGAGGTAGTGGAGATCGGCAAGCAGCTGCTGATCACGCGCGGCGCACTGACCACCTTCTCGATCGCCAACGACGTGGCGAAGTACTTCGCCATCCTGCCGGCGATCTTCGTCGCCTCCTATCCGCAGTTGCAGGCGCTGAACGTGATGGGGCTCGCCTCGCCGGAAAGCGCCATCCTCTCGGCGGTGATCTTCAATGCGCTGATCATCGTGGCACTTGTGCCGCTCGCGCTGCGCGGTGTGCGCTACGTGCCGGTGGGCGCGGCGGCGCTGCTGCGGCGGAACCTGCTGGTCTACGGGCTCGGCGGCATCGTCGCGCCCTTCCTCGGCATCAAGCTGATCGACCTTGTCCTCGTCGTCATCGGGATCGCGTGACCATGACAACCCTTCTTCGCCCCGCACTCGCCACGGTCGGGCTGTTCACCCTGCTGCTCGGCCTTGCCGCCCCGCTTGCCGTGACGGGCATCGCGGCGGCGCTGATGCCCGGCCAGGCGGGCGGTAGCCTGATCGAACGCGACGGCCGCGTCGTGGGATCCGCGCTGCTCGGTCAGTCCTTCACCGAGGCGCGGTACTTCCATCCGCGGCCTTCCGCGACCGTGGAGGCCGATCCCGCCGAACCCGGTGCGACACGGCCGGCCCCGTACAACGGCGCGGCCTCCGCGGCATCGCAGCTCGGACCGACCTCGGCCACGCTGCTCGGGGCGGTGCGCGAGCGCGCCGAGGCCATTGGCGGCGGGACGGTGCCGGCGGATGCGGCGACGGCCTCCGGCTCCGGCCTCGATCCGCATGTCAGCCTGGAGAACGCGCTGCGCCAGGTGCCACGCGTGGCGCAGGCGCGTGGGCTGACTGAACAGCGCGTCCGGGCGCTCCTGGAGATGCATCGAGAGGTCCGCGAATGGGGGCTGTTCGGCGAGCCGCGGGTGAATGTGCTGCGTCTCAACTTGGCGCTTGATCGTCTGGAATGAGGCGCCATCCGGTCGCCGGCACTCGCGGCGCCACGCATCCCGCGCTAGCGTCTTCGTGGAGCTTCGCGCACCAGTCGTGCGTGGGCGCTGGGAAGGAGACGGATATGAACATCATCGCCGCGCCCACGCGCCGCGCGCTGCTTGGCCTGCCGGGCTTGCTCGTTTCTACCGGCGGCCGCGCCCAGCCATCCTGGCCCGACCGGCCGGTTCGCCTGCTGATCGGCTTCCCGCCGGGCGGGCCGACGGATTTCATCGGTCGCGTCGCCGCAAACGGCCTTCAGGCCGCCTGGGGCCAGACCGTGGTGGTCGAGAACCGCGCCGGCGCCTCCTCCTCCGTCGCGGCGGAGGTGGTGTCCCGCGCCGCGCCGGATGGCCTGACCCTGTTCTTCGCGTCCAACTCCGTCGTCCTCAATGGCGCGATCCACCCCAGCCTGCCCTACGCCCTTCCCGGCAGCTTCGCCCCCATCGGCACCTTCTGCAGCGCGCCGAACGTGTTCTGGTGCGCGGCAAACCAGCCGTGGCGCGACCTGGCCGCGGTCGCCGCCGCGGCCCGCGCGCAGCCTGGCGTGCTCGCCTATGGCACCACCGGCGTCGGCGGCACCGGCCATTTCGGCGGCGAGACGCTGTGCGGGACGCTCGGCATCTCGCTCAGCCACGTGCCCTATCGCGGCACCGCGCCCTTGATGCAGGACGTGATCGGCGGGCGCGTACCATTGCTGACGCACGGCATGGCCGGGGCCGTCGGTCCCTATCAGGCTGGGCAAATCCGCCCGCTTGCCGTGCTTGGGCCAAGGCGCGCGCCGGAACTGCCCGAGGTGCCGACGATGGCTGAACTCGGCCATCCCGTGCCGGATTCCGGCGTGTGGTTCGGCATCATGGCCCCCGCCGGCACGCCGGCCGAACTCGTCGCGCGGATGGCCCGCGACCTGGAAGCACTCACCAACACCGCCGACACGCGGACGAAACTCGCCACGCAGGCCGCGGTGCCGGACTTCTCCGGACCGCAGGACTTCACGAGCCGCATCCGGGTGGAACTAGCGACCTGGCGGGAGGTTGCGCGCAGCGTCGGGATCAAGCCGGAGTAGAGGTGAAGTTTGGCGCCGGCAGTATCTGGGTGTGTCTCGGTCGCCGCGGCGATGACCTGACGGGCCCATGGCACGCTGTCCCCGGCGCGCGACAATGCGGCGCCCTTCCCAACCAGCTTCGGGGCGCATCATTCCGGCCTCGAATGGCGGTGCGGGCTTTCCTGGACGATCGAACGCCCACGTCAGACGACCTGGAAGCCATGCGCATAGGGATCGCGATCGTCGATGAAGATCGTGTTGTAGCCGGTCATCCGTGCCCAGCCCGCGATGGAGGGAATGATGGCGGGGCGGTTGCCGACGCTTGTCGCGGCCTCGACGCGACCGTGGAACAGCGAGCCGATGATGCTCTCATGCACGAAGGCATCGCCCGGCTTCAACCTGCCCTTCGCGGCCCATTGCGCCATGCGGGCGGAGGTGCCGGTGCCGCAGGGTGACCGGTCAATCGCCTTGTCGCCGTAGAAGACGGCGTTGCGTGCGCTGGCCTCCGGCTTCGTCGGCACGCCGGTCCAGAGGATGTGGCTGAGGCCACAGATCTCCGGCTTTTCCGGGTGCACGAACTCGTAGGCCTCGTTCAGCGCACGGCGCAGCCTCGGGCTGAGCTCCACCAGCCGCCCGGCCGGGAACTCCGCCATGTCGCGGAAGTTCTCCTGCGCATCGACGATGGCGTAGAAATTACCGCCATAGGCGACATCGACCGTCAGCGGCCCGAGGCCTGGGCAATCCACCGCCAGCTTCTCGGCGTGCACGAAGGAGGCGATGTTGGTGATCCGCACCTCCTCCACATGCGCGCCCTCCTGTCGGTATTCGGCGGTGACGACGCCGGCCGGCGTGTCCAACCGCAGCACGCCGGGCTGCTTCGGTGTCACCAGGCCATTCTCGATCGCCATGGTGACGGTGCCGATGGTGCCGTGGCCGCACATGGGCAGGCAGCCCGAGGTCTCGATGAACAGGATCGCGATGTCGCAGTCGGCGCGCGTCGGGGGATAGAGGATGGAGCCCGACATCATGTCGTGGCCGCGCGGCTCGAACATCAGCCCGGTGCGGATCCAATCATATTCCGCCAGGAAATGCGCCCGCTTCTCGATCATCGTCGCGCCCTGCAGCAGTGGCCCGCCGCCGGCGACGAGGCGCACCGGATTGCCGCAGGTATGCCCGTCGATGCAGGAGAAGGTATGGCGCGGCATGCAGCGTCTCCGTGGCTTCAGAAGCGTTGCGCGCTGAACGGCGCGATGTCGAGCGAGGGAGCGCGGCCGGCCACGAGATCGGCGATCAGTCGCCCGGTCGCGGCGGATTGCGTCAGGCCAAGATGGCCATGGCCGAAGGCGTAGAGGATGCGCGCGCTGGCACTGGACGGGCCGATCACCGGCAAGCTGTCGGGCAGCGAAGGCCGGAAGCCCATCCATTGCGTGCCGCCTTCCGTGCGCAGCCCCGGCAGGAAACGGGCCGCCTTGGCGAGCATGGTCGCCGACCGCCGGAAATTCGGCGGGCGGCTGAGACCGCCAAGCTCCACCGCCCCACCGACGCGCACGCCGCCCCGGATCGGCGTGGCGACGAAGCCATGGCCCGGAAAGGTCAGCTGCCGCCGCAGATCGAAGGCGCCGGGCGGCAGGGTCGTGTTGTAGCCGCGCTCCGTCTCCAACGGCACGCGGTCGCCGAGCGCGACAGCCAGTGGCCGCGACCAGGCGCCGCAGGCGATGACGGCGTGGGAAGCATCGATGCTCTCCCCGCCTTCGATCGCGATGCGCGCACCGTCGTCGGTCGGTGACACTGCCAGCACGCGCGCGCGACGAAAGGTCGCGCCGCGGCGTTCTGCATGGGCGAGCAGACCGCGCGCGAAGAGGTGCGGATCTTCCACCGTCTGCCAGCCCGGGACGAAGGTGGCGAAGCCGAACTGCGGCGAAAGGCCCGACTGCAGGGCGGCGATCGCCTCCCCGCGCAGATGCTCGAAGACGATGCCTTCCTTCGCGCGCGTATCCCAGCCGGGCAGCGATGCGCGCCATTCGGCCTCGCTTTCGTGGAGTTCCAACGCGCCATCGGAACGCACCACGCCGGACAGGCCTGCCCGGGTGACGAGTGTGCCCATCGCCTCCCGCGCCAGGCGCATCATGGCGGCTTGCGCGACCATGCTGCCGCGCACGCGGTCCGGCCAGCTCGCACGCCAGAAGCGCAGGAGCCAGGGCGCGATGCGCGGCAGGTAGGCTGGTGGAATCGTCAGCGGCCCCAGCGGATCGAGCAGCCATTTCGGCGCCTTGCGGATGATCCCTGGCGAGGCCAGCGGCATGACATCCGAAAAGGCGAAGGCGCCGGCATTGCCGAAGCTCGCACCTCTTGCCGGCTCGTCGCGATCGAGCAGGAGGACCGATCGGCCCTCCTCCACCAAATGACAGGCGGCCGCGATACCGACGACCCCGGCGCCGATCACGACGACATCGGCAGCGGTGCCGGAAGCGGGCATGTTCATCACGCGGTCAGTTCACCGCAGCGGCGATCGCCTGCCAATGGGTGGTGCGCGAACCCGCCTTGCGCCACCGCCCTCAGGCGGCGACCTGCGGCAGGCTCGGCCGCTGGGCCAGCGCCTTGGCCATCAGCGCCTCGACCTCGCGCCGGTCGGCCTCGGGCAGGGCCAGGCGCGGCGGGCGCGTCAGGGCGGAACCGCGGCCCATGATCGCCTCGCACAGCTTGATGCACTGTACGAGATCCGGCCGCGCATCGAGATGCAGCAGCGGCATGAACCAGTCGTAGAGCGGACGCAGTTCATCGAACCGCCCGGCGGCAGCGAGGCGGAACAGCGCCTCCCCTTCCTGCGGGAAGGCGTTGGACATGCCGGAGACCCAGCCGACCGCGCCAAGCATGACGCTTTCCGCCACCGTGTCGTCGAGACCGGCGAACAGCGTGAAGCGATCACCCACCATGTTGCGCAGGTCGGTGAAGGCGCGCGTGTCGCCTGAGGAATCCTTGAAGGCCTGGATCGTCTCGACATCCGCGAGTGTCGCGAGGATGTCGGGCGTGACCGCGTTCTTGTAGATGGGCGGGTTGTTGTAGACCATCACCGGCACGTCGATCGCGCTGGCGACGCCGCGGAAATGCGCGGCCGTCTCATGCGGCTTGGACGAGTAGACGAGCGCGGGCATCACCATCACGCCGTCCACACCCGCCTTCTGCGCGGCGCGCGCCGTGTCGATCGCGAAAGCGGTGGTGAATTCGGCGACGCCCGCGATGACCGGCACCCTGCCCTTGGCGACATCGACCGCGGCCTCGATCACCTGGATCTTCTCGGCCGTCGTCAGCGAGCAGTTCTCGCCGACCGTGCCGCAGACCACGAGGCCCGAGACGCCGTCGCGGATCAGACCTGCGATCACCCTGCGGGTGGCCTCCACATCCAGCGAGAGGTCGGTGCGGAACTGTGTCGTCACGGCGGGAAAGACGCCCCGCCAGGTCACCTTGTGCGCCATCGGCCTGTCCCTTCCTTGGGTGTGGCGCTTTCTAGAATTTATAAATTGCCTTCGTCAATCGGAATTTATAAATTCATTGAAGTCAATGGAATCAACATGATGGCACGCACAATCGTGCGCACCGCAGCCCTTGGGACCAGCCACAAGACGATCACCGCCGCAGCCGCGGAGGCGATCCGCCGGCGCATCCTCGATGGCAGCTACGCCACGGGGATGAAGCTGCAGCAGGACATGATCGCGGCCGAGCTCGGCATCAGCCGCATCCCGGTGCGCGAGGCGCTGTTCCAGCTCGATGCCGAGGGGCTTGTGACGATCGAGCCGCAGCGCGGCGCGACGGTCTCGCGACTGTCACCCGAGCGGATGACGGAGACGCTGGAGCTGCGGGCGATCCTCGAACCCTATCTGCTGCGGCACTCGGCGCCGAACCTGACGGAGGCCGATCTCGCCGCCCTCGCTTGCCTGCTCGAAGACTACACCGGGACCATCGAGGCGAATGAGGTCAATCGCTGGGGCGAGTTGAACACGGCCTTTCATCTCGGCCTATACGCCCGCGCCAACCGCCCGCGCGCGCTCGCGACGGTGACGACGCTGCTGCGGGAGTCGGACCGCTACACGCGGCTGCAGCTCGCCGCGAGCGTCGAGTACCAGCAGCGCGCCCAGCTGGAGCACTGGGAGCTGCTGCGGCTGTGCCGGATGAAGAGCCTCGATGCCGCCGCCGCGCTGATGGAGGCGCATATCCGGCACGTCCTGGATACACTCACCGCCATCCTCGCCGAGGCGCCGTGACGCAATAGCCTCGCGGTCGCGTGATGGTCCGATCGGAACCGGCAAGGTGACCACCGGACCGGCCAAAGGCGTTTCGCGCACGCGCCCCATTCAGGTGTCTCGCGGCCCGACGCGCTGATGCCCGGCGATCGGCCGGCTCCGCATCGCGAACGTCTCATTCCGAAACCACAACATCTCAAACCTTTCTCAAGGTCTTCTCCAAGTCCTTTCCGTCGCTCGCTCCTAGGGTTCCGCCACGTCGCCGACGCCATCCGGCCAGCAAGCCGGGCCGAGGCCGAAGGACGCAGCCACCTGTCCCAACCGCCGGCGGCTCAGCCGCCCACGGCAGCCCCCAGGAGAGCACCCATGAATGCCGTCACCGACGTCGCCGAAGCCCCGCCCCCCATGGCGAAGAAGGAAAAGCCGCCGCTCAACGGCGTGAACACGCCCGCGCTGCTCGCCACCATCGGCGTCGTCGCCGGCCAGCCGGCGCTGGCCAAGTTCCAGTTCCGCGCCCATGGCCAGTGGAAGTCCGGCACGCATATGCAGGGCACGATGCTCGGCTTCTCCGGCGCCGGCGGCGACCATGCGCACAAGTTCGCCACCATGGCCCACAGCGATCATCCCGCCGTGCTCTGCGGCGAGGATGAAGGCCCGACGCCCACCGAATGGATCCTGCACGGCCTCGCCGGCTGCCTGACCGCCGGCATCGCCAACATCGCCGCGGTGCGCGGGGTAAAGCTGCAGTCGGTGGAAGCCTTCGTCGAAGCCGATATCGACCTGCAGGGCATCCTCGGCCTGTCGGAGACGGTGCGTAACGGCTTCAACGACGTGCGCGTGACCTTCAAGGTCGCAGGCGATGCGCCGGCCGAAACGCTGAAGGCGATCGTCGCCCAGGCCAAGGCACGCTCCGCGGTGTTCGACATCCTGACGAATGGCGTTCCGGTCTCCATCGCCGTGGAGGCCTGACAGCGCCCGGCCGGCGGCGTGCCCCTCGCCGCCGGCCTCCCTTCCCCCGAGGACCCCATGCGGACCACCGACGTCATCATCGTTGGCGCCGGCCAGGCCGGGCTCGCCATGAGCCATTGCCTCGCCGCGCGCGGCATCAACCATCGGGTGCTCGAACGCGGCCGGATCGCCGAGCGCTGGCGCAGCGAACGCTGGGACAGCCTCCGCCTGCTGACCCCGAACTGGATGAGCCGCCTGCCCGGCTGGTCCTATCGCGGCGACGACCCGGAGGGCTTCATGACGATGCCCGAGGTGGTCCGTCTCCTTGACGGCTACGCGCAGAGCGCGCCGGTGGAGACGGGTGTTGCGGTGCGCGCGGTGCAACCGGCGCCTTTCGGCTATCGGGTTTCGACCAGCGCCGGGGACATCGGCGCGGCGACCGTCGTCATCGCCACCGGGCAATGCGACCTGCCCTACATCCCCGCCATGGCCGCATCACTGCCGAAGGCGATGCGCCAGGTCACACCATCGTCCTACCGTAACCCCGATGCGCTCGCGCCGGGCGGCGTGCTGGTGGTCGGCGCCTCCGCCTCCGGCGTGCAGATCGCCGAGGAGATCCACCGCTCCGGCCGCCCAGTGACGCTGGCGGTTGGAAGCCACACGCGGTTGCCGCGGCGCTGGCGCGGCCGGGACATCCTCGACTGGATGGCGCGTGCCGGTGTGCTGACGGAACCCGCGGAGGCGATGCGGGACCTTGCCGCAGCGCGGACGCAGCCGTCACTGCAACTGGTCGGTCGGCCGGACCATGCAAGCCTTGATCTCGGCGCGCTGCACGGCATGGGCGTGCGCCTGGTCGGGCGCGTGGTGGCCATGGCGGATGGCCGCGTGATGCTGCGCAACGACCTCGCGGAGACGACCGCCGCAGCGCAACGCAGGTTGGACCGACTGATCGCGCGCCTCGGCCCGGTCGCGGACAGACATGGCGCACCGGATGAACCGTCGCCGCGACCGCTCGCACCGTTCCCCGCCACACCATCTGCCATCGACCTCGCGGCCGAAGGCATCCGCACCGTGGTCTGGGCCACTGGCTTCCGGCGCAACTATGCCTGGCTGCAGGTGCCCGTCCTCGATGCCACGGGCGAGATCCGCCACACCGGCGGCGTGACGCCGGCGCCCGGCCTGTACGTGCTCGGCCTGCGCTTCCTGCGTCGGCGCAATTCGAGCTTCCTCGACGGCGTCGGAGCCGATGCCGAAGCGCTGGCCGCTGAACTCCACGCCCATCTCGCCACACGCGGCCGTATCGCGGCCTGATGCAGGAGAATGCCATGAAGCCGATAGAGCGCTTCGATGTCCTGGTGGTCGGCGCGCGCTGTGCCGGCGCCGCCGCCGCGATGCTGATGGCACGGCGCGGCATGCGCGTGCTCGCGGTGGATCGCGGCACCTATGGGTCCGACACGCTTTCGACCCATGCGTTGATGCGCGGGGGCGTGATGCTCCTCGCCCGGTGGGGTTTGCTGCCGCGGCTGGTCGAGGCCGGCACGCCGCCCATCCGCCGCACCACCTTCCACTATGGCGCCGAGGCCATCCCGGTCGATCTCCACCCCAGCGAGGGCGTCGATGCGCTCTACGCGCCGCGGCGGACGCTGCTCGACAGCATGCTGGTCGACGCCGCCTGGGAGGCCGGCGCGGAGGTGCGGCACCACCACTCCCTGACGTCGCTGCTGCGCGATGATGGCGGGCGCGTCACCGGCGCAGTGGTGGTGGATGAGACGGGTCGCGAACATGCCATTGCGGCCCGTCTCGTCATCGGCGCCGACGGCGTCGGCTCGGCCGTCGCGCGTCTGGCCGGCGCAAGCGTGACGGAGGAAGGGCAGCATGCCGCGACCTGCCTCTACACCTATGTCGCCGGGCTGCCCGATACCGGCACGCATTGGCACTATGCACCTGGCGCCAGCGCGGGACGTATTCCCTCCAATGCCGGGCGGCACTGCATCTTCGTCTCGGTGCCGCCGGCGCGCTTGCGGGCGGCACGTCACGGCAACCGGGTCACGACCCTGCGGCAGATCCTGGCGGAGGTATCGCCCTCGCTCGCCGAACAATGCGCCGCGCTCTCGCCGGATGGCGAGCCGATCGCCTTCGCCGGCCGCAGAGGCTTCCTGCGTCAGGCCTACGGAGCCGGCTGGGCGTTGATCGGCGATGCAGGCTACTTCAAGGATCCCATTACCGCGCATGGCATCACCGATGCGCTGCGCGATGCCGCCCTGCTCGCAGATGCCGCCGCCGAAGGCAGCGAGGCGGCCTTCGCCCACTTCGCCGCGCGGCGCGACGATCTTTCCCTGCCGCTGTTCCGTGTGACGGACGAGATCGCGGGCTATGGTTGGACACTCGATCGGGCGAAGGAACTCCACCTCGCGCTGAACCGGGCGATGAAGCGCGAAGTGGCAGCCCTGGCAACGGAGGTTGTGTCATGAGCGACGTCTGGTCCCGTACTCTCGCCGGCAAGCCACAACCAAGTCAGGCGGCGGAGCGCACGCGTCGCACCACCATGGCCGATGTCGAGGCCTTCACGGCCATCACCGGCGACCGCAACCCGCTGCACTACGACGCCGCCCTTGCCGCGGCATCACCCTTCGGCGGGCTGATCGTGCAGGGCGGCGTCACCTCCGGCCTGCTCAACGCCGTGGTGGCGGAGGATCTGCCGGGCCCGGGCAGCGTCTTCCTCGGCGTCGAATGGCGCTTCGTGAAGGCGGTGCATGTAGGCGAGACGATCACCGCGCGCGTCGAGGTCCTGACCGTGCGCGACGACAAGCCGATCTGCACCCTGTCCACCACCGTGCGCAACGCGGCGGGGGAAGCCTGCCTGACCGGTACCGCCGTGACCTGGACGGCGCCGCTGCGCGACCCTCCATGATCGCCAGGCAATCTCCACGCCGCCGCAAGCCGTTCTTCAAGCACTGCGGCCGCGACGCAAAGACACTGCAATCGAGCCCGCCGATCACCGGATCGGGCACAGGAACGAGGAGATTGACGATGGCCGCCACCACCTCCACGCCGAAGACCGCCGCGCCGACCCGGCCAGCCCCCGAAGAGACGCCCCGCAGCGTCGGCAAGACGATCGCCGAGCGCGATACGTCGCCCGAAACCCTGTCCTGGAAGGACGAGTTGGCTCTGCTGTTCTCGCCTCGCTAAGCCACGGCCGAGGCAGGCGGGCCGTCATCGAGGCCCGCCCGCCGCAAGCCGTCGAGACAGCGGTCGATCAGCCCCTGCTCGGCACAGAAGAAGAAATCCGCGCGCGCGGCACTCAGCGTGTAGCCCGGCGCCTTCTCCAATAGTCCCGCCAGCGCACGCCGCGCCTCCTCCTGCCGCCCCAGCAGCCCCAGCGACGCTGTGAGCATCATATGCGGCCAGGATTTGGCGTTCGGCACACGCGTCGCGCGCCGGGCGTAGTCCACCGCTTCGGCAAACTCGCCGAGATCGATATGCGCGAGCGCGCGCGCCCCGTGGAAGCTCGACAGGTGCGGATCGCGCGGACTGAGATCCGTGGCGCGGTCGATATGCACCATCCCGTCCCGCGGCCGGCCACTCCAGATCATGGTGCAGCCCAGCGCGTAATGCGCCTGCGCGAAGCTCGGGTTGAGCGCCACCGCTTGCGCCAGCAGCGCGATCGCTTCCTCGTAGTCGTGGCGGAAGGCGTGCACACGGCCGAGCACACAAAGATTCATGCAATCCTGATTGTCGAGCGCCACGGCGCTGCGGCTCAGATGCAGCGCCTCCTCGATCCGCGCCTCGCGCGCGTCGGGCCCATCCACCACCGCTTCCTGCAACAGCACATAGGCGAGGCCGCCATGGGCCCGCGCGAAGGTTGGGTCGAGCGCGATGGCGCGGCGGAACATCGCCTCGGCCTCCGCCATTCCAGGCTGGGTGAAGCCCCACAGATGGAACAGCCCACGCTGGTAGCAGTCCCAGGCCCCGAGATTGACCGGCGGCCGCCGCGCCGCCGCCTCGCGCTCGAGCCGCGCGAGCTCGGGTTCGATCGCCGCGGCGATCTGCTCCGACATGGCACGCTGCACGTCGAGCACGTCGGCCAGTGCGAGGTCATAGGTCTCCGACCATAGCTGCCGGCCGCTCTCACAGGAAACAAGGTCTGCCGCGAGGCGGACATGGTCGCCCCGCTTGGCGACGCTGCCATGTACCAGGTAGCGCACGCCGAAAGCCGCGCCGATCTCGCGTGGATCCACGTCCCGGTTGCGGAAAGCGGCGGCGGTATGGCGGCTCAACACGTCCATCCAGCGATGCCGCGCGAGCAGGCGGATGATGTCCTCGGTCAGGCCGTAGCTGAAGTAGTCGGTGTCGGGCTCGGCGCTGAGATTGGCGAAGGGCAGCACGACGACAGACGGCCGCGGGGACGGTTCGGCAGCCGCGGGCTCCGCCGCAGGCATCGGCGCTGGCGCGGGATCGGCCACCGGCTCCTCGGGCAGATCCAGGACCTCGCCCACGAAGCGGAAGCCACGCTTGTGGATGGTCTTGATCAGCGACTGGCGCTCACCGTCGTCGCCCACCGCCTTGCGCGCGGCGTTGATGCGGCTGCTCAGCGCCGCCTCGGAGACGATGCGCCCGCTCCAGATCTCGTCGAGCAGTTCGTCCTTGCTGACCACGCGATCGCGATGACGCAGCAGGTGAACCAGCAGGTCGAAGACCTGTGGCTCGACATGCACGCGACTGCCATCACGACGCAGTTCCTGCCGGCGCAAATCGACTTCATGGCCGGCGAAGGTGAGAGGCATTCCGGTCCTCCCCGCAGATAGCCGCCGTTCGGCGACGGCGTCCCGGTCCCATGCGAGGGCCGCGACCATACCGCGACCCAGCAAGTATCCGTCAGTGGCCCCGCCCGGCTCAACAGTCGAGTGCGCCAGATCACGCGGATCGCTGAATCCACAAGAAGATCTCCAATGGCCCACCAAGCGCCACGCCATGCAGCGCCGCACAGTCTGCGGGCCGCGCGGCGATCCAGCCGACGGCATGCATCAGAAGGAATGCCTGCCATGACCACCATCGGAAATCTGATCGAAGGCTTCGCGCGCATCCGGGAACGCGTCCGCGGGCGGAAGCTGCTGCTCGAGATGGATGCCCGGATGTTGAAGGACGCCGGCATCTCACGGGACGTCGCCGCGGCAGAAGCCGCCAAGCCCTGGTGGCGGGCCTGACGCGAAAGCGTCGCCCGCCGCCGGCACAGCCGGAGCCATCCGACATGACGACCACCCCTTCACCGCTCGGCATCGCGGCCGGGCTCGCCGCATCCGCCATCTGGGGCGGCGCCATCGCCGTCACACGCCTTGGCGTTTCGGGCGACGCGCCGCTCGGTCCAATGGATATCGCGATGCTGCGCTTCATCGGCCCAGCCCTGTTGCTGCTGCCCGTTCTGCGCCGCGCCTGGCCGCGACTGCGCCAGGTCTCACCCTGGCTGCTCGTCCTGTTGCTGGTGGGCGGCGGTGCACCCTTCGTCCTGGTCGCGGGCAGCGGGCTCAGCATCGCCGGGGCGGCACAGGCCGGCGCGCTGCTGCCGGGCACGGTGCCGGTCTGCGTCGCACTGGTCTCCGCATTGATGGGCGAGCGCATGAACGTCGCGCGCCTCGCAGGGCTGGCGATGATCGGCGCGGCGGTCGCGACGGTGGTGCTGCCTTCGGCCACCAGTGGCGGTGACGTGCTCTGGTCGGGCTACCTGCTGCTTCTGGCCGCCGCGCTGCTGGCCACCGGATACACCATCGCATTGCGGCGGAGCGGCCTCGGCGCCTGGGAGGCAGCGTCCTTCGTCAGCGCGGGTTCGGTGGTCGGGTTCGGCCCGCTCTATCTGCTCGCGATGGAGCCCGGCGTGCTGGTGGTACCCCTGCATGATGTCGCGCTGCAGGCGGCGTTCCAGGGACTTGCCTCGGGCATCCTCGCGCCCGTGGCCTTCGCCGCCGCGGTGCAGCGGTTGGGTGCCGCGCAGGCCGCCGCCTTCGGCAGCCTGAGTCCCGGGGCGGCCTGCGCGGGCGGCTTCGCGCTGCTGGGCGAGGTGCCGGATGCACCCGCCCTGGTCGCGGTGATTGCCTCCTGCCTCGGTGTCGCGCTCGTGACGCGAGCATCGGGCGCGGTTGCGGCGAAGGCCAGAACCGAGGGCCAGGCATAGGCGCATGACATCCCCGGACTGATGGAGGTCCGGGGAGGAACCTCCATCCGAGAGAGCCCGGCCGCCTGTCCCTTCACGCGCTGTGGCATCGGCGCAGCGGGGCCTTCGACCCTCCTCTCGCCCACTGCCATCCTTTGCGCCATCCTCGGTAGCGGCCAGGGCTTCGCCCTGCGGAAGCAAGGGTTCGACGAGGGAGGGCAACGTCACGGTCCGATTGCTACGACACACGCTGCTCCGCGGCCCGACGCCCTGCGAGGAGGCCCCGCGCCTCGCCGCCGCACTCGGCGCCGGACGGCTTTTCGTGAAGCGGGAGGACCTGTCCGGCCCCGCCCTCGGCGGCAACAAGATCCGCAAGCTGGAGCTGATCCTGGGCGCCGCCGCGATGGAGGGCGCCGATACCCTGGTGACCACGGCGGCCGCGCAGTCGAATTTCTGCCGTGCGCTGGCCGGCGTGGCCGCCGCGGCCGGGCTACACTGCCGATTGCTGCTCCGCGCTGGTGGCGGCACAGCGGTGACAGGCAACCTGCTTCTCGATCGCCTGTTCGGTGCCGAGATCACCTTCACCGACATCACCGATCCCTGGGATCCCGCCGTGGTTGACGCCTTGGCGGGCATCCTTGCCGAGGAACGCGCGGCAGGGCGCAGGCCCTATCTCGTGCAACTGCCGGGTGTCACCGCGCCGCTCGCCGCAGCCGCCTGGGCCCTGGCGGCGGAGGAGATCGCCGGCGATTTCGCCAAGGCGGGGGTCGAACCGGCCGCCATGGCCCTGGCCTGCGGCTCCGGACTCACGCTCGCCGGCCTTGCCCTTGGCTTTGCGCGGCAGGGCCTGCGGTCGCGGCTGCTCGGCGTTTCGGTGCAGCAGCCAGCGGCGCGACTGCGTCCCTGGGTGGATCAGGTGGTCACGCGCTGCGCCGACCTGCTCGGCTGGGATGCGGCCGGGGCAATGGACCGCGTCACCATCACCGACGACCAGATCGCACCAGGCTACGGGCAACCGAGCCCCGCCGGGTTGGAGGCTGTGGCACTGGCGGCGCGGCTGGAGGGACTGCTGCTTGACCCGACCTATACCGGCAAGGCCATGGCTGGCCTTGCCGCGGGTTTGCGCGACGGCGCGCTGCCAACGGGCGCGCCGGTCGCCTTCCTGCATTCCGGCGGCCTGCCCACGCTGTTCGCGCAGACCGAGGCGGTCGCCACCAGCCTCAGATAAGGCGATCCGGCGGGCTGCCCGCGGCCTGCCAGGCGGCGAAGGCGGCCTTCACCGCATCGGTCGGCGGATAGAGGCCGCGCAGCGGCTCGCCAGCCTCGATCCGCAGGCGCACATAGCATTCCAGCGCCTCGCGCGTCGCGACCTCGGCCAGGGCCTCGTCCCACAGCGTGGCGGGACAGACCACCACGCCGTCCTCGTCGCCGACCACCCAATCCCCCGGCAGGATGGTGACGCCGCCGAGCGCGACCGGCCTTCCATGTTCCACCAGCATCAGCCCGGCGGTGGAGGACGGCGCGGCGGGGCCACGGCACCAGACCGGCATGTCCATGCCCCGCAAATCGACCACGTCGCGCATGCCGGCGTCGCAGACCACCGCCGCCGCGCCGCGCAACATCAGCCGTGTCGCCATCATCTCGCCGAGGATGCCGGCATCGGCGCGCGCCTCGGCCTCGATGACGACGACCTCGCCGGGCTGAACGCCCTCGATCGCGTCGAAGGTGGGCGCGGTCGGGTTGTAGGGGACGTAGGCGGCGGCGAGGTCCTCGCGCAGCGGCAGGTAGCGGATGGTCGCCGCGCGGCCGGCGAAGCGGCAGCGCGCGGGCGCGAGCGGCGCGATCCCCTGCGGCGACAGGGCACGGATGCCCCATCGGCGCAGCAGGACGGAGGACAGCGCCGCTGTGGCGGGTGGCGCGTCGTTCTGGCGCGGTCGATTCAGACCTCCGCGCCTTGCGGCGCTTTGGTCATCGGACGCGCTCACGACCGCCGCGGCAGCAGTGGCGTCACGCGCGCGACGACCGACTGCATCGCCGCCTCCGGCGTCTTCATGCCAAGCACCGCGGCCTCCGCTTCCTCCTGGAAGATGTCGCCGGCGCGCGGCGCTTCGTCGAAGGCGGGCAGCGGAACACGGGCGACGCGCAGCACGCGGCGCTCCTGCTCGGCGAAGGGCACGCGTTCGCGGAACTGTGCGTTCTCATAGGTCGAGTTGCGGACTGGGCCATTGCCATTCAGCGCCATGGCAGTCGTCGCCTGCTTCGTGACCATCGCCTTGATGAAGGCCCAGGAGAGATCCTTTCGCCGGGCATTGCGCGGGATCGCCATGCCCCAGAACTCGACCTTGGCGGGCGCCACCTCGAAGCGGCTGCGCAGTTCCGAGGAAATCGGCACGGCGATGGTATGCACCTTGCCGGGGAAGCGGCTGCGCTGTGGGTCGTTGTAGATCTGGTTGCGGCCCATGGAGTTCAGCGCCATCGCGCCGCGCCCCTGCTGGATGAGGGTGTTCACATCCTCCGACTTGATGGCGGCGAAGTTGCGTGGGAAGGCGCCGGCCTGGAACAGGTCGCGGATCATGCGGATGGCGTTGAGCATCGGCGGTTGGTCCGCCGTGCAGCGGAAATCCGCGGTGATGAAGTCGCCATCCCAGGCGCGCGCAACGTCGATCACGTTGGGATAGGTCACGCCCGGCATCACGAGCCCCGTCACCGGCGTGCCGTCCGATCGGCGGTAGGAGGCGCGCCTGGCGAACTCCGCCACCTCCTCGATCGTCTGCGGCGCGCTGGTGATACCGCGCTCGGCAAACAGTTCCTCGTTGTAGTGCAGGCCCGAGGAAGCATGCCGGAAGGGAATGCCGATCTGCGCCCCGCCGATCTTCATCCCGTCGAGCAGGCCTGGGAAGATATCGGGCACGTCCTCGATCGGGTCGCGCGCCATGAAGGCGTCGAGCGGTTCGAACAACGACGCGGCACGCGGCGCGACCTGCGTGTTCAGCACGAAGCCGACATCGACGCCGGTCTCGGGCAGGCTCGCCTCACGCTGCAGGCGTTCCCACAGCGGGCCGGTGTCGAAGGTCGTCCACTGCACCTGGTTGCCGCTGGCCCGAGCCCAGGCGGCGGAAACGTCGCCGCCCTGGCTGCCGGTCGCGACCGTCTGATGCACGCGATGCGCAAGGATCGTCACCGGCCCGCCCGATTGCGCGCGGGCGGCGGCAGAGATCACCGCAGGTGCGGCGAGGCCGGCCGCGAGCAGCGCGCGTCGGCCGAGCGGGGGCGGCTTCTTCATGGCGTCTTGTTTCCTCCTGGCAGCGCATCCTCGCGGCCCGGGCCGCGTGTGAAGATCTCGGCGAGGCGCTGATCGGCGGCCTCGAAATGCGCGAGCATCGCGGCAAGGGCATCGTTCTCGTCGCGGCGGGCCACGGCTTCCGTCACGCGCACATGGCGGTCGAGGGTGAGACGCCAATTGGCCGCGTCCCGCGTGCCGACATTGAAGCGGCGCAGCACTTCCTCCAGCACCGGCCGCAACCCCTGCATCTGCAGGCGCACCAGCCGGTTGCCGGACATGCGCGCGAGCTGCTCGTGGAAGTCGAGATCAGCCGGGATCCAGCGCTCGACATCCCCGAGCGCGGCTTCCATGCGCGACAGCGCGTCGCGCAGCTTCGCAAGGCCCTCCGGCGTCGCATGCCGCGCGGCGAGCCGAGCGATGCCGGGTTCGAGGATGCGGCGCAGTTCGACGGCCTCGGCCAAGCCTTCCCGCGTGCTGCCGACGGCGAAGCGCCAGAAGCGGGCGAGCGGTTGCGCGTCGGTGACCTCCGCCACGCGGGTCAGCCGGCCCTGGCCGATGCTGACCGCGCCGAGGGCGGCCAATTGCCGCACCGCTTCCCGCACCACCTGCTTGGACACGCCGAAGCGCTCGGCGAGGCGGCCTTCCGCCGGCAGCGCCTGCCCCGGCTGCAGCCGGCCATCGAGGATGGCGCCACTCAACGCCGCGACCACGCCGTCACCGAGGCGCACGGGGGTCAGCGGGCCGAAGGGGTCGGTCTCCTCGATCGGGACCTGGACGGCAGCGCTCATGGCCGGAGCCTAGGCGTTAAGGTATTCACATTGCAACTGATCAACTTATCTGATAAGTCAGCCCATGAGGGGAATCCAAGGACGCAACGGCGATGGCAGGCGACCCGCTGCTGATCCGGGAGGTGCGCGCCCATCCGCTGCGGGCGCGCCTGCCGACCGTGCAGGTGACCGGCCAGGGCGAATGGCCAGCGCTCGAGATCGTGGTGGTGGAGGTTGTCACCGAATCCGGCCTGACCGGCATCGGTGAGGTGCTCGGGCGGAGGGGCGCCGCTGGGTATGCGCGCTTCATCGCCGATGCGCTGGCGCCGAAGCTGGTCGGGCGCAGCGCGCATGATCGTCGCGCGCTGTGGTCGGCGATGCGCGGAGTGCTGACGGGGCGGCTCGGCGGCATGCTGGTCGAATGCATTGCCGGTGTGGACATCGCGCTGTGGGACCTCGCCGGGCAGTCAGCCGGGCAGCCAATCTGGCGGCTGCTCGGGGGTGCCGGACGTGGTTCGGTCGATGCTTATGCCAGTTCGATCAACTGGGGCGACGATGCGCGAGTGGAAGCGGAGGTCGCCTCGGCACTGGCGAAAGGCTTCCGGCAGATCAAGGTAAAGGTCGGGCGCCCGCTGCCGCGCGCCATCGCACGGGTGAAGCAGGTGCGGCGGCTGGTCGGCGACGAGGTGCTGCTCGGCGTCGATTGCAACTGGGCCTATGACGCCGATGACGCGCTCGCGCTGGGACGCACCATGTGCGACGCGGGCTACTGGTTCTACGAGGAACCGATCCCACCGGGCGACCATGCCGGGTACCGGCGCCTCGCCCAGCATCTGCCGATCCGCCTTGCCGCCGGGGAGAGCGACTTCACCGCTGCCGACAGCACCGATCTTGTCCGCGATCATGTGCTGGGGCTGGTGCAGCCGGACGTCGCGCGCAGCGGCGGCATCACGGAGACCTGGCGCATCGCCGAGCAGGCCGCGACCCACGGCGTCTCCTACGCCCCGCATGTCGGCTGGTCGGGCGGCATCTGCTCGGCGGCCAGCCTGCACCTCGCCGCGGCGGCGGAAGCCTTCCTGACCTTCGAATGCATGGTCTTCGACAATCCGCTGCGCCAGGCGCTGACGACCCCGGTCGCCGGTGACGTCGCCGGGCTGACGCCCGAGGGCAAGCTGATCGTCCCCACCGCGCCGGGGCTTGGCGTCACGCTCGCGCCGGATGCGCTGGAACGCTTCAGGATCGCGCCATGAACCCGTCCCTCTCGCGCTTCGACCCGCTGCCGCGCATCCTCGCCTTCGACGATTTCGACCGCGGCTTCTGCGGATGGGCGCAGCACCAGGGCAACTACGAAGGCAGCCTGGACACCGTGCTGCCCGGCTATGCGCAGATGCAGGCGCCGATGCTGTCCACCCTGCCCGGCTGGGATTTCGGCAGCCATGGCGGCGTGGATGGCGCCTATGTGCTGAAGGTGCAGACGCTGCCGCGCATCGGCGCGCGCAGCGTCACGGTGAAGCGCCTGACCTTCCGCGACGCTGCGCCGATCCGCCTGGAATTCTGGTTCACCTTCAAGCCGGAGGCGACAGAACTCGCGCTGGCGGAAACCGACGTGCGCGCCTTCGGGTTACTGTTCGACCTGCAATCAGGCGACACGGCAACCGGGCCCGAACGCATCATGCCGCATCTCCGCTTCCTCAACGCCCGGGACGGCGAACATCTGCAACGCTGGCAGTTCAAGCGCGCGGTCGAACCAGCCACGACCTATAGCGCCAAGACCGCCAGCCACGACCACATGGCCGACCACAACTGGGAGGACCTGCCCGGCGGCGCGCAGAAGCTCTGCTACAATGAGATCGCGACGAAGGTGAACTGGCACTACGGGTGCGTCGACCTCGACCTCCACGATTTCCGCGTCACCGGCTTCCGCATCAACGATCGCGTGCATGATGTCTCGTCCTTCGAAGCCATGCGGATGCCGGCCTGGAAGAACCTCTGGTGCATGCTGAACGTCGCGTTCTTTGTGGAGACGGATGTCGCCAAGCGCGCCTGGCTGGCGCTCGATTCCGTCTGCCTGTCGACGGAGGCGCGCTGATGCTGCCCGCGAGTCATCTCGCCGTCATCGCGCGCAACGAGACCTGGGAGGCCGGTCCGGTCGCGACCGAACCCCATGAATGCGGCTGGGCGCGCGAGGCGATGGTCTTCATCCGCGCGCTGAAACCGCCCGCGCTGCGTGGCGGGATCCCACGGCTTCGCATCGAGGTCAGCCCGGATGGCATGCACTGGACGCCGGAGGGGAGCACCATCGCCCTGCCCGGCAGCCTCGGCGAGCAGACCTTCGCCCGCGTCACGCAGTTCGGCGGCTGGCTACGCCTCGCCGGTGAGATACCGGCGGGCGCGCGCGTCACCGTGCTGGTCTCACTGCACCTCAAGGCCTGAACGTGCGGGAGACGCTCGCCGCGCGCCTCGCCCTGATCGCGCCGGCCCAGGGGCTGGTGCTGGCGGTTCTAGTCGTGCCGGCGCTCTACCTCATGTGGCTGTCGCTGCATGAATCCTCCTTCGGCATGCAGGCGCGCTGGGTGGGGGCGGGGAATTATTGGCACATCCTGGCGGATGGCTATTTCTGGCGGTCGATCCGCAACACGGCGATCGTCGTGCTGGTGGTGGTGCATGCGGAACTGCTGCTCGGGCTGCTGATGGCGCTGCTCTTTGCCTCGGGGCTGCCGATGCGGCGGCTGCTGCTGGCGACCGTGCTCGCGCCCTATGCGGTCAGCGAGGTCGCCGCCGTGGTGATGTGGCGCTACCTGTTCGACCCGGAGGTCGGGCAGGTCTCGCATGTGCTGGCCGCGCTCGGCCTGCCACCGCTCGATTGGGCGGTGAACCCGACGCATGGGTTGGTGATGGTCTCGCTGCTGTCGGTGTGGCTGCACCTGCCCTTCACCTTCATGATCCTCTACGCGGCGCGGCTCGCCATCCCGCTCGAGCTCTACGAGGCCGCGCGCATCGACGGGGCGAGCCCCTGGCAGGCCTTCCGCCGCGTCACCCTGCCGCTGCTGGTACCGGCGATGCTGATTGCCGCACTGTTCCGCCTGATCTTCGCCTTCCGCCTGTTCAGCGAGGTCTGGCTGCTGACCGGCGGCGGCCCGGCCCGCACGACCGAGGTCGTGGCCGTCTACCTCTACCTCGAGGCCTTCCGTTACAACGCCTTCGGCGCCGCGGCGGCGACCGGCTGGCTGATGGTGGTGGGCAGCCTGCTGCTCGCCGCACCCTATCTGTGGCGCCTCGCAAGGGCGGGACGCGATGCGGCCTAGGCGCATCCTGCCGCGCCTGCTGAAGGGGGCCGCGGTCGCGGCGATCCTGCTCTGGTCGCTCGCGCCGATCGCGCTGATCCTCTCCTCCTCCTTCAAGCCGGAACGCGACATCTTCGCCTTCCCGCCGCGCTTCCTGTTCACGCCGACCACGGCCCATTACGCCGCGCTCTGGGCGCGCTGGCCGGATTTCTTCGCAGCCCTGGGCAACAGCCTGCTGATCACGGCCATGGCGACGCTGCTCGCCGTGACCTCGAGCCTGACCGCCGGCTACGCCTATTCGCGCTTTCGTGGACGTTGGCTCGCGGCATCGGCCTTCGGTCTGATCGTGGTGCGGCTGATCCCGCCCATCGTCTGCACCCTGCCCCTGTTCCCTGCGGCGAATGCGCTCGGCTTGCAGGACACGCATGTCTGGCTCGCGGTGCTCTACGCGACCTTCTTCGTCTCCCTCGGTACCTTCGTCATGCGCGCCTTCATCGACCAGATCCCGCGCGAGTTGGACGAGGCCGCGGCGGTGGACGGCGCCGGGCGGTTCCGCACACTGTTCCGCGTGATCGCGCCGCTCGCCGCGCAAGGGATGCTCGCCGTCGCGGTCTTCGTCATCGTCTATGCCTGGAACGAGTTCCTCTTCGCCTTCATCTTCACCTCGACGCGCGCGCGCACGGCGCCGCTGGTGCTGGCGGAGATCATCGGCAATTTCGACGGCGTGGAATGGGGTGTGCTCTTCGCCGCGGCGTCGGTGCAACTCGCGCCCGTGCTCGCCTTCGTCTGGGTTACGCAGAAATACCTCGTGGCCGGGCTGACCGCCGGGGCCACCAAGGGGTAGCGCGCCGGGGGATGCCAAGCCGGCCGGACTGGGCGATGCTGCGCGCAACGGCCGGAGGACGCCCCAGACATGATCCACACCCTGCACCGCCGCGCGCTGATCGCCGGCCTCGCCGCCATGCCAGCGACCGTGTCCGTGGCCCGCGCCCAGGGCGAATGGCCGACGCGACCCGTGCGCCTCATCATCCCCTCGGCGGCCGGTGGTGCCGCGGATTTCATCGGACGCACGCTTGGCCGTTTCCTCGAGCCACATCTGCGCCGGCCGGTCGTAGTGGACAATCGGCCGGGCGCGGGCGGCATCACCGGGACCGAGGCGGCGAAACTCGCCGCACCGGACGGCTACACATTCCTGATCGCGACCAATTCCACCCATGCGGCGAATGAATTCCTTTACCGCCGCTTGCCTTATGATCCCGTGCGCGACTTCGCCCATATCGGGCTGCTCGGCACCTATGCGACCGTCGCGGTGGTGCCGGCCGACGCACCCTACAAGACCATCCCGGCACTGATCGCCCAGGCACGGGCCAATCCCGGACGGGTCTTCTTCGGCTACTACTCCTCCTCGTCACTCGTGCCGGCGGCGTTGCTCAAGGCGCGGGCGGATATCGACGTGACCGGCGCGGCCTACCGTTCCATCACGCAGATCGTGCCCGACCTGATCGGCGGGCAGATCCAGTTCGCATTCCTCGACAGCCTTTCGGCGGCGCCCGCGCTGCAATCGGGCCGCGTCGTGCCGATCGCGGTGACATCTCCCGCGCGATCCCCGCTGACGCCGGACCTGCCCACCGTCGCCGAGAGCATCCCTGACTTCGTCGTGCAGGGCTGGTTCGGGCTGACCGCGCCGGCCGGCACGCCGCGACCGATCCTCGACCGCATGCAGGCGCTGCTTCGCGACGCGGCGGCCGATGCCGCGCTGGTGGAAGCGATGACCCGGCAGGGCCTGACGCCCGGCTTCATGACCGGGGCGGAGATGGACCGCTTCCTGGTCGATGACCGGGCGCGCTGGCGCGAATGGGTCCGCATCGCCGGAATCGAACCGGAGTGAGCGCCGCCCCGCCACCCGGGCTGGTCCCGCCCGGCACGCGCCACGCCGCCGGCGACCATGCCGCGGTCTTCATCACCGATGGCGCGGGCCCGGCCATTCTCTGCATCCCCGGCGGCTACCACGGCGCCTGGTGCTTCGCGCCATGGATGGAGATCTTCGAGCGGGCAGGCATCGCCGCGGCTGCCTTGGAACCGCGCGGCAAGGGGACGCTCGCCGACCTTGCCAGCCCCGCGACCGGTATCGAGGACTACGCCGCCGATGCTGTCGCCGCGGCGGTCGTGCTCGATGCGCCGGTCGTGCTGCTCGGCCACAGCCTCGGCGCGCTGATCGCCATGCGCGCGGCGATGCGGCTGCCGCGCGTCGCCGGATTGCTGCTCGTCGCACCCTCCCCGCCCGGCAACATGCCGGGGGTTGCCGCGGTGCCGCTTGTGCCGGAAGGCGCGCTGATCCCTCCGCCCGGAGCGGCGGTGGCGACCGCACGCTTCCTCGGGGGCGAACGGTTTGACGACCTGGCCGCCTATCTCACGGCACTGAGCCCGGAATCACCGCGCGCGCTGAATGACCGCTACGCGCTGCGCGTGTCGATCGACCCCGCGCCCTTCACGGCAATCCCCTCCCTGGTGGTCGAGGCCGGGCGCGACGACGCCGAGCGCCATCCGTCCGGTCAGGATGCCGCGATCGCGCGCTTTCTGGGCGGCGCGCATCTCCTGCTGCCGGACATGCCGCATTGCATGATGCTGCCCCCCTGGGCGGAGCAAGCCGCCGCGCCACTGATCGCCTGGCACCGCGCGCAGTTCGCGCGCTGACGCGCCTCTACGCGGCGAGATTGCGTTCGAGGCCCTGGACGCGTCCGGTGCGCTCAGCGCTGCATTCGCAGCCAGGCAGCAGCGCGACCGAGGCAAGCAGGGCCAGGCGAGGCAGGATGCGGGTTGCGGTCATCAGCACCTCTCATGGGGCGTTCCTGCCGGCTCGGGACGCAACCCGAATCATTGGGATGCAGGCATGGTCCGAGCCCAGCCCGCACCAGCTGCAATCGGGTGCGACGGATCGCGCACGGACCCGTCAGTCCGGCCCCTGGTCCAGCCCGGCGCGCAGCCGGCCGCCGGGGTCGGCGATCAGGCCTTCACGCAGGAACAGGTCGATCAGCACCAGGTTGACGTTGAACTTGATGCCGTCGGTCTCGCGCACCGCCTCCAGCAGGCGGGCGGCGGGCCACAGCTCGAACCGCTCGACCTCGTCATCGCCGGGAACCGGGGTGACGCCCTCGGGGATATCGAGGTCGAAGCAATGCAGCACGTCCCGGCGCAGCCCCTCCGCATTCGCCATGACGTAAGAAACGCGGCCCGCCGACCGCGCGCCGGCGGCGAGGCCTGGCGGCAGGCTGGCTTCCTCGGCGGCTTCCTTGACCAGGCACTCCTCGGGCGAGAGGCCGGCCGGAATGCCGCCGGCGACGATGTTGTCGAGCTGGCCGGGAGCGACCGCCTTGTCCTGCGCGCGCACACCCACCCAGACATGCAGCCCGTCTGCCCGCCGCACCAGCCCATTCACATGCACGCCCTGGGACATGACGCCGAAAGCCGGCAATGCGCCGCGGTCGAGCGCAGCGAGCGCGGGTCCCCCGCTGGTCTCGCGCACATCGAAGGCTTCCCGCCGGATACGCAGGAAGCCACCGGTCGCGAGCGCGGGCAGCACCTCGGACAGGGCTTGGCTGCGCAGGCCCGGGCTGCGCAACCGTCCGGCCAGCGCAACCCCGTCCCGGTCGAAATGGAAGTCGCGCGGGCGGAAGGTCAGCGCCTGGGCCAGGTCGGGCGAGACCCATCCGACCTGCGCCGCGCCGATCCGGAACGGCAGCAGCCCGGCGGGCGAGCCGATATTGTTGCAGGCATCGATGTGGCGCTGCAGGGCTTGGTCGGGCATGCGGCCTCGGGATGTGTCAGGCAGCAGCCTAGCAGCACGGTCCGGCCGGGACACCGCCCCCGGACCGGCGGCGCGATCGGTCAGCCGCGCCGCGGCGGAACGCGCGCGTAGGACAGGTAGTGATAGGTCTCGTGCGGCCAGCGATCACCGAGCACCGAGGCCGAAACGCTCACTTCCTCCTGCCAGGCATCGGCAAGCACGGCGACGCCGGACCATTGCGCGAAGTCCGGTTCCTTCTGGTTGCCCGAGACATCGGGAATGCCGAGCACGGTGACGGTGTGGTTGCGGAACATGCGCGGACCGCTGCGCGGCAGGATCAGGATGAGATCGAGCGGCGCCACCCCGGCATGCCGCAGCAGCGAAAAGGCGGTCGAGGCGATGTAGCCGCAGTTGCCCGCACCGTGCCGGATGGCCTCATGCGCGACCTCGTCTACATGGTCGAGCCGGTAGGGATCGGCATTGGACAGGCGCATCGCATGCTCCTCGTCATAGTCGAGCTCGCCCACGGCGCTGTCGACCATCTGCGTCCCGACGGTGGAGGTGAACCAGCGATCGAGCTCGGCGCCGAGGCGGCGGATGGCGAAGGGGTCGTCCGGCCGCCGTTCCGGCTTGTCGAAGGCGCGCAGACCGCGCGGGCCGCCGGCGGGCACCTGGCCGCCCCAGCTGCCGCCCTCGAAGGGCGCGATGGAATTGGAGGCGCCGGACCGGATCAGCGCACGGGTGATCCCGATCGCGGTCGTCGCGGCGATGGCATGGTTGCCGGCCACCGGGCGGATCGGCCCGCCCAGCGCGGTGATGCGCTGCTGCTTGGCGTGGAGTGCTGGTGTCATGCGAGGTCCGGCTGGAAGGGAATGGTCAGGCGACCGAGGCGCATGGTGACACGCCCGGCTGGAGTCGTTTTGGTTCGCCGCAGACGCGCTGGCAATGCGTTGCTTCACAGCGTCGCTGCGCGGTGGGGGGCTTGCATCCGGCGCATGGATGGCGCCCATGCGCTGCGGGCGCTTCCCCTGGCCGCCTTCCCGCCCCATGTGGCGCAGTCTGACCGGAGTCCGACACACGTGCCCCCAGCCAAGCCCGGCGCCGACGACAATCATCTGCGCGCCTTGATGCGCCTCGCCCCCTATCTCTGGCCGAAGGGGGAGACGGAGCTGCGCGTGCGCGTCGTCGCCGCGCTGGTCCTGCTGGCCGCGGCCAAGGCGGCGAATGTGCTGGTGCCGATGATGTACGCCCATGCGGTGGATGCGCTGGCGCCGAAATCGGGCGTGGGGGCCATGGTCACCGTGCCGGTCGCGCTGCTGCTCGGCTACGGCATCCTGCGCGTCATGGCCTCGGTCTTCGGGGAGTTGCGCAACGCGGTCTTCGCCAAGGTGCAGGCCCGCGCCGGGCGGCGCGTGGCGCTGGAGGTCTTCGAGCACCTGCACGCGCTGTCGATGCGTTTCCACATGGACCGCGCGACGGGCGGACTGTCCCGCGTCATAGAAAGGGGTGTGCGCGGCATCGCCACCTCGCTGAACTTCCTGCTGTTCAACATCATCCCGACCATCGTCGAGATCCTGTTCGTCGCCGCCATCCTGTGGTGGATCTTCGCGGCGTCCTTCGCGCTGACGATGCTCGGCACCATCGTCGCCTACGTCGCCTTCACCCTGACCTTCACCAATTGGCGCCTGCGCTTCCGCCGGACGATGAACCAGACCGACGAGGAAGCGAACACCAAGGCGGTGGACAGCCTGCTGAACTACGAGACGGTCAAGTATTTCGGCAATGAGGTGCATGAGGCGCGCCGCTACGAGGACAGCCTGACGCGCTACGAGCGCGCCTATGTGCGGTCCGAGACGACGCTGAACATGCTGAACGCCGGCCAGGCCTTCATCATGGCGATCGGCCTGACGGTGACGATGCTGCTGGCCGGGTCGGGCATCGCGCAGGGGACGATGACGGTGGGCGACCTGGTGATGGTCAACACCTACCTGATCCAGCTCTACCTGCCGCTCAACATCCTTGGCTTCGCCTATCGCGAGATCAAGCAAGGGCTGACCGACATGGAGCAGATGTTCGGCCTGCTCTCGGTCCCCGCCGAGGTGCAGGATGCCCCCGACGCCACGCCGCTCGTGCGCGGTCCGGGGGAGATCCGTTTCGAGGATGTCCGCTTCGGCTACCGCCCGGATCGGGAGATCCTGAAGGGCGTGTCCTTCACCGTGCCGCCGGGACGGATGCTCGCGATCGTCGGGCCGACCGGGGCGGGCAAGTCCACCATCTCCCGGCTGCTGTTCCGCTTCTATGACGCGACCGGCGGACGCGTCGCCGTGGATGGGCAGGATGTGCGGGAGGTGACGCAGACCAGCCTGCGCCAGGCGATCGGCGTGGTGCCGCAGGACACCGTGCTGTTCAACGACACGATCCGCTACAACATCGCCTATGGCCGGCCAGGTGCGACGGATGCCGAGGTCGAGGCCGCCGCGCGCGCCGCCCAGGTGCATGATTTCGTCCTCCGCCTGCCCGATGGCTATGCGACGCGGGTCGGTGAGCGCGGGCTGAAGCTGTCGGGCGGGGAGAAGCAGCGCGTCGCCATCGCGCGCACGATTCTCAAGGACCCGCGCATCCTGATCCTGGACGAGGCGACGAGCGCGCTCGACACCCGCACCGAGCAAGACATCCAGACCGCGCTGCGCGACGTCTCCCGCAACCGCACAACGCTGGTCATCGCCCATCGCCTGTCCACGGTGGTCGAGGCGGACGAGATCATCGTCCTGCAGGACGGCCGCATCGCCGAACGCGGCACCCATGCCAGCCTGATCGCGGAGGACGGCCTCTATGCCGAGATGTGGCGCCGCCAGGCCCAGGCGGTCGCCGCCGCCGAGGCCGCGGCGCGGGCCCAGGCCGAGGCCGACCTCGACCGCCCGCGCGTCGACCGCCTGGGCGAGGCCATCGCCGAACCGCGTGGCGGGGGTTACATCGCACCCCACCTGATCCAATCTTCAACTGAGACTGAGGAGTAGCGCCGCATGCAGCAGGACCCGTCGGGCATGGCCCCCGAGGATCTGAGCCACGCCGGTTCGGTCGTGGACAAGGCGATCGAATACATGATGGAGCAGCAGATCGCGCCGATTTCCATCGCATCGGCGCTGCTCGGCGGCGCGCTCGGCCTGCTGGCGCGGACCATGGACGACCGGGCGGTGGCGGCGGTGCTGCGCAACGCGCTGGCCTCGGTCGAGAGCGGGGAACTGGCCGAGGCCCGGCAGCCGCCGCCCGCCCGGACTTGACGCGGCGGCCCGGCTGGGCCAAAAGCCCCGCCTTCCTCGTTTCCACCCGCGTGCGGGAGTCCTTCCGCGCGCCCTGATCGTTTCGGGAATACCACCATGGCCCGCCGCTGCGGCATCACCGGCAAGGGCGTCCTGACGGGCAACAACGTCAGCCACGCCAACAACAAGACCCGCCGGCGCTTCCTGCCCAACCTGCAGGAAACCTCCTTCTGGTCCGACGTGCTCGGCTCGCAGGTGAAGCTGCGCCTGTCGACCAACGGCATCCGCACCATCGAACACAATGGCGGCCTCGACAGCTTCCTGCTCGGCACGCCCGACCGGCGCCTGCCCGTGGAAGCGGTCTCCCTCAAGCGCCGTATCGAGCGCGCGAAGGACAAGAAGGCGGCCTGATCCGGGCCACGGGGCCCACGGGCCCCGTTCGGTCCGGCGCGGGCGCAAGCCTCCTGCCGGGAGCCTGACAAGGCGGCATCCTTCGGGATGGCCGCCTTTTTTCTTGGCCGGGCCACACGGCGCGAACCCGCGGCACAGTCGTCCCCTGGCCCCTTCCGGCGCGACGCTGCAGCGGGCAGGATCGGTACGTCTTCGCGGAGGAAGCCGTCATGTCCAAGGTCATCATCACCTGCGCCGTCACCGGGGCGATCCACACGCCCTCCATGTCGGACCACCTGCCAATCACCCCGCAGGAGATCGCCGAGCAGTCCATCGCCGCGGCCGAGGCGGGTGCCAGCATCATCCACCTGCACGCCCGCGACCCGATCGACGGCCGCCCGACGCCGGACCCGGCGGTGTTCATGCAGTTCCTGCCGGTGATCAAGCAATCCACCGACGCCGTCATCAACATCACGACCGGCGGCGGGCTGGGCATGACAGTGGATGAGCGGCTCGCCGCCCCGCTGCAGGCCAAGCCCGAGATGTGCAGCCTCAACATGGGCTCGATGAACTTCAACATCGCGCCGTCGGCCGCGCGCGTGAAGAAGTTCAAGTATGAGTGGGAGAGGCCCTATCTGGAGGGCACCACCAATTACATCTTCCGCAACACTTTCCAGGACATCGAACAGATCGTCGAACGGCTGGGCAAGGGCCACGGCACGCGTTTCGAATTCGAATGCTACGACATCGGCCACCTCTACAACCTCGCGCACATGCTGGACCGCAAGGTGGTGGAGCCGCCGCTGTTCACCCAGACGATCTTCGGCATCCTCGGCGGCATCGGCGCCGAGCACCGCAATCTGATGTTCATGCGGGAGACGGCGGACCGGCTGTTCGGCAAGGACTATGTCTGGTCGGTGCTGGCGGCCGGGCGGCACCAGATGCCCTTCGTGACCATGGCCGCGATGATGGGCGGCAACGTCCGGGTCGGGCTGGAAGACAGCCTGTGGATCGGCAAGGGCAAGGCCGCGACGTCCAATGCCGAGCAGGTCAGCAAGATCCGCCGCATCCTCGAGGAGCTGTCGCTGGAGATCGCCACACCCGCCGAGGCGCGGCAGATGCTGGCGTTGAAGGGCGGCGACCTCGTCGGGTTCTGACGCGACGACGCCCGCACCTGACGGCACGGGCGTCGCGCTTTTCCCCGGGGCACGGGGCATGGCGGAGGCGGGGGCAATTGCTCCGCCACGGATCTGACGCCGCGCCCCGGGGCTGCGCCGCGATCACCGCATCGCGGCGATGTCGATCACCTCGGCGCCGGGCAGCCCGGCCACCGGGCCGGTCGCGGTGGCCGCGCCGGTCTCCAGGTTCACGCTGTGCAGCGTGCCGGCCGCGAGCAGGAAGCCCGTGTTGCCGCCCTGCCCGTCCGACAGGATGTCGAAAGCGACGCCGGCCGGCAGCATCGCCGCCACCTCGCCGCGCGGTTGCTGCACGCCGTCATTGGGCGGCGCCTGCAGGTTGAAGCGGCGGGTCAGCGTGTCGATGGTGTAGAGCGCAGTGGCCTGCGCGCCGCCCATGCTGTTGGTGTAGGCGCCGGCGACGACACGCGGCGTAGTCTCGGCGAAGGGCGTGCCGGACGCGTATTTCAGCGTGCCGTCGGTGGCCGCCTCGCCGGTCTCGACATTCACGCGCAGGTTGGTGCCGTTCATGCCCATCAGGCGCAGGCGGTTGGCGACCGGGTTGAAGTCCACAACGGCGCGGCCGCCGGGATTGAAGGCGGTGTTCAGCCGGCTGACCTGGGTGGCGCGCCCGTTCGCGACATCGATGGTCACGATCTGGCCGCGCTCGGTTACGCCATAGAGGCGGCCATCCTGCGGGCGCTGGTCGATGCCCAGCACGCGGCCATCGGTGCCGGAGATGCGGATGGGCGCGGCCGCGCGGCGCGTCTGGCTGTCGATCACGACGAGCGCATTGTCGGCGGTCAGGCCGACCAGGGTCGCGGCTTCGGCGGCCTGTGCGGCGGCGACCATGCCGAAGGCAGCAAGCGTAAGGCGAAGGGCGTTGGTCATGGCGGTCTCTCCTGGGTCGGGCGAGGCCGCCACCGGCCCCGCTGACCGCCTTACGGAGCCGGATGACGCGCGGATGCAGCCGCACGATCACGAAGTCGCGACGGCTATGTCCCGCGCGCCGCCACCAGCCGCCCAATGAACAGGACCGGCCCGGTCGGCCGCCCGGTCGGCGATCCGCCTGGTGGTTCGAGCGTGATCTCGATCAGCATCCCCGGCTCCGGCCGGATGGCCGAGGGCGTCACCGTCAACCGCCCCTGCTCCGCCGGGATCAGGCCGAGCGAGGTCGGCGCCGTCGCACCCTGCGGCAGTGCCCACAACTGCATCACCCGGTCGGAAGGCACCGGCTGCGGGTTCAGTGAGGCGAGCCGCAGCGCCCCGCCATCAGCCTCCACCAGCCAGGCCGGCTGGTCGCGCTGGGTCAGCAGCACAGTCATCAACCGCTGTTCCGGCGCAGGTTGCAGCACCAGGAAGGCCGCCAACCCCGCCGCCGCCGCGCTCGCCCCCAGCGCCCAGAACCGCCAGAAGGGCGATGGCCGCATCGCAGCCGCCGCCGTCGGCGCCGGGCCATCCAGCGCCGTTGTGATGCGGTCCCACAGGCCAGGCGGCGGTGCCTCGGGCAAGGCGAGCACAGTCAGCGGCGCGAGCCGCGCCTCCCATCCCGCCACAAGGTCGCGCAGGTCGCCGTCGCCAGCCATGGCGGCCACGACCTCCCGCGCCGCGCTCGCATCCAGTGTGCCGAGCACGTATTCGGCCGCCAGTGCATCGCGTTCGACGGGATCGGTCGGGATCACGCCAGGCACTCCTTCAGCGCCAGCAGCCCTCGCCGGATCCACGACTTCACCGTGCCGAGCGGCGTGCCGAGGCGCTCGGCGATCTGCGGATGCGACAGGCCATGGACGAAGGCGAGGACAATCCCCTCGCGGTTCCGCGGTTCCAGCCCTTCGAGGCAGGCGCGCAGGCGCTGCCCTTCCATGCTGGCCGAAAGCCGTTCCTCCGCCTCCGGCCCGACCGCCTCGTCCCCGAGGTTCGGGTCATCGGTCGGAACTTCCCGCCCACGGGCGCGGATGATGTCGAGCGCGGCATGGCGGACGATGGCGCCGAGCCAGGCCTCCGGCGCGCCGCGGCTGGCGTCGAACTGCCCGGCGCGGCGGGCAATGCGCAGGAAGGCGTCCTGCAGCGCGTCGGCGGCGCCGTCCCGGTCGCGCAGGATGGCGTTGGCGACGCCGAACAGGCGCACCGATTGCCGTTCATAGACCGCGCGGAGCGCCGCCCTGTCACCGGCGGCGACCAATGCGAGCAGGCCGGCGAGATCGGTGTCGGCGTCCATGCGGGCACGGAACAGGGCACGGGCAAGCGGGGCGGGTCAAGCGCAATGACCCCATTGCGCCGAGGGGCCGCCACACCGATCATCGGACCCAGCAGGGATTTCAGGAGGCTTCCGCATGACGCGCTTCACCCTTTCGCGCCGCGCGCTCGGCGCCGCGGCGATCGGGACGCTGGCCCGGCCGGCCTTCGCGCAAGGCGCGCCGATCCGCATCGGGGAACTGAATTCCTACGCGCGCATGGCCGCTTTCGCCGTGCCCTACCGCAATGCGATGCAGCTCGCGCAGGATGCGATCAACGCCGCCGGTGGCGTGATGGGCGGGCGACGCATCGAATTCGTCTTCCGCGACGACGGCTCGACGCCCGGTGATGCGGTGCGCGTCGCCGAGGAACTGCTGACGCGCGAGAATGTCTCCTTCCTCGCGGGCACCTTCCTGTCGAATGTCGGCCTCGCGGTCGCGGATTTCGCGAACCAGCGCAAGCGCCTCTTCCTCGCGACCGAGCCGCTGACGGACGCCATCACCATGGCGCAGGGCAATCGCTACACTTGGCGCGTGCGGCCCGGCACCTTCATGCAGACGCGCATGCTGACCGAGGCGATCCGCGGCAAGACGGCGAAGCGCTGGGCGATCGTCGCGCCGAACTATGAATACGGCCAATCCGCCGCGGCGAGCTTCAAGCGCCTACTGCCGGCCGCGATCCCGGGTGCCGAGATCGTCGCGGAGCAATTCCCGGCGCTCGGGCGCGTCGATGCGGGTGCGACGGTCGGAGCGCTGGCGCAGTCGCGCCCGGATGGCATCTTCAACGTGCTGTTCGGCCCGGACCTGACCGCCTTCGTGCGCGAAGGCAACACGCGCGGGCTGTTCGAACGCCGCACCGTGGTCTCCCTGCTGACCGGGGAACCGGAATACCTGATCCCGCTCGGCGAGGAGACGCCAGAAGGCTGGATCGTCACCGGCTACCCCTGGGAGCAGGTGGAGGCGCCGCCGGCGCACAAGGCCTTCATCGAGGCCTATCGCGCGCGCTTCAACGACACGCCGCGCAAGGGCTCGTTGCTCGGCTACGTCACCGTGCAGATCATCGCCAGCCTGCTAAACAAGGCCAATACGCTCGAGACCGAAGCGCTGGTCGATGCGCTGGCCGATCTGCGCACGGATGCCATCGTCGGGCCGGTGGTGATGCGCGGGCTGGACCACCAGGGCACGCTCGGCACCTGGGTCGGTGAAACGACGCTGCGCGGGCGCGAGGGTGCGATGAAGAACGCGCGCTACGCGGATGGGGCCAACTACCTCTTCCCCGAGGAGGAGGTTCGCGCGGCGCGCCGTTCCTCCTGACGCGCGGTGGAGTGGGACTTCCTGCTGGTCCAGGCCCTGTCGGGCCTGGCCAGCGCGTCATCGCTGTTCGTCATCGCCTCGGGCCTGACCATCGTCTTCGGCGTCACCCGGATCGTGAATTTCGCGCATGGCTCCTTCTACATGCTGGGGGCCTATGTCGCGGTCACGCTGGTGCCGTGGCTGCTGGAGTTCGACCGATCGCCGACGCTGTTCTTCGTGGGCGTGCTGGCCTCCGCGGTCGCGATCGGCGGGCTCGGCGTGCTGATGGAAGTCACGCTGCTGCGGCGCATCTACCGCGTGCCGGAGCTGTTCCAATTGCTCGCGACCTTCGGCGTCGTGCTGATCGTGCAGGACCTGGTGCTGCTGGTCTGGGGGCCGGTCGATATCCCGGGGCCACGCGCGCCCGGGCTGCGGCATGGCGTGTACATCTTCGACCAGCGTTTCCCCGCGTATGAGCTGTTCCTGATCTTCGTCGGGCCGGCGGTGCTTGCGCTGCTGTGGCTGCTGATGCACCGGACGCGCTTCGGCGTGCTGATCCGTGCAGCGACGCAGGACCGGGAGATGGTGGGCGCGCTTGGCGTCAACCAGGCGATGCTGTTCACCGGCACGCTGTTCCTCGGCGCCGCACTTGCGGGGCTCGGCGGCGCGCTTCAGATCCCGCGCGTCTCGGCCAATCCGCAGATGGATCTGTCGGTGATCACGGAGGCCTTCGTCGTCACCGTGGTCGGCGGCATGGGATCGGTGCCGGGCGCTTTCATCGCCGCGGTGCTGATCGGGCAGTTGCAGGCCTTCGGCGTGCTGATCTTCCCCAAGATCACGCTGGTGCTGGTGTTCCTGCTGATGGCGGCGGTGCTGGTGGTGAAGCCCTGGGGGCTGCTCGGCCGGCCCGAGGCCGCGGCGGGGCGTGCGGTGCTGCCGGAAGGCATCCTCGACCCGGGGCGGCTGGACGGCGTGGGGAAGGTGCTGGTCTTGCTCGGGCTGGCCGCGATGCTGGCGCTGCCGCTGGTCGATGCCTATGCCGTGAAGGTGGGGACGGAGGTGATGATCCTCGCCCTCGCCGCCTTCTCGCTGAACTTCCTGGTGGGCAATGGCGGCATCGTCTCCTTCGGGCATGCGGCGTATTTCGGACTTGGCGCCTATGGCGCGGGGCTGCTGGTGGTGAAGGCGGGGCTGCCGATGGAACCGGCGCTGGTCGCCGCACCCATCGCGGGCGGCGCGGCGGCCGCGCTGTTCGGCTTCTTCGTGGTGCGGCTGTCGGGCATCTATCTGGCGATGCTGACGCTGGCCTTCGCGCAGATTGCCTATGCCGTGGTGTTCCAGTGGGTGGAGGTCACCGGTGGCGACAATGGCCTGGTCGGCGTCTGGCCATCGCGCTGGGCGGCGTCGCGGGAGGTCTATCACTACCTGACGGCGGCGCTGACGCTGGCGGCGATCATCTTTCTGCGCCGCGTCGTCCATGCGCCGTTCGGCGCGACGCTGCGCGCGGCGCGGGATTCGGTGCAGCGCGCGGATGCGATCGGTGTCGATGTCCGGATGCATCGCTGGCTCGGCTTCATCCTGGCCGGCGCGGCGGCGGGGTTGGCGGGGGGGCTCTACGCTTTCTCGAAGGGCTCGATCGATCCGACGCTGCTCGGCATTCCGCTCAGCGTCGATTTCCTGTCGATGATCCTGCTCGGCGGTATCCAGTCGGTGCTGGGGCCCGTCGCGGGGGCGGCCGCATTCCACGCGCTGAAGGATTTCTTCCTGCCGCTGACCGACCATTGGCGGCTGTTCCTCGGCCTGTCGATCATCGCCATGGTGCTGGTCTTTCCGCGCGGCCTGGCGGGTGCCGCCGCGTCTTTGCGGAAGCGCGCGGCATGACGCTGCTCGCGGTGGAAGGCCTCACCAAGCGCTTCGGCGGCGTGCTCGCGGCCAAGGGCGTGTCCTTCGCGCTGGTGGCGGGCGAGATGCTCGCCATCATCGGCCCGAACGGTGCGGGCAAATCGACGACCTTCAACATGGTGGGCGGGCAGCTGCGCCCCGATGGCGGGACGGTGGCGCTGGCCGGCCAGGACGTGACCGGGATGCCGCCGCGCGCGCTGTGCCGGATGGGGGTGGGGCGCAGCTTCCAGGTGGCGCAGACCTTCCTCTCCTTCTCCGTGCTCGGCAATGTCCAGATGGCGCTGCTGGCGCATCACGGCCAGACGCGGCAGCTGTTGTCCGATGCCGCGGCGATGCATCGCGACGATGCACTCGCATTGCTCGATCGCGTCGGCATGGCGGGGCAGGCGGACCGGCCGATCGGGGAGCTTGCCTATGGCGACGTGAAGCGGGTGGAACTCGCCATCGCGCTCGCCGCCGCGCCGCGCCTGCTGCTGATGGACGAACCGACGGCCGGCATGGCGCCGGCCGAACGATCCACGTTGATGGCACTGGTCGCCGGCATCGCCCGGCGGGAAGGCATCGGCGTGCTGTTCACCGAACACGACATGGACGCCGTCTTCGCCCATGCCGACCGCATCCTGGTGCTGGTGCGCGGCGAGATCATCGCCCGCGGCAGCCCCGAGGAGGTGCGCGCGGACCCGGAGGTGCAGCGCGTCTATCTCGGCCATTCCGGCACGCGCGCGGCGGCGCGGGCGAGGCGCACCCATGGCTGACCAGGTGCTGGAGGTCACGGGGCTGCGTGCCGGCTACGGCCCGGCGGAGGTGCTGTTCGGCGTCGATCTGCACCTCGCGCGCGGGGAGGTCGCGGCGCTGATGGGCCGCAACGGCGCCGGCAAATCCACGACGCTGAAGGCCATCATGGGGCTGCTCGGCCCGCGCGCCGGATCGGTGCGCTTCGCGGGGCAGGAGATCGCGGGCATGGCGCCGTTCCGCATCGCGCGGCTTGGGCTCGGCTACGTGCCGGAGGACCGGCGCATCTTCACCGACCTGACGGTGATGGAGAACCTCGCCGTCGGCCGCCGCGCCGCATCGCCGGGCCGCGAGCCCTGGACGCCGGAACGCCTGTTCGAAGTCTTCCCCAATCTCGCCGAGATGCGCCACCGTCGCGCCGCGGCGATGTCCGGCGGCGAGCAGCAGATGCTGACCATCGCGCGCACGCTGATGGGCAACCCCGAAGCGGTGCTGTTGGACGAACCCTCCGAAGGGCTGGCCCCGGTGATCGTGGAACAGATGGCCGATGCGGTGCTGCGGATGAAGGCGGAAGGGATCGCGGTGCTGGTCTCCGAACAGAGCCTCGACTTTGCCGCCGCCGTCGCCGACCGCGCGCTGATCCTGGAAAAGGGCAGCGTGCGCTGGGAAGGCCCGATCGCAACGCTCGAGGCGGATGAGGATGTCCGCCGCGCTTATCTCACGGTGTGACGCACATGGCTCGACGGATCGCCGGCATCGATGTGGGCGGCACCTTCACCGACCTGGTGATGCAGGAGGCGGATGGGTCGATCCGCATCGCCAAGGTGCCGACCACCAGCGCGAACCAGGCGGGCGGCGTGCTTGCCGCGATCGAAGCGGCCGGGGCGACGCCCGCTTCACTCGACCTGATCGTGCATGGCACCACGGCGACGACGAATGCGGTGCTGGAACGCAAGCTGGCGAAGGTCGGGCTGATCACCACGGCGGGCTTCCGCGACGTGCTGGAACTCGGCCGCCGCACCCGCCCGCGCGCCTATGGCATGACCGGGTCCTTCGAGCCGCTGATCCCACGCGAATGGCGCCGCGAGGTGCCGGAGCGCATGGATGCGCGCGGCGCGGTGCTGATGCCGCTGGACGAGGCCGCGGTGGAGCGCGAAGTGCGCGCGCTGCTGGCCGAAGGCTGCGAGGCGCTGGTCATCCATTTCCTGCACGCCTACGCCAACCCCGCGCATGAGATCCGCGCGGGGGAGATCGCCCGCACGATCTGGCCGAACGGCTATGTCACGCTCGGCCATGCGCTGCTGTCGGAGTTCCGCGAATACGAACGCGGCACCACGGCATCGGTGAACGCGGCGGTGCAGCCGGTGCTGGACCGCTACATCCGTCACCTGCAGGACCGGCTGGCCGAGGCCGGCCACCAGCGCGACCTGCTGGTGATGAATGGCAATGGCGGCACGGTGCCGGCCCGCGCCGTCGCAGCTGAAGCGGCGAAGACGGTGATGTCCGGCCCGGCTTCGGGCGTCATGGCCGCGGCGGCAACGCTGGCGCAGTCGGGCGTGCGGAACGCCATCACCTGCGACATGGGCGGCACCTCCACCGATGTGGCGCTGATCGCGGGCGGTGTGCCGGAGGTCTCGGCGGAGTTGTCCATCGCCTATGGGCTGCCGATCCATCTGCCGATGGTCGATGTGCGCACGGTCGGCGCCGGCGGCGGGTCGATCGCCTGGATCGATCGCGGCGGCATGCTGCGCGTGGGGCCGGAAAGCGCGGGCTCCACGCCGGGGCCGATCTGCTACGGGCGTGGCGGCACGCGGCCGACCGTGACGGACGCGAACCTGCTGCTGGGGCGGCTCGATCCCGATGCGCTGCTGGCGACCGGGCGGCGCGTAGCGGTCGATGAAGTGCGCGACGCCTTCGCGCGGGAGATCGGCGATCCGCTCGGCATGACGCCGGAACAGGCCGCCGAGGCGGTGATCCGGTTGGCCAATGTGCTGATGGCCGGTGCGATCCGCATGGTGTCGCTGTCACGCGGGCATGATCCGCGCGATTTCGCGCTGTTCGCCTTCGGCGGGGCGGGGCCGCTGCATGCCGTCGCATTGGCACGAGAGATCGGCATCCCCGAGGTCTTCGTCCCCTTCCGTCCCGGCCTGACCAATGCGCTGGGCTGCCTGGTTGCCGATCTGCGGCAGGATGTGGTGAACACGCTGAACCGCGGCCTCGACGATATCGAGGAAGCGGAGATCGCCTCAGTCCTCGCCGCGCAGGCGGCACGTGGCCGCGCGGGCGTCGAGGCCGGCGGCGCCGAGGTCGAGCGCATCGAGACGCGCCACGTCGCCGAGATGCAGTTCCGCGGCCAGACACATCTGATCCGTGTGCCGCTCACATCCTCCACGCCGTCACGGGCGGAGGTGCAGGTGGCCTTCGAGGCAGCCTACTTCGCCCGCTTCCAGGTGCACCTGCCGGAGATCCGTGCGGTGCTGGTAAACCTGACGACCAGCGTGGTCGGGCGCCGCCGCGCCTTCGACCTGCGCGCCTTGGCGGCGGTGCCGGTGGGGAAGGCGTGGCTCGGCACGGGGCGTCTTTATGCCGATGGCGCCTGGCACGAGACCACGATCTGGCGGCGGGAGGCCTTGGTCGAGGGCACGCGCATCGCCGGCCCGGCGCTTCTGCAACAGGCGGATGCGACGATCATCCTGGAACCGGGCAGTGCGGCCGTGGTTGATTCGCTCGGCAATCTGAGGATCAGCGCGTGATGGACGCCCTCACCCTCGCGGTCATCCAGGCCGGCCTGACGCAGGTCTGCAACGAGATGGACCTGGCCTTTTCGCGATCCGCCTTCTCGCCGGTGATCGCGGAAGCCGACGACCGGTCGGATGGCATCTATGCCGCCGAGGATGGCGCGCTGATCGCCCAGGGCGAAGGCGGGTTGCCGGTCTTCGTCGGCGCCATGCAGCATTCGGCCGGGCACATCATCCGGCTGATCGGCGAAGGTGCCGTCGCACCGCCCGAACCGGGCGACATCTACATCGTCAACGATCCCTATCTCGGCGGCACGCATCTGATGGATGTGCGCTTCGCGCGACCCTTCTTCGTGGATGGCACGCTGTTCTGCTGGCTGCAGAACACGGGCCATTGGCCGGACACGGGCGGGATGGTGCCGGGCGGCTTCAGTGCGCATGCGACGGAAGTCGAGCAGGAAGGACTGCGCCTACCTCCGGTGAAACTGTTCAAGCGCGGAGAGATGGATCGCGAGATCCTGTCCATCATCCAATCCAACATCCGCGTCGCCGACCAGCGCATCGGGGACATCAAGGCGCAGGCGGCCGCGTTGCTGGTGGGCGAGCGGCGGCTGAACGAACTCGTCGCACGCTATGGCGCCGACACGCTGCGCGAGGCGATCGCGCTGATCAGCGAGCGCGCCGCCGAACGCATGCGTGCCGAGATCCGCCGCATGCCCGAAGCCACTTGGCATGCGGAAGCCTTCGTCGATTCCGACGGCGTGGTGAACGAACCGCTGCGCATCGCGCTCGCCGTCACGCGGTCGGGCGACACGCTGACCTTCGATTTCACCGGATCGTCCAAGCCCTGTGCCGGGCCGATGAATTCGGTCTGGGCGACGACCTATTCGGCGGTGTGCCTCGGTGTGAAGCACATCTTCCCCGATGTGCCGATCAATGCCGGAACCTTCGCGCCACTGAACATCATCAGGCCGGAGGGCACCTTCCTCGATGCGCGCTATCCGCGCCCGGTCTCCGGCTGCGCGGCGGAGGTCAGCCAGCGCATCGCGGAGGCTGTCTTCCTGTGCCTGGTGCAGGCGCTGCCCAATGAGGTCACCGCCGCGCCTGCCGGCACATCCGGCAACTTCGCGCTCGGCGGCACCGATCCGGCGCGCGGCGCGGGATATGTGATGTACCAGATCACCGGTGGCGGATATGGCGGCAATGGGGGTGAGGACGGGCTGACCAATGGCTGTTCGACCATCGGCATCAGCAAGACCGCGCCGGTCGAGGTGATGGAGCAATACTACCCCGTGCTGTTCACGCGCTTCGCGCTGCGCGAGGGTTCGGGCGGCGCGGGTGCGCATCGCGGCGGCTTCGGCGTGCATTACGAAGTCGAGTTGCTGCGCGGCGAGGCGCGGGCGAGTTTCGTCATGGACCATGGCCGCTTCGGGCCGCCCGGCGTGCTCGGCGGCGGCGACGGTGCGCCGAATGAGGTGCGCATCCATCGCGGCGGCACGACGACGATCCCGCTGCATCTGTCGAAGGACCAGGGCATCGCGCTGTCGCCGGGCGATCGTGTGGAGGTAAAGACGCCGGGTGGTGGGGGTTACGGCGATCCCTTCGCGCGTGATCCGGCGCTGGTCGCGCGCGACGTGCGGCGTGGCTATTTCTCGGCTTCGCAGGCCGCGGCGCTGTGGGGTGTGGCGCTGTCGTCCGATGGCTCCGTGGATGTGGTGGGAACGGCCGCCCTGCGCCGGGGGGTCGCCGCCTGATGCGCCCGCTCTGCCCTGGTGACAGACAGAAAAAGGAGGGGGCGCGGGGGAGTTCCCTCCCCCGTCCTTCGTCATGACCACCCGCGCCGCCCGCAGCGAGAAGTTCGGCGCCTCGGAAGGCGACGGCATCATCCGCTGTGACGCCTGCCCCGTGTTGTGCCGCATCCGCCCCGGCCGGTCCGGCGCCTGCTCCCGCTACGCCAACCAGGATGGCGTGTTGGTGCGCACCGATCCCGCGCTGACCCTCGCACAGGCCATCGAGGGCAACCGCCCCGTCATCGCCTTCGCCGCCGGCGAATGGGATGGCGAGATGCTCGACACCTCGCGCGCCTTCGTCACCGGCGTCGGCGCCGGCACCACATACCCGGACTACAAGCCCGCGCCCTTCATCGTCGGTTCCACCCATGCCGGCGTGGACACCGTCACCGTCGTAACGGAAGGCATGTTCAGCTACTGCGGCGTGAAGGTGAAGATCGACACCGACCGCCATCTCGGCCCCGAGGCCGCGCCGGTGCGCGTGAAAGGCGAGCAGGTCGGCCATGTCACCACGGCCGAATACGGGTCGCAGATGCTGTCCATCGGCGGCGTGCGGCACCTGACCGGCGGATCGAAGAAGGAAGGCGTGGTCACCTGCGAGACGCTGTTGCAACTCTGCGGTGCGGAACCGGTCGAGATGACGATCGATGGCGGACACAGCGTCATCGTGCAGGCGGGTGCGGCGCCGATCGTGGATGGCGCGCCCGAACGCCGCATGCGCGTCGGCTGCGGCAGCGCGACCGTCGGCATCTTCGCACAGCAATGGCTGGGCGAGGTGGATGAGGTGATCGTGGTGGACGACCACATCACGGGCGTGCTGACCGAACACCAGGCCGGCAAGGTGCTGAACATGCGCGCCGCCGGCATACGCGTGCGCGGGCGGCGCTCCACGCCCGGACGCTATTTCCAGGTCGCGCAGCCGGGTCTCGGCTGGGGTGGGACGGACATTACCGATCCACTCGCCATCATCGAGCGCATCGACCCCAAGGCCGCCTGGCCCGGGTTGCGCCTGCTGCTGACCAGCACCACTGGGGAGGACGCGCTGTACTGCGTGCTGGATGAATCCCTGACACCAGTGCCCGCCGAGATGCCCACTTCCGTGCGTGCCGTGGTCGATCGCATCGGGGAGAACTGCGAGCCCTCGCTCTGCTCGGTCATCTTCATGGCCGGTGCCGGCGGGTCACTGCGCGCTGGCGTGACGGAGAACCCCGTGCTGCTGACGCAATCCGTCGCGCGTGGGGAAACGCGCGTCACCATGGGCGGCGCACCCGTCTATCTGTGGCCGGGCGGCGGCATCACGGTGATGGCTGATGTGCTGCGCATGCCGAAGCTGTCCTTCGGCTACGTTCCGACACCAGCGATCGTCGCGCCGATCGAATTCACCCTGCCAAGGGCGCTGTATGAACGGCTTGGCGGGCATGTGCAGGAGATCGTGCCGGTCGAGGAGGTACTGCGGGGGCTGGGCGAAGACCTGCGGGTCGAGACCTGGCATCCGTGGAATCCTTGGCCCTTCGGCCGGTGACACGGAGGGGCGTCGCCCCTCCGCACCTCCCCACCAAAGGCCTAAGGGCCTTTGGAAACCCTGACTTGGCGCCGGGCGCGTCGGGCGCGCCGTAAGCCGCGATGGAAGGCGTCACAGCCCAGCGCCTGACCGGCGACCGCCTGCACCTCTCCCACGGACCCATCGACGTCGTCCTGCGCGCCTGGGGCGCCCCGGCAGCGGTGCGTGCGGCCGAGGCAGCGGCCATCGCCCTGTTCCCCAGCATCCTGCCTGGGCTCGTCGCGGAACTGCCCGCCCTGCGGTGCCCGATGGTCGAAGCGCCGCGCGTCACGCATCCCATCGCGCGCCGCATGGTCGCGGCCTGCGCGCCATTCGCACCGATCTTCCTCACGCCCATGGCGGCCGTCGCTGGATCGGTGGCCGATGCGCTGCTGGCCGAGATGCTCGCCGCCACGCCGCTGGCAAAGGCCTTCGTGAATGATGGCGGCGACATCGCGCTCCATGTCGCGCCGGGCGATGTGCTCGCCATCGGCCTCGCCGCCGACCCACAACATCTGGCTCTGAACGGCGCGCTGCACGTCACCGCGGCATCCGGCATCGGCGGTGTCGCCACATCGGGGCGGCACGGCCGTTCCTTTTCCCTCGGCATCGCCGATGCGGTGACGGTGCTCGCCCGCGACGCCGCCACGGCCGATGCGGCGGCGACGCTGATCGCCAATGCGGTCGACTGCGACAGCCCGGCGATCCGCCGGTCGCCGGCCTCGACGCTCGACCCGGACAGCGATCTCGGCGATCGGCTGGTGACGGTCGATGTCGGCACGCTGTCCAATGGCGAGATCACGCACGCCCTGGATTCCGGCCTGGCGCGCGCGGAAGCCTTCCGCGCCGCCGGCCACATCATCGGCGCCGCGCTGCGCCTCGGTGGCCTTGTGCGCGCCACGGGCATCGCGACGCTGCCGCCACCCTGAACGCAGAAAGGGGCGCCTTTCGGCGCCCCCTCCCAGTATCCGACGCTGATGCAGAGATCAGCGGAGGATGATTTCCACGCGGCGGTTCTGCGGCTCGCGGGTGTTGTCCGGGGTCGGGACCAGCAGGTTGGTCTCGCCGAAGCCGCGGGCCACGATCTCGTTGCGCGGCACGCCCAGGCGGACGAGCTCGGCAGCGACGTTGTTGGCGCGACGGACGGACAGGCCCTGGTTGTAGGTGGCCGAGCCCGAGGTGTCGGTGTAGCCGTTGACCTCGATCCGAGTGACCGCCTGGCGGGTGCGGGCCTGGGCCGCTTCCGCGATGATCTGGCGGGCGCGGTCGGTCAGGTTGTCGCGGTTCCAGTCGAAGAACACCAGGAAGGTGCGCGCCGGAGCCGGAGCAGCAGCCACCGGGGCGACCGGGGCGGCGGCGCGGCCGAAGTTGTAGCGAACACCGAACAGGATCGACCAGTTGTAGTTGTCGGTCGAGAACTTCACCGATTCACGATCACGGAAGGTCTGGCCGTTGATCGTGGCGTTGCCGTTCAGCCGCCCGTCGATGTCGTCACCCGTCGTGCCGAAGAAGCGGCCTTCGGCGGTCAGCGCCAGGCCAGGGACGGAGTCGATCGGGAAGGCGATACCCAGGATGGCCTGGTAGGCGAAGGCGCTGTTGGTGCCGCCGGCGCTGAGCGAGGCGACGTTGCCGTTGTTGGCCCCGTTGCGCTGGCTGAAGCCGACATTGTCGTAGTCGTTCCACGCCATACCGGCGCCGACGCCGACATAGGGAACCACCGGGCCGAGCACGAAATCATACAGCACGTTGGCCATGATGCCGTAGGTGCGGACGGTGCCCGACGGCCGCGGCGCGTTCACGCCACGGATCTCGATGTTGTCGACGTCGTTGGTGCGGTAGTTGCCCTCGAGCTCGAGGCGCAGGCCGTTGCCGAAGCCGTAGCCGACGGAGAGAACACCGACCCAGCCCCATTCGAAGGAGGTCGACGTCCGGTCGGAATCGGAGTCGTCGAGGTAGTTGGCGCCAAGGCCGGCACCGACGTAGATGCCCTGCACCCGCGGGTCCCAGCTCTGCGCGTTCGCGGTCGCGGCCATCGGCAGCGACAGCAGCGTCGCGGCAAGAAGCGTCTTCCTGAAGCTCATTGTCATTCCTCGCATCCGGATCCCGCACCGACACCGCCGGTGCTTGTGGCTTCCCCCCGTCGCAGGGGTTCGTGAGGCACTAAACCACAACTTCCCGGGGCATGCGGCGGTGTTCCTCGCATCGATTCAACATCGGCGCGACGGTGTGGCGACAGAGACACACCCTGTGGCCCCAGGGAGTCCGGGCCCCGCCTACCCCCCTCCAGCAGGGCCGCACGCGGCCCGGCAGGATTTTCGCCGCTTCCGCGCGTCACCGGGTCTAGTCTCGTCCCTGGCGGCCCTCCCGCCTGGCCGCCGTCGCACACGGCCGGTCCACGGCCGGGCAGAGGAGGACACCGCCGCCATGAGCGCCACACCCAATGGAACAGCCAAGGCCGCCCCCGCGTCGAGAACGCCAGGCGGGGCCAGGCCCCGCGCCGTTGCCCTGATCGGCCCGCAGGGCAGCGGCAAATCCACCCTGTTCGATGCGCTGCTCACCGCCGCCGGCAGCCCGCCGCCGCGACGGACGGAGGCCCGCGCCCGCGCCATGGGCACCGAAACACGGCTCGGCCACTGCTCCCTGCTGGATGAGGCCTGGGCGCTGCTGGACTGCCCCGGCTCGGTCGAGTTCGGGCAGGAGGTCGCCGCCGCGCTCGCCATCGCCGACATCGCCCTGCTGGTCTGCGAGCCGGACCCGGCCCGCGCCGCGGCGCTCGCCCCGGCCTTCCACGCCCTGGAACAATCCGGGCTGCCCGCGATGGTCTTCGTCAACAAGGCCGACACGCTGGGGGAAGGGCGCATCCGCGACACCATCGCCGCGCTGCAGGCCCATTCGCGCCGCCCGCTGGTGCTGCGCCAGGTGCCGATCCGCGAAGGCGGGCAAGTCACCGGATATGTCGACCTGGTCAGCGAGCGTGCCTATCGCTGGCGCAAGGGGGAGGCTTCGGAGCTGATCCGCATCCCCGATTCGATGCACTCGCGGGAAGCCGAGGCCCGCGCGGCCCTGACCGAGGTGCTGGCCGATCACGACGACGCCCTGCTCGAGAAGGTGGTCGAGGACGCCATCCCCACCCCGCAGGATCTCTATCGCCCGCTGCATGCCGATGTGGCCGCCGGCAGCCTCGACCCCGTGCTGCTCGGCTCGGCCGAACGCCGCCACGGGGTGATGCGGCTGTGGAAGGCGCTGCGCCATGACGCGCCGCTTGCCGAGGAAACCGCCGCCCGACGTGGGATCGAGCTGGAGGGCGAGCCGGTCGCGCAGGTGTTCCGTACCCTTCATGCCGGCCATGGCGGCCGGCTTTCCTTCGCGCGGATCTGGCGCGGGTCCCTGAAGGACGGGGCAACGGCGAACGGCGCGCGGATCGGCGGCATCAGCCGGTTTCCAGCCGGCGAGCCCACCAAGGTCCCCGAGGCTGGCGCGGGTGAAGTGGTCGCCCTCGGCCGGCTCGACACGGTGACGACCGGGACAACGATCTCCCCCTCCGGCGCTGCGCCCGCCCTGCCGTTCCCCGTGCCGCCCCCGCCGGTCTATGCGCTTGCCGTCGCGAATGAGGATCGCAAGGACGACGTCCGACTGTCCGGCGCCTTGCAGCGCCTGGCGGAGGAAGACCCGTCCATCACCATCCAGCAGGATGGCGAAACCGGCCAGATCCTGCTCGCCGGGCAGGGCGACATCCATCTCGGCCACGCCGTGGCGCGGCTGGCCGAAGCGCATGGGCTGCGCGTGACCACCACGCGCCCGCGCATCGCCTTTCGCGAGACGATCCGCCAGGCCGCGCGCCACCATGCGCGGCACAGGCGCCAGACCGGCGGGCACGGCCAGTTCGCCGATGTGACGCTGGAGGTGACGCCACGTGCCCGCGGCGAAGGCTTCGCCTTCGAGGACCGCATCGTCGGCGGCGCCATCCCGCGCAAATTCATCCCAGCGGTTGGCGAGGCGGCGGAGGAGGCCTCCCGCAAGGGGCCGCTCGGCAACCCGGTGGTGGACATCGCCGTCGCGCTGCTCGACGGCGCCTTCCATTCCGTCGATTCATCCGACATGGCCTTCGCCACCGCGACGCGCATGGCGATGCAGGAAGCCTTGGCCAAGGCCGAGCCGGTGATGCTGGAACCGGTGGACCATGTGACGATCCTGGTGCCGCAGGACGGCACACCGGCCGCGCAGCGCCTGCTGAGCGGGCGGCGCGGCCAGATCCTCGGCTTCGCGGAGAAGGAGGACTGGCCGGGCTGGGACGAGGTGCAGGCGCTGGTCCCCGAGGCCGAGTTGCACGACCTCATCATCGAGCTGCGGTCGCTGACCATGGGCCTCGGCACCTATACGCGGCGCTTCGATCACCTGGCCGAGACGCGCGGGAGATGAACCGTCGGGTGGGGGAGGACCCTCCCCCACCCTGCCGGCATCACGCCTTCAGTTCGTCGGGAACGCGACCGCCGTTCTGGGCGAGCTTCGTCATCACCTGCTTATGCAGCCAGACATTCATCGTCGCGCTATCATCCGTGGAGCCCGTATAGCCGAGTTCCTTCGCGAGTTCCTTGCGAGCGGCGAGGCTGCTGTCGATGCCAAGCAGCTTCATCAGGTCGACGATGGACTGGCGCCAGTTCAGCGGCTGGCCCGCCTTGGACTGCAATTCGGTCAGGATGGCGACGACATCCACGGGCTCGGCGGGGGCCGCGGCTGTGGCAACGGGGGAAGGCGCGGGCGCGGCGGATGGCGGTGCCGATCCGGCCTCGATCGTCGGCTTCGCGGCGGCGGCTTCGGCCGGCGGGGCCTCCGCCGCTGCCGAGCGCCCGAAGATGCCGTTCATGATGGACCTGAATACGCTCATGGCATCGCTCCATGTTCGGCGTCGTCCGACGCCCGTTGCGCCGCGGGTCGTCGGCCCCGGTGGCGTGACGAGCATCTGTGCGCCTGTCGGCCCATGGCGCGCTATCACGATATGCGGAATGCCAATCTTTCCTAAGGCTTGCGGCCCCGGGCTTCCGCTTCCTGTCATGCATGCCACACTCCGACGAACATCGAGGGGAAACGCCGCATGGCCAGCCAGTACACCGTCGCCGATCTCGTCGCGGATTTCCTGCCGCAGATTGGCGTCTCGACCGTCTTCGGCATCGTCTCGGTCCACAACATCCCGATGCTGGACGCGATCGGGCAGCGCAATGCGCTGCGCTACGTCATGGCACGCGGCGAAATGGGCGGGGCGCACATGGCCGATGCCTATGCGCGGGTGACGGGGCATCTCGGCGTGGTCTTCACCTCGACCGGCCCGGGCATGGCCAACGCCATCCCCGGCCTGGTGGAGGCGCGCTTCGCCGGCAGCCCGGTGCTGCACATCACCGGCCAGACCGCGACCAGGCACATCGACCGCGATGTCGGCACGGTGCATGACGTGCCGGGCCAGACGGCGATGCTCGCCGCTGCCTGCAAGGCGGCCTTCCGCGTGCGGACGGCGAACGAGGCCTTCGGCGTACTGGTGCAGGCCGCGGCGACCGCGTTGTCCGCGCCGCGCGGGCCGGTTTCCGTCGAGATCCCGATCGACCTGCAGCGGGCGGCAATCGAACGCCCGGCTGGGCTCGACGCCCTGGCGCTGCCCATCGCTGCGCCGCTGCCGCCGAATGCGGCGGAACTCGACGCGGCGGCGGAGATCCTGGCGAGCGCGAAGCGGCCGATGCTGTGGCTCGGCAATGGTGCGAAGCAGGCCCGCGATGCAGCGCTGCGGCTGATGGAACTCGGCTTCGGCGCGGTGTCGTCCTGGAACGGGCGCGGCACCATCCCCGAGGATCATCCGATGACGCTCGGCGGCCTGCATGGCAACGGCGCGCCGCGTGTGCAGGAATTCTACGGCAGCATGGATGCGATGCTGGTCGTCGGATCGCGGCTGCGCGGGCATGAGACAGGCGACTTCTCGATGAAGCTGCCGAAGACGCTGATCCATGTGGATTGCGATGCCTCGGCCAATGGCCGCACCTATGCGAACAGCCTGTTCGTCCACGGCGATGCCGCGCTGGCGATGGCGGGCATCGCCGACCGGCTGGCCAAGCGCAACGCCATCGATGCGGGCTTCGCGGCCGACTTCGCCGCGCTCAAGGCGCGGGCGCGAGAGGAGTATCTCGCGACCCTCGGCCCCTACTCCATCTTCCCGGACGCGATCCGCGCCGCCCTGCCGCGCGACGGCGTCTGGGTGCGCGACATCACCATCGCGAATTCCACCTGGGGCAATCGTGTCTTCCCGATCCTGGACCCGCGCAATTCCGTCTACCCGGTGGGCGCGGCGATCGGGCCGGGCCTCGCGCTCGGCATCGGTGCCTCCATCGCGGCGCAGGGACGCAAGACCATCGCCATGTGCGGGGATGGTGGCTTCTCGCTTGGCATGTGCGAGCTGTTCACCGTCGCGCAGGAGAAGCCCGACCTGGTGACGATGGTGATGAACGATGGCGGCTATGGCGTGATCCGCCACATCCAGGATGCGGTCGCCGATGGAAGGCAATTCGGCCACGACCTGCTGACGCCGGATCTGCAGGGGCTCGCCGCGCTGGCCGGGCTGCCCTTCTTCCGGGTGTCGAGCGCGGAGGAGGTCGGGCATGTCGTCGCCCAGGCGCTTGCCGTGAAGGGGCCGGCGGTGGTGGAGGTGGACATGCGCGCGATCGGGGCGGTGCCGCCTTATGCGCCCTATGCGACGATGGGCAAGCATGCGGAGCGGGCGCGGCAATAGGAGCCGCCGCGACGACTACAGCGCGATGCGGAAGCGCAGGCCCTCGGCGTTCCCATAGGCATCGCCCTTACGGAACGCCGCCAGCAGCGACCCGCCATTCGCGACGATCACCCGCTGCGACACCGCGTTGTCGGGATCGGTCGTCAGATCCACATGAAGCAGCCCGATCGCCCGCGCCTCTGGCAACAGTAATCCCAGGGCGCGGGTCGCATATCCTCGACCACGCTTCCACGGCACGACGGCATAGCCGACATGGCCGAGCACGTGCGGCGGCAACGCCTCGGTGCCCGGCTGCCAACGGAGGTGGATCGCGCCGCAGAAATCGCCGTCCCAGATCCAGCGCGTGTAGCCCGGCAGACGCGGCACGAGGCTGCCATCCGGCAGGGTGATCGGCGGCCCTTTCGCGTCCGGGTCGTGCAGGCCGCTGAGGAAGGCATCCGCATCGCGCTCGCTGGCGGCGAGATGCGCGCGCCTCACGGCATCGCCTGAGACATTCGCCGGCGACCAACCCGTCTCGAGCGCGGCGCGATAGGCGGCAAGCGCTTCACGCCCCGGCTGGATCAGCGCGACCATGGCTATCTGGGCGCGAAATGGCGCTGACGTCCAGAGGCTCCGGTCACTTCGCGAGCACCCGCCGCGCCGTCCACCCCGCCGCGCCACAGCCCGCGATGACCGCCGCCATCGGCACCGCCGTCCCGTTCTGCAACGCACCAAGCAATGCGCCCACACCGGCCCCGATCCCGAACTGCAACGTGCCCATCAGTGCTGAAGCGCTGCCTGCCACCGCCCCATGCGGCCCCATGCCGAGTGCCACCGTCAGCGGCATCACCGCCCCGATCATCGCGACGTAGCAGAACAGCGTCACCAGCAGCCCGGCGAAACCGCCGATACCCGTCACTGTCACAGCCAGCAGTGCCAATCCGGCCAGGAACGGCACCCAGATGACGATGGGCAGCAACTGCGCGGGCGCGATCCGCTGGGCGAGCCGCCCCATCACCTGGCCAACCACCATGATGCCGAGCGCATTGGCGCCGAAGTAGAAGCCGTACTGCCCCGCCGGCACGCCGTGCAGTTCCATGAACACGAAGGGCGAGCCGCTGATGTAGGCGAACATCCCGCCGATGATGAAGCCGCCGGTCAGCGCATGGCCCATGAAACGGCGATTGGACAACAGCCCTCGCCAGACCCGCAACACACCCAGCACGCCTTCGCGCCGCCGCCGCGTTGGTTCCAGCGTTTCCGGCAGGAACAGCGCGATGACCACCAGCATCGTCCCGCCATATCCCGCCAGCAGCCAGAAGATGCCGCGCCAGCCGAAGACCGGCAGCACCGCGCCACCGACCACCGGCGCGATGATGGGCGCGACACCCATCACAAGCATCAGCTGCGCCATCAGCCGCACCGCGCCGCGTTCATCCGTCACGTCGCGTACCACGGCGCGCGCGATCACCATCCCTGCGCAGCCACCCAGCGCCTGCACCAGCCGCGCCGCCGTCAGCGCCTGGACATCCGGCGCCAGCGCACAGGCGATGGCCGCGACGGTATAGAGCCCGAGCCCGACGAACAGCGGCACCCGCCGCCCATGGCGGTCCGACAGCGGACCGTAGAGCACCTGCCCAAAGGCCAACCCCAGGAAGTAGATGGCGAGCGTCCCCTGCACCGCTCCGGCATTGGCGTCGAGCGACGCCCCGATCGCCGGCAGCGCCGGCAGGTACATGTCGATCGAGAAGGGCCCGATCCCGGCCAGCGCGCCGAGGATCAGCGCGAGCCTGCGGTGACTGATCGCGCTCACGCCGACGGTGCTGCCGCCAGCGCCTCGGCCGCCAGCGCCAGCGCCTGTTCCACGGCCACGCGCCCTTCGGCCGACAGCGGCGCCTGCGGCGGCACCGGGTCGCCCACGGCGAAACCCTGGATCTGCAGCGCGCCCTTGATGCAGGCGGCCAGCGAATGCGCGGCGAACAGCTCGTTCACCCGCCACAGCGCGCGCTGCAGCGTCAGCGCCGCGTCCCATTTCCCGGCGTGGCAGAGTTCATACAGCCGCACCGATTCACGCGGGATGGCGCAGGCCGGCCCGGCCATCCAGCCCTTGCCACCGATCAGCATCACCGCCGCGGGGATGTGGGCCGAGGCGGCGAAGACCTCCATCCGCCCCTGGGTGCGGTTCAGGATCGACAGCAGCCGCCCGGTGTTGGTCGAGGCATCCTTGATGCCCAAGATGCGCGGATGGCGCGACAGCGTGTCGATCGCCGGCAGCGTCAGATCGGATCGCTGGAAATTGGGGTTCGTGTAGAGCACCACCGGCTTGTCGGTGGCATCAGCGATGGCGGTGAAGTAGGTGACGATCGCGGCTTCCGAGAGCGGGAAATAGGCTTCCAGGATCGCCAGTATCCCATCCGCGCCGATCGCTGCGTAGTCTTTCGCCTGGCGCACCGCATCCGCCGTGGTGGTCGCGGCGACGCCCGCCACCACCGGCACGCGGCCCTTCGCCGCGTCCACCACCACCTCGACGATGCGCCGCCGCTGCGCCGTGTCGAGGTAGGCGAATTCCCCCGTGCTGCCGAGCGGCGTCAGCCCATGCACACCGGACGCGATCAGGTGTTCCACCAGCCGGCGGAGTTCGCCTTCGAGAACAGCACCGTCAGGCGTGATGGGCGAGACGAGATAGGGAAAGACGCCGCGAAAGCCACTGCTCATGCTTCATCCAGTTCGCGCAGGATCACCAGTACCTCCTGCCGCGCGGGCTCGGGCAGGCCATGCATCACATCGCCCACGCGCCGCAGCGCACGCCGCAACCCGTGGATCTGGTCGAGGAGATCGAGAGCGACGCCAACCCCCTCATCATTCACGCCCATCGCCTCGCGCAGGTCGCGGACCAGGCAGGCGCGGGCCAGGTCCGCATCGCTGTAATCCGGCGCCTCAGGCGCGATCCAGCCGGCGGAGACGCAGTATTCCACCATCGTCGCCTCGAGGCGCAGACGGTGCAGGCGATCCTTGTCCTCGGCCATGTCAGCTCTCCATCCCCGCACGCGGATTCTGCGCGCGGCCGGCAGCCCAGCCTTGCGCGAAGGCCTCCAGATCCGGATCCGGCACGTCCGGCAGCACGAGGCGCAGCGTGACGAAAGCATCGCCGCGCGTGCCGTCCTTCCGCGCCACGCCGCGCCCGCGAAGCCGCAGCACCGTGCCGGTGTTCGACCCCTTCGGCACCGAGACCATCACGGGGCCGGCGGGCGTCGGCACCTCGATCTTCCCGCCGAGCACGGCCTCGGTCAGGCTCACCGGCAGGTCGAGCAGGATATCGTCGTCGCGCCGGGTGAAGTGGCGGTGCTCACCGACGCTGACCTCCACCATCAGGTCGCCCGGCGGCCCGCCGCCGAGGCCCGGCGAACCCTTGCCGCGCAGCCGCAGCACCTGGCCTTCCCGCGTGCCGGCGGGGATCGTCACGTCCACCGTGGTGCCATCGGGCAGCGTCACCCGCTTCGTCGCGCCATTCACCGCATCAAGGAAGTCGATGTCGAGCCGCGCATGGATGTCCCCGCCCTGCATGCGGAACTGCGCCCCGCCACCACGGCGCCGCGCGCCACGGCCGAACAGCGCGCCGAGCAACTCATCCTCATCCACCATGTCGGCATAGCCGGCATCGTTGTCATAGGCCCCCCCGGCATGGTCGCGATACCAGTTGGGTGGTGGCTGCGGCGGGCGCTCATTGCCGGCAGCATCGATCTCGCCGCGGTCGAAGCGGGCGCGCTTGTCTGCGTCGCCCAGGATGTCATTGGCGGCCGAGACCGCCTTGAATTTCTCCTCCGCCGCCTTGTCGCCAGGATTGAGATCCGGGTGCAGCTTGCGTGCAAGCGCGCGGTACGCCTTGCGGATCTCCTCCTGCGAGGCGTCACGCTTCACGCCGAGAACGTCGTAGGGATCCTCGTTCACGATGCCTCCTGGTGCGGGTCAGGCCTCGGCCAGCGCGGCCAGCATCCTGATATGGCTGTCAATGCCGCGCTCGAAGCAGACCAGGTCGAATTTTTCATCTGGGCTGTGCACCTGGTCGTCATCCAGCCCGAAGCCGATCAGCAGGCAGTCGAGATCGAGGATCTCCTTGATCTGGCCCACCACCGGCAGCGACCCTCCGCCGCCCACCAGCACTGCCGGCCGGCCGAAAACGGCTGCCAGCGACCCCTGCGCGGCGCGGATGAAGGGGCTGTCGGACGGCACCGCGATGCCCTCGCCATAGCTGAAGACCTGGATCTTCACCTGCGCATCCTCGGGCAGCCGGTCCACGATGAAGTCACGGAAGCCGGCGATGACCTTGGGCGCACTCTGTCCCGGCACCAGGCGGAAGGACACCTTCGCATGGGCGCCCGATGGGATGACGGTCTTCGCCCCTTCCCCGGTATAGCCGCCCCAGATGCCGTTCACATCGGCGGTCGGCCGCGCCCAGAGCCGTTCCGGGGCCGAGCGTCCCACCTCCCCCGCCGGCACCGAAAGGCCGACGCCGCCGAGAAAGGCTGCTTCGTCAAAGCCCAGCGCATCCCATTGCGCGCGCTGCGCGGCGGTTGGTTCCGCCACGCCGTCGTAAAAGCCCGGGATCAGGATGGTGCCTGCCTCGTCCTTGAGGTCGCCCAGGATGCGCGTGATGAGATTGATCGGGTTCAGCGCCGAGCCCCCATAAAGACCGGAATGCAGGTCCTTGTTCGCGGTGCTGATGTCGACCTGCGTATAGACCAACCCGCGGACGCTGGTGACGATCGCGGGTGTCGCGATGTCCCACAGGTTGCTGTCGCTGATGACGACGACATCGGCGCGCAGCGCATCGGCATTGGCCTCGAGGAAATCGGGCAGGTTCTTCGAACCCGTCTCCTCCTCCCCCTCTACCATCACGGTGATGCGGCAGGGCGGGCCGCCGGCGGTCTCGTGCCAGAAGCGCAGCGCCTCCAGCCAGGTCATCACCTGGCCCTTGTCGTCCACCGCGCCTCGCGCGACCACGCGTGGCCCGTTCGGGCCGTCCATCAGCGCGGGCTCGAAGGGCGGGTTGGTCCAGAGGTCCAGAGGCTCGGGCGGCTGCACGTCGTAATGGCCGTAGAACAGCAAGTGCCGTCCGCCGCCACCGGGCCCCGGGTGATGGCCCAGGACCACCGGATGGCCCGCTGTTTCCTTCAGTTCGGCGGTGAAGCCGATGGCGCGAAGCTGATCCGCGATCCAGCCCGCGGCACGCCGGCAATCCCCCGCATGCTGCGGCTGAGCGGAGACGGAGGGAATGCGCAGCAGGTCGAACCAGCGCGCGCGGGACTCCCCTCGCCGCGCCGCGGCATGGGCCAGGATGGTGTCGATGTTGGTCATGCTTCCTTCGCCTGGCTGCGCAGCACGTGCTTCTGGATCTTGCCGGTGGAGGTCTTCGGAAGCTCCGCGAAGACGATATGGCGCGGCACCTTGAAGCCGGCCAGATACTGCTTGGAGAAGGCGATCAGATCCTCCGCCGTCGCACTCGCGCCCGGCTTCAGCTCGACGAAGGCGCAGGGCGTCTCGCCCCATTTCTCGTCGGGCCGCGCGACCACCGCCACCAGGGAGACGGCCGGGTGCTTGTAGAGCGCGTCCTCGACCTCAATGGAGGAGATGTTCTCCCCACCCGAGATGATGATGTCCTTCGAGCGATCCTTGAGCTGGACATAGCCATCCGGATACTTCACCGCGAGGTCACCGGTGTGGAACCAGCCGCCGTTGAAGGCCGCGTCGGTCGCGGCGGCATCCTTCAGATAGCCCTTCATCACGACATTGCCGCGCATCATCACCTCGCCCAGCGTCGCGCCATCGGCCGGCACCGGCACCATGGTCGCGGGGTCCATCACGTCGAGACCCTCCAGCGCCAGATAGCGCACGCCCTGCCGGGCCATCAGCGCCGCCTGCTCGGGGGCGGGCTTCGCATCCCATTCGGCATGCCATTCATTGACGACCGCCGGGCCATACACCTCGGTCAGGCCATAGACGTGGCAGACCGCGAAGCCGGCTTCCTTCATCGCGGCGAGTACAGCCTCGGGCGGCGGCGCGCCGGCGACGATAAACTTCACCTGATGCGGCAGCGGGCGCTTCTCGGCCTCCGGCGTGTTCAGCAGCGTCGCCATGATGATCGGCGCGCCGCACATGTTCGTGACCCCTTCATCGGCCATCAACCGCCACATGTCGGGGCCGCGCACCGCGCGCAGGCAGACATGCACGCCGGCCTGGGCGGTGACCGTCCAGGGGAAGCACCAGCCGTTGCAGTGGAACATCGGCAGCGTCCAGAGATAGACGGGATGCTTGCCCATCTCGGCCGACAGCACGTTACCCACCGCGAGCAGCGATGCCCCGCGATGGTGATAGACGACACCCTTCGGCTTGCCGGTCGTGCCGGAGGTGTAGTTGAGCGTGATCGCATCCCATTCGTCGCGCGGCATCGGCCAGGCGAAGGCGGGATCGCCCTCGGCGAGCAGCGCCTCATACCCCATGCCGCCGAGCGTCTCCTGCCGCGCCGCCGCGGGCGCCAGCGGATCATCCACCTCGATGATCAGCGGCTTCGCCTTGGCCTGCACCAGGGCGAGGCGCACCACCGGCATGAACTCCTTGTCCACCACCAGCGCCTTCGCTTCCCCGTGATCGAGGATGTAGGCGACGGTCGCAGCATCGAGCCGCGTGTTGATGGTGTTCAGCACGGCGCCCGCCATCGGCACGCCGTAGTGGCATTCCAGCATCTCCGGGACATTGGGCAATACCGCCGCCACCGTGTCGCCGCGCCCGATACCGTGCTTGGCCAACGCCGAGGCCAGCCGCACGCAGCGCTCGCGCAGGTCGCGATAAGTCCGCCGCACCGGCCCGTGCACGACCGCGAGATTGTCCGGATAGACCTGCGCCGCGCGTTCGAGGAACAGCAACGGCGTCAACGGCTGGTGGTTCGCCGCCGTGCGGGCGAGATGCGTCTCGTAATCGGCCATGTCTCGTTCCTCAGCGATCTTCCCAGACGGGACGGCGCTTTTCCAGAAAGGCGCCGATGCCCTCGGCGGCGTCATGCGCCATCAGATTGTCGGCCATGACGCAGGCGGCCTCGCGATAGGCCTCGGCCAGCGGCAGGTCCACCTGCCGATAGAAGCCGCGCTTGCCCATCCGCACCGTCAGCGCCGACCGCGCGGCGATTCGCCCGGCGAGTTCGAGCGCGGTCACCATCACGCGATCGCCCGGCACCACGCGGTTCACCAGGCCGATGCGGAGCGCCTCCTCGGCGGAGATCATGTCGCCGAGCATCAGCATCTCCATCGCCGCCTTGCGCGGCACGGCGCGCGCCAGCGCCACGGCGGGCGTCGTGCAGAACAGCCCGATATCTACTCCCGGTGTGCAGAAGCGGGCATGGTCGGATGCCACCGCCAGGTCGCAGGTGGCGACCAACTGGCATCCCGCCGCGGTCGCCACGCCCTGCACGGCGGCGATCACCGGCTGCGGCAGCGCCGTGATCGCCTGCATCACGCGCGAACAGGTCTCCATGGCACGGTCATAGAAGCCGCGACCCTGGTCGGGGTCGGCGCGATGCGCATTGATCTCGCGCAGATCATGCCCGGCGCTGAACACCGAACCCGCAGCGGTGAGCACGACGCAGCGCCGGCTGGCATCCTCCCCGATCGTGGCAAGCGCATTCTCCAGCGTCTCCAGCATCTGCAGCGACAGGCTGTTGCGCGAAGCGGGCCGGTTCAGGGTCAACACCGTGACGCCATCGGCATGGTCGTCGCGCAGCAGCATCGGTGCCGCCGCGTCCGCTTTGGTTGCTGCGCTCATTGCTCGAACCCTCACGCCGTGCCCGCTCATCCTAGATGGTTTTGCGTCCAGGCGGAATCGCGCCCGCCCCCCTTGCCGGCCTGGCCAGGGCGGGCCAGCCTTCGCGCCTTCGGGCAGCAAGGGGGAATTTCATGGCCTGGTCCGCGCACAGCATCATCCAGAACGGCAAGGCAATCCCCTTCGAGGATGCGCGCGTGCACGCGCTCTCGGTCGGCCTGGCCTATGGCGCGGCGGTGTTCGAGGGCATCCGCGCCTACATGAACCCCGCCACCGGACGCCTGTCGATCTTCCGGCTGGAGGAGCACCTGGTGCGGCTCGACCAGGGCATGAAATTCATGCGCTTCGACGATCCGCCATCGCGCGACACGCTGCGCCAGGGCGTGCTGGATTCGGTGCGGGCCAATGCGCCCGACGACGACTGCTACATCCGCCTGCAGGTGCATATCGAAAGCCGTGGCTCGCAGGCGACTACTGGCACGGTCGGCTGGGTCTGCGCCGCGATCCCGCGCGAACGGTCTCCGAAGCGCACGAGCGGGCTGTCGCTCGGCGTGTCGTCCTGGACGCGCATCGCCGACAACACCATGCCCGCGCGCATCAAGGCGACGGCGAACTACCACGCTGGGCGCATCGCCACGCTGCAATCCAAGGCGGATGGCTACGACGCGCCGATCCTGCTGACGCGCGACGGCAAGCTCAGTGAATCCGCCGGCGCCTGCCTGTTCATGGTGCGTGACAGCGTGGTGATCACCCCCGCACGCGACAGCGACATCCTGGAAAGCGTCACGCGCGATACCGTGCTGGCACTGGCCGCGGAGCTCGGCCTGCCGACGCAGGAACGCCGCGCAGATCGCACTGAATTGTACGTTGCTGACGAGGTCTTCCTTTGCGGTACCGGACAGGAACTCGTGCCCGTCGCGACGATCGACCGCCTGCCGGTCGGTGACGGCAAGCCCGGGCCGATCACGATGCGGTTGCAGGAGGCCTATGAGTCGGTGGTGCGGGGCACGACGGATGCCCACGCAAATTGGCGCACGCCGGTCCTGTGACCAACGTGCGCCAGTAGGGAGCGGATCGCCGCAGGGGGTAGTGGGGCGGACCCCCGCTCCTTTCGGCCTCCCCGGCGGGCTGAGGGGATCGAGTGCCCGCCGGGTGCCGTTTCTTTACGCCGCGCGCAGCGGCAGGGCGATGAAGCGGCGGGCGCCGTCGCGTTCCACCTGGAAGGCGATGGACGGCCGGCCGGCCTCGCGGGCGCTCTTCACGGCGTCCACCACATCCTGCGGATTGGCGGCGTCACGCTCACCGGCCCGCAGAACCACATCACCGGCGCGCAGGCCGCGCTCGGCCGCGACGGAACCGGGCTCGACCCGAGTGATGGCGACGCCACCCTCACGGCGCGGCGCCAGGCCGATGCCGAGGGAAGGCTGGGCCGGCTGCCCAGGCTTGCCCACTGCGGTGGCGTTCGCCGGGTTGGTCCCGATCTCGACGCGGCGCTCCATCGCCGTCCCGTCCCGCAGCACCGCGAGCGTCGCGGTCCGGCCCGGCGCCACGTCCGCCACACCGGCGGCGAGGTCACGCGGGGTGTTCACAGCGTGGCCGTCGATCCCCGTGATCACGTCACCGGCGCGGAGTCCCGCCTGGGCTGCCGGGCTGTCCGGCTCGACCGCGGAGACGAGCGCACCCTTGGCATCCGCCGCGCGCATCGCCGTGGCCAGGTCCTGGTCCATCGGCTGCAGGGACACGCCGAGCCAGCCGCGCTGCACGGAACCATGGTCACGCAGCTGTGCGACGATGTGCTGCACCATCTTCGACGGCACCGCGAAGCCGATGCCGATGTTGCCGCCGGACGGCGAGAAGATCGCCGTGTTCATGCCGACCACCTCGCCACCCGCGTTGAACAGCGGGCCGCCGGAATTGCCCGGGTTGATCGAGGCATCCGTCTGGATGAAGTCGTCATACGGGCCCTGACCAATCTGCCGACCGCGCGCCGAGACGATGCCCGCGGTCACGGTGCCGCCAAGGCCAAAGGGGTTGCCCATCGCCATCACCCACTCACCGACGCGGGTGCCGTCGCTGTTGCCGAAGGACAGCGCAGGCAGCGGCGATCCGGCCTCGACCTTGATCAGCGCGACATCCGTCGCGGTGTCGCGGCCAACCACACGGGCCGGCATCTCGCGCCCGTCGGCGAGCTCGACCTTCACCTCGGCATTCTCACCCACCACATGCGCGTTGGTTACGATGTAGCCGGCGGCATCGACGATGAAGCCGGAGCCCTGGCCGGCGCGGCGCTGGCCCTGCTGGGGCTGCTGCTGCTGGCCACCGCCGAAGCGACGGAACATCTCCTCCATCGGCGTGCCGCGCAGCTCGGGCGGCACCTCGGCGCGAGGCTGGGAGACGCGCTCGGTCGTCAGCACGCGCACCACCGAGGGGCCGACGCGGGCGGCGACATCGGCGAAGTCCGGACCGGCCGCGCGCGGCAGCGCCACGCCGGCGACCGGCGCCGGGGTCGGCTGGGCGGTGCCGGGGATGGCGGTCAGGGCGGTGGTGCCGAGCGCGAGCGCCAGCACGCCGGCGACGATCGCGGGACGGCGGAGGTTGAAGCGGGGCATCTGTGTCTCCCAGTCGAAGGTCTCGTGGCCAGGCCGCGATGGCATGGCGTCCGAGACACAAAGCACCCCTGCCCATCCACGCCCCCTGTCGCGACCCTTACCGATCCGTATGCTGCCTGCCGCGAGCCGGCAGCGCCGCGCGCCCTACCTCTCCGGCCAGGATGGACGGGAGCGGGACGATGCCGGATGCCCTGACACGGTTACCGAGGGACGGAGGCGCTGTGAGAATCCTGCTCGTCGAGGACGACACCGAGACCGCGGCCTATGTGACGCGTGGGTTGGAGGAGGCCGGCCATGTTGTGGACCGCGCGGCGGATGGCCAGGACGGGCTGTTCCTGGCGACCGGCGGCGGGCATGAGGTGATGGTGGTGGACCGGATGCTGCCCAAGCTCGATGGCCTGTCGATGGTACGCGCGGTGCGGGCGGCCGGCATCGCCACGCCGGTGATCTTCCTGACCGCGCGCACCGGCGTCGGCGACCGCGTGGAGGGGCTTGAAGCCGGCGGCGACGACTACCTGGCCAAGCCCTTCGCCTTCGCCGAACTGCTCGCGCGCATCAACGCGCTCGCCCGCCGCCCGCCCTTGCAGCAGGAAGTCACGGTGCTGCGCGTCGCGGATCTGGAGATGGACCTCATCCGCCGCAACGTGACGCGCGCGGGCCGGCGCATCGACCTGCAGCCGCGCGAATTCCGCCTGCTCGAATACCTGATGCGGCGGGAAGGCCAGGTGGTGACGCGCACCATGCTGCTGGAAGGCGTGTGGGACTTCCACTTTGACCCGAAGACAAGCGTGGTCGAGACCCATATCAGCCGCCTGCGTGGCAAGGTGGATAAGGGCTTCGGGCGGGACCTGCTGCACACGGTGCGCGGCGCCGGCTACGTCATCCGCGCCGATGGCTGACACCGCGCCGCGCTGGGCCTTCGCACGCACCACTGCCTTCCGGGTGACGCTGCTGCACCTCGTCCTCACCCTCGCAGGCACCGCGCTGGTGGGCGGCGTGGCCTGGTGGGTGACGGCCGGCTTCGCAGTGCGCCAGGCGGCGCAGGAGGTCGAGCGCGGCATGGGCGTGCTGCTGCAATCGGGTGCACTGTCCGGCGCGCGCGGCGTGGCACTTTCCATCGAGGCGCGGATCGCGGCCGATCGCAGCGGGCAGGAATTCTACCTGCTCGCCGCGCCGGACGGGCAGCGGCTGGCGGGCAATCTCTCGGGCGTGTCCAGTGAGCGTGGCTGGCGGGAGGGCACCATCCGCCTGCCCGACGGCACGGACGCGCCGGTGCTGATGTATGCGCAGCCCCTGCCCGGCGGCGGCGCGCTGGTGGTGGGGCGCGACCTGACCGCCGCGCGCGCGCTGGAACAGCGGCTGCTGACGAGCGCCTTCTGGGTGGGCGGCGCGGTGCTGCTGCTCGGCCTCGCCGGAGGGCTGCTGATCGGGCGATCGGTCGCGCGCCGGGCGGCGGCGATGGATGCCGCCCTCGCCGCGGTGCAGGGTGGCGATCTCGATCGCCGGCTCGCGGTCCGTGCCGGTGGCGACGAGTTCGACCGCCTCGCCACACGCATCAACGCCACGCTCGATCGCCTGCAATCGCTGATGGCGGCGCTGCGGGAGGTGACGGACGACATCGCCCACGACCTGCGGACGCCACTGACCCGGTTGCGCCAGCGCCTGGACGACGCCGCCCGCGCTCCGACCGCCGAGGCGATCGAAGCCGCCCAGGCCGAAGCCGACCGCCTGCTCGACATCTTCGCCGCGCTGCTGCGCATCGCCCAGGTCGAATCCGGGACGCAACACGCTGGCTTCACGACCGTGGACCTGTCCGCCATCGCCGAATCCGTCGCCGAGGTCTACGCGCCTGCCGCGGAGGAGCGCGGCCAGACCCTGGCGACCGCCATCGAGCCGGGCGTCAGCGCCACCGGCGACCCCGCATTGCTGACGCAGATGCTGGCCAACCTGGTGGAGAATGCGATTCGTCACGGGCGCCCCGGCGGCCGGGTGGCAATCGGGGTCGCCGCCGGCGCCATCACTGTCGCCGATGACGGTCCCGGCATCCCGGCGGCAGAGCGCGAGAAGGTGTTCCACCGCTTCCATCGGCTTGATGCGTCGCGATCGACGCCGGGCAGCGGGCTTGGCCTCGCGCTGGTGCGCGCCGTGGCGGATCTGCACGGCATCGGCATTGCGCTTGAGGATGCCGGACCGGGGCTGCGCGCGCGGCTCATATTGCCGCGGGCCTCGTGATTGACGCCCTGCGCAACTGAAATCAATATAGACTAATCAATTTAGCCTGTACTAATTTTATGGGATTGAACGATCGATGCCGATGGTGCGCCCATGCCTCGCCGCGCTCGCGCTCATGCTGATTCCGGCGGCGGGAAAGGCTGATGAATTCGCCGCCTGCGCCGTGGGCTTCACCCTGGCGCCGGGCCTTTGCCTGTCCACTGAGGCGACGCTCGACGGCGTCGCCAATCTGGGCGGCGGCATCCGGCAGGGCGTCGCGGCGATCGGCCAGGTCTGGACGGAGCTGGATGGCGATTGGGGCCGGCTCGCGGGGCTCGATGGCTGGCGGTCGCGGATCTCGGTCATCGGCATCCTCGGCCGGCAGCCGAGCGCGACGCTGACCGGCGGCCTCGCCCCGGCGAGCAATATTGAGGCTGTTTCGACCGTCCGCCTCTATGAACTCTGGGCGGAACGCAGCTTCGGCGAATGGGGCTCGATCCGCTTCGGCCAGCTTGCGGCGGACGGCGAATTCGCCATCGCCGATCCGGCGAGCACGCTGGTCAATGGCACCTTCGGCTGGCCGGTGGCGCTCGCCACGGATCGCGGGGGCGCCGGGCCGGCCTATCCGCTGGCGGGACTTGGCGTGCGGCTCGCGCTGGGCGACCCGCAGGACGGCACGGGACTGCGGGTCGGCGTCTATGACGGCAATCCCGGCGGCCGCTACGGTGAGGGCACGAACCCGCAGCAGCACAATCGCTACGGCATCACCTTCAGCACCAGCGGCGGCGCGCTGGTGCTGGCCGAGGCCGTGACTGGCGGTGCCCCGCCCGAACCCGGCGGGCATCGGTCCTGGGTGCTGAAGATCGGCGGCTGGTACCACACGGGCGGCGCCGATTCGCCGCGCTACGACGATACCGGATTGCCATTCGCCGACCCCGCCTCGACCGGCGTGCCGCGAAGCTTCGCGAATACCTACGGGGTCTATGGTGTCGCCGAGGCGATCGTCTGGCAGGAGGAGGACACGCATCTCGCGTTGTTCGCGCGCGGTTTCGCCCAGCCGGCGGATCGCAGCACGGTCGCGACGCAGCTCGATGCCGGCATGACCCTGCGCGGTCCCTTCGGCCGGGCCGGGGATACGGCGACGCTCGCCGTGTCCTGGGCGCGCATCGGCAGCGCGGCGCGCGGCTACGACCGCGACCAGGCCGTCTTCGGCAACCCTGTGCCGGTCCGCAGCCATGAGACGGTGCTGGAGGTGAACTACGACGTCGCGGTGGTGGAGGACCGTTTCTTCCTGCGGCCCTTCGTGCAGGGCCTGTTCAACCCCGCCGCAGGCGCGCCGGACGACCGCCGCAGCGCCACGTCCTCCATGGCGAATTCGCTGCTGATTGGCCTGCGCGCGGTCGCCCGCTTCTGATCCCGGATGGGCGGCGGTGCTGCCCCGCCCTTCGCGTCAGCGTGGCCCAGCCGAATCCGGCCAGAAGCGCACGCCTTCCCGTGCCAGCCCGCCGCCGACGCCGATGGCCGTCCCATCCGCACGCCAGCAGGCCGCGCCTTCCATCGTGCCATCGGCATGGAAGGCGATCGCCCCCATGCCGCCGCCCACATGCGGCATGCGCGCGACCTCGTGCCCGCGCGCAGTGAGCGCCGCACGCACCGCATCGCCGAAAGCCGGTTCGAGTTCCACCGCATCGCCCTGGGTCCACAGGCGTGGCGCCTCCACCGCTTCCTGCAGCGACATGCCGTGGTCCACCAGGTTCAGCATCCCCTGCATGACGCAGCCGAAGATGCGCAGGCCACCCGGCATGCCGAGCGCATAGGCCGGCTTGCCCCCGCGCAGCACGATCATCGGCGCCATCGAGGTCGTCACCCGCTTCCCTGGCGCAATGGACAGCGCCTTGCCCGGCCGCGGATCGAAGGTCGCGATGTAGTTGTTCGGGATCATCCCCGTGCCATGGACGATGAAGCGCGCCCCGAAAGTGGAATTGATCGTCTGCGTCGAGCAGACGACACGCCCCTCATTGTCGGCCACGGTGATGTGCGTGGTGTTCGGGCTTTCCGGCGCGATGCCCGGCCCCCAGGCCTGCGCGCGGGCCATGTCGATCAGCGCGCGGCGCTCGGCGCCATAGGCGGCGGAGGTCAGCTTTTCCACCGGCACCTTCACGAAGGCTGGGTCGCCGGATGCGGCGGCGCGGTCGGCGAAGGCGATCTTCAGGCATTCCGCCAGCAGGTGCGCCGTGTCGGCCGACCCGAAGCCGAGCGCGCGCAGGTCCCAGCCCGACAGCATGTTCAGCATCTGCAGCACATGCACGCCCGAGGATGCCGGCGGCGGCGGCAGCACGATCTCCACGTCGCGATAGGGGCCGCGCAGGGGAACGCGCTCGACCGTGCGATAGGCGCGGATATCCTCGGCGGAGACGATGCCGCCGGCGCGCGCGATGCCATCCGCGATCGCGGTGCCGAGCGCACCGTCCAGCGCGGCCGCGCCCTGCTGCGCGATGGCCTTCAGCGTCTCGGCATAGTCGGACTGCACGACGCGATGGCCGGGCTGCAGCGGTGTCCCGCCGGGCAGGTAGATCGCGGCGATGGCCGGGTCCTTCGCCATGTCCGGCGCGGCTTCCTTAGCGCATTCCGCCAGATAGGGCGTGGCGCGGAAGCCGCGCTCGGCATGGCGGATCGCCGGCGCCATCACATCGGCCAGCGGAAAGGACCCGAAGCGCGCCAGCGTCTCGCACCAAGCCTTGAGGTTGCCCGGCGTCGCCACGGCAAGCCCGCCCACCGTATTCGTCCGTCCCGCGGATTCGAGGTTGCGCGGATTGTCCGGCTGGGCCGGGGTGAACATGTCCGCCCTCGCCGCGCCCGCGCAGGTCGCCATGCCATCGATCACGGTATGCGTGCCGTCCGGCAGCCGCAGATGGGCCGTGCCGCCGCCCAGCAGCCCGACCATCATCGGTTCGACCACCGTCAGGGTGAACAGCGCGGCGATCGCCGCATCCACGGCGTTGCCGCCGGCCGCCAGCATTTCCGCCCCCGCCGCCGAGGCGAGCGGATGGTTGGTCACCACCATGCCCTTCGAGCCAATGGCGGGGCGCTTCTCCGTGGCGAAGCGCGTGCCCGCGCGCTGGGTCCAGTGCTCGGTCATGGCGTCGGTGCTTCCTTCAGGGGATTGGCGTGGTCAGGCGCAGGATGCGCTGCGCCTGGCAGAGATCCTCGCGCCGGCGTTCTTCCGCCCGCCCGTCGGACCAGCGGATCCGCAGGTCGTTGAGGCAGCCGGAACCGGCCGGCGGCGTGACGTGCAGGGCGTTGCCCGGCGGCAATTCGACGCGGCCGATCAGGGATGCGCTGAACCGCGCCTGCCCGGCGGGCGACAGTTCCAGGGCCACGACGGTGCCGGGCCCCTGGTTCATCAGCATGAAGGTGCGCGGCCTGGCTTCCTGCTGCTGCGCGGCGGCCGGCATGGCGAGCAGGGTCAGCGCGATGATGCCGCGCCGGCGCGCTTGCTTCCCTCGAAACGCAATTCCGGCGCCGCGCACAGATCAACCCCCGGACGATCCTCGGTCCTGCCGCCAACATAGACAGCGCGGATGTTGAAGACGCAACCCTGCCCGGCCGGCGCGCGGATCTGCACCGCGTTGCCGGGGGTGATCTGCGCATTGCCGAGCCAGTCCTCGCGCCCGATCCCCTCGCCGATGCGAGCGACGAGCAGGCGGGAGATCGTCTCGCTCGCCACGTTCATCACACGGGCTGCGGGCGTTGGCGCCGGTACAGGTGGGGGCGCCGGTGCTGGTGCCACCGGAGTCGGGGCCTGGGTGAAGCGCGCGCCCGGCTGCACCGGCGGCGGTGCGGCGGCCTGCGGCAACGCCATCGGTCCGCTGAGGCCGGCGAGTGATGCCGAGGGCGGCAGCAGCCCCCCCACGCCGCCGGCATCCGGCCGCGCAGCCGGAGCAACTGCCGGCGGCGGGACGATCGGGCGCGACGGGGCCGGCTCGTTCGATGCCGGTGCCGCGCCCGCCGCGACCGGCGGCGCGGCGTCGGCCAGTGCCACAGGCGGGGCGGACGCTGCACCGAGCAATGCGCGCAGGCGCGGCTCCAGGAACCAGGCGGCGGCGCCGAGCGCCGCGAGCAGCACCACGCCCCCAAGCGCCAGCGCGACTCCGAGTCCCGACCGCCGGCGCAGCGCCACG
>NZ_JBYCZL010000025.1:0-80856 GCF_057586215.1 Roseomonas sp. SRI_022
AAGCCGGACGGCGACAGCCCGGCCGCGCGCCTGACGCTGAAGGCCCGCTCGTCCTCCGAGGAAGATGACGAGCGTCGTCCCGTGGTGCGCCGCCCGGGCGGCCCGCCGGGCGCGCCGGGTCGTCGCCCGATGCCGGTGCCGGTCAAGAAGGCCGCGCCGACCACGGATCGCCGCCGCGAAGGCCGCATCGACGTGCAGGCCGCGATCGAGGGTGAGGATGAGCGCAGCCGCTCCATCGCCTCGCTGCGTCGTGCCCGCGACCGCGAGCGGCGGCAGCAGGAACTTGCCCGTCTGCGGTCCGGCGCCGAGCGCGTCGTGCGTGACGTGGTGGTGCCGGAAGCCATCACCGTGCAGGAACTGGCGAACCGCATGGCCGCGCGTGGCGGCGAGGTGGTGAAGGCCCTGTTCCGCATGGGCGTCATGGCGACGCTGACGCAGTCCATCGACGCCGACACCGCGGAACTCGTGGTCCAGGAATTCGGCCACCGCGTGAAGCGCGTGAGCGAATCCGACGTCGAGATCGGCCTGGAAGGCGCGGAGGACACCGATACCGAGCTGGCGCCGCGCCCGCCGGTGGTGACCATCATGGGCCATGTCGACCACGGCAAGACCTCGCTGCTCGATGCGCTGCGCAAGACCGACGTGGTTGCGCACGAGGCCGGCGGTATCACCCAGCACATCGGCGCCTATCAGATCACGGTGCCGGACGGGTCGAAGGTCACCTTCATCGACACGCCGGGCCATGAGGCGTTTACCGCCATGCGCGCGCGCGGCGCATCCGTGACCGACATGGTCGTGCTGGTGGTTGCGGCCGATGACGGCGTGATGCCCCAGACGGTCGAGGCGATCCGCCATGCCCGTGCCGCGGGCGTGCCGATCATCGTGGCCGTCAACAAGATCGACAAGCCCGGCGTGAAGCCCGAGCGCGTGAAGCAGGAACTCCTGCAGCACGAGATCGTGGTGGAATCCCTCGGCGGCGAGACGCAGGAGATCGAGGTCTCGGCGACGCAGAAGATCAACCTCGACAAGCTGCTCGAGGCGATCTCCCTGCAGGCCGAGGTGTTGGACCTCAAGGCGAACCCGAACCGCGCGGCGGAAGGCACGGTGATCGAATCCAAGCTCGATCGCGGCCGTGGCCCCGTGGCGACCGTGCTGGTCCAGAAAGGCACGCTGAAGCAGGGCGACATCGTCGTCGCTGGCGCCGAATGGGGCCGGGTGCGCGCGATGCTCGACGACAAGGGGCGCCAGCTGAAGGAAGCCGGCCCGTCCCTGCCGGTCGAGATCCTGGGCCTGTCGGGCGTGCCTTCCGCCGGCGAGAACTTCATCGCCGTCGAGAATGAGGCGCGCGCCCGCGAGGTTTCCGAGTTCCGCCAGCGCAAGCTGCGCGACAAGGCGGCGGCTGCTGCCGGCGCCGGCCGCGGCAACCTGACCGACATGCTGGCGCGCATCCAGGCGGGCGAGCAGAAGGAAGTCGCCGTCGTCGTGAAGGCGGACGTGCAGGGTTCCGCCGAGGCGATCGGCGTAACGCTGGGCAAGCTCGGCAACGACGAAGTGAAGGTCCGCGTGCTGCATTCGGCGGTGGGCCAGATCACCGAATCCGACATCCAGCTCGCCAAGGCCTCCGACGCCGTGATCGTCGCCTTCAACGTCCGCGCGACGTCGCAGGCGCGCGACCTGGCGGCGAAGGAAGGCGTGGATATCCGCTACTACTCGATCATCTACGAAGTCGCCGACGACATCGAGAAGCTCTACAAGGGCAAGCTCGCGCCGGTGCAGCGCGAGAAGTTCCTGGGCTACGCGCAGATCCTGCAGGTCTTCGAGGTCAAGAAGATCGGCAAGGTGGCGGGCTGCCGCATCACCGAAGGCGTGGTCAAGCGCGGCGCCGGCGTGCGCCTGCTGCGCGACGGCGTGGTGATCCACCAGGGCGAATTGTCCACGCTGAAGCGCTTCAAGGACGATGTCCGCGAGGTGGGCAATGGCCTGGAGTGCGGCATGTCCTTCGCGAACTACGACGACATCCGCGTCAGCGACCAGATCGAGTGCTATGAGGTGGAGACGGTTGCTGCCGCCTGACGGGCAGCAGCAACCTTAGGTTTTTTGCCCTCAAACGCCGAGCGCGCGCATCCGCGCGCTTGGCTTTCGCGCCGTGCACTGTCGCATTGGCGACGAATGGCGGTCTGGCGCGGTCGCGCTGTGCGCTCCGGGCGCACCTTCGGTGCGCCGAAAGTGCAGGGAGGCAAGGTAGGTTCCCATGAGCAAGCCAAATCACCGCGGCCGCGATGACGGCCCGTCCCAGCGGCAGCTTCGCGTCGCTGAGGAAATTCGCCACTCGCTGTCTGCCGTCTTCGCACGGGAGGAATTCCGCGACCCCGACCTGCATGGCCTGCACGTCACGGTCACCGAGGTCCGCGCCTCCCCCGACCTGAAGCACGTCACGGCCTTCGTTTCCGCGCTGGGCAAGGACCTGACGAAGGAACAACTGGCCGGGCTGAAGCGCGTCTCCCCCTTCCTGCGGCGGGAGGTCGCGCATGCTGTGCGGCTCAAATACGCTCCCGACCTACATTTCCAGCCCGACACCGCGCTCGGCTATGCGATGCACATCAATGAGGTGATGCACCGCCCCGAAGTGCAGCGCGACCTGGAGCCGAACGAGGACGGCGAGGCATGAGCGCTGCCCCGCCGGCTGAGGCGCCGCAAGTCCGTGTCATCGCCATGCCGGCCGATGCCAACCCCGCTGGGGATATCTTCGGCGGCTGGCTGATGGCGCATATGGACCAGGCCGGCGCGTCCGTCGCGCTGCGACGCGCGCGCGGCCGCGTCGCGACCGTGGCGGTGGAGGCGATGACCTTTCACCTGCCGGTGCGCGTGGGCGATGAGGTCAGCCTCTATGGTCGGCTGCTCGGCGTCGGGCGCAGTTCCATCCGCGTGCATGTCGAGGCCTGGCGTCGCGACCGCACCGCAGAGGACGATGCCCGCGTGACGGAGGCGACCTTCACCTTCGTCGCACTCGACGAGGCCGGCCGCCCGCGCCCGGTGCCCGCCTGAGTCAGGAGGCGCAGCTGAACACCTCGAGCACCAGCAGGATGCCCAGCAGCACATTCGGCACCATGAAGCCGAATGCCGCGACAGGGCTTGCCACCAGCGCGCCGGCCAGCGCCGAGCCCCAGCTTTCCCCCGCGACCCCGCCGATCGCCGCACCCGATGCCAGCACGATGGCGGCGATCAGGATGCGGGCCCAGAGCGGCACCTCGCGGTCTTCTTCCTCGCCGTCCTCGGACATTGGCGGCCTGGCTTTCTGAAACGGCGCCGCAACGCGCCCCTCATCATTCCCCGGATCATCGCATGGCCCATCACCGCCACCGCAAGCCGAAAGGCCGCCCGATCGACGGCTGGCTGATCATCGACAAGCCGACAGCGATCGGCAGCACGGATGTCGTCGCGATCTGCAAGCGCGGCTTCCAGGCGCAGAAATGCGGGCATGGTGGCACGCTCGACCCGCTGGCGACCGGCGTGCTGCCCATCGCCTTCGGCGCGGCGACCAAGACCGTGCCCTACGTCATGGACGGGACGAAGCAGTACCGCTTCACGCTGCGGATCGGCGAGGGCCGGGATTCCGACGATGCCGACGGCAAGGTGACGGAGACCTCCGACGCGCGGCCGACCGACGACCAGATCCGCGCGGCGCTGCCGGCCTTCATCGGCGACATCATGCAGGTCCCGCCGATCTATTCCGCGATCAAGGTCTCGGGCGAACGCGCCTATGATCTGGCTCGCGCTGGGGAGGCGGTGGAGCTCGCCCCGCGGCCCGCGCGCGTCGATCGCTTCGAACTGATCGAGCGGCCGGATGCCGACACCGCCATCTTCTTCGTGGAATCCGGCAAGGGCGTGTACATGCGCTCCCTCGCGCGAGACATCGCGAAGGCCTGCGGCACGGTGGGGCATATCGCAGCCCTGCGCCGCATGCGGGTCGGACCCTTTCTTGAAAAGGATGCTGTTCCGCTGGACAGGATCGCCGTTTCCGGCGATACCCCGCCCCCTTCCCCGGAGCTTCTGCTTCCGGTGACGACCGCGCTGGCCGACATCCCGGCGCTGGCCCTCACCGAGGCCGAGGTCGCCCGCCTGTCCTTTGGCCAGCCCATACCGCTGGTCGAATTGATGGGCCGGGTACCGCGCGAGGCCAACCCCGATGGGGGCTTGGCCAGGGCGATGGCGGGGGAGCGCCTGATGGGTCTCGCCCGCTTCGAGGAAGGCTTGCTGAAGCCGGAGCGGTGGCTGGGCCAGGGCGAGGCTGCCCGATAGCCGAAGCGCCGAAGGGCGCGGAGGTCCTGATCGGCCGGCCGACGTCAACAAGCCAGCCGACGGCGTTCGCGCCCGGCCAACACGAAGGATAACCCGATGTCGATCACTGCCGAACGCCGCCAGGCGGTCATCAAGGATTATGCGACCGGCCCCAATGACACGGGCAGCCCGGAAGTTCAGGTCGCCATCCTGTCCGAGCGCATTTCGAACCTGACCGAGCACCTCAAGACCCATGCGAAGGATTTCCATTCGCGTCGTGGCCTGCTCGTGCTGGTCGGCCAGCGCCGCGGCCTACTCGACTACCTGAAGCGCAAGAGCCAGAAGCGCTACGAGACGCTGATCGGCCGGTTGAACCTGCGGCGTTAGTTTTGAGCGCCGGGTGCGGCCCATTTGGGCCGCCCGTCGGCGCGCCGTGCCTCGGCGTTGCGCTGAAGATCCCGGCGCGACGCCTTGTCGGGCTAAGAATTTGGAACGCCCCGCGCAGCGATGCGCGGGGCGTTCTGCGTTTCAGGAGCTTGCTTGACCCATGTCCTGGCCTCGCTTAAGTAACCATTCGGTTACTGTTGCGCCGGGGGGAACAGAATTGGGTCTGAAGCGAGAGGACTGGCCCGCGGGCGTGGCCGAACGGCTTGCTGCGGGCTGCGCGATCCCGGCGCATCCGTTGGCGCTGACGGCCGGGCGCGCCCTGGATCCGCGCCGACAGAAGGCGCTGTCGCGCTACTACCTCGATGCCGGGTCCGGCGGCCTCGCCGTCGGTGTGCACACCACGCAATTCGCGATCCGCGAGCGCGGCATGTACGAAACCGTGCTGCGCATCGCCGCCGAGGCCGCCGCCGAGCGGAGCGACACCCCGATCCTGGTGGGTGGCGCGATCGGCCGTACCGCGCAGGCCGTGAAGGAAGCGCAGGTCGCGCGCGGGCTGGGCTATCACGCGGTGTTGTTGTCGCTGGCCGCCTGGAAGGGCGCCTCGGAAGACGAGATCATCGCCCATTGCAAGGCGGTCGCGGCCGAGATGCCGCTGTTCGGCTTCTACCTTCAACCCGCCGTGGGTGGCGTCCCCCTGCCGGCCTCCTTCTGGAAGCGCTTCGCAGCGATCGAGAATGTCGTCGCCATCAAGATGGCCCCCTTCAACCGCTACGCGACGCTCGATGTGCTGCGTGGCGTGCTGGAAGCTGGCGCGCAGGACCGCATCGCACTCTACACGGGCAATGACGACCACATCGTCGCCGATCTGCTGACGCCCTTCACCCTGGTGCATCAGGGGCGCCCGACGACGCTGCGGATCGTCGGCGGCCTGCTGGGCCATTGGTCGGTGTGGAACCGCGCGGCGGTCGAGTTCCAGGCGCGCTGCGCCGCGGTGACGGGCCCAATCCCGGCCGATCTGCTGGCGCTCGATGCCGCCGTCACCGAGATGAACGCTGCCGTCTTCGACGTGGCGCACGACTTCCACGGCGTCATCGCCGGCTGCCATGAGGTGCTGCGCCGCCAGGGGTTGCTCGAAGGCATCTGGTGCCTCGACGACCATGAATCGCTCTCGCCCGGACAGGCGGAGCTGCTGACCGCGGTCGCCGAACGCTATCCGCACCTGACGGATGACGCCTTCGTCGCGGCCAATCTCCATCGCTGGCTTTCGTAAGGGATCACGACACATGGCGGAACGCCGCATCGGCCTCATCATGAACGGCGTCACCGGCCGGATGGGGATGAACCAGCACCTGATCCGGTCCATCGCGGCGATCCGCGCCGATGGCGGCGTGAAGCTCGCGAATGGCGACACGATCATGCCGGATCCGGTGATCGTCGGGCGCAACAGGGCGAAGCTGGAAGCGCTGGCCAAGGCGCACGGCATCAGCCGCGTCAGCACCGACCTCGATGCCTGCCTGGCCGACCCGAAGGATGAGATCTTCTTCGACGCCGCGACGACGCAGATGCGTGCGGGCCTGCTGCGCAAGGCGATTGCGGCCGGCAAGCACATCTATTGCGAGAAGCCGACCGCCGACAACCTGGCCGATGCGCTGGATGTGGCGAAGCTGGCGAAGGCCGCCGGCATCAAGAACGGTGTGGTGCAGGACAAGCTATTCCTGCCCGGCCTGCGCAAGCTGAAGATGGTGATCGACAGTGGCTTCCTCGGGCGTATCTGCTCGGTGAAGGGCGAATTCGGCTACTGGGTGTTCGAGGGCGACCTGCAGCCCGCGCAGCGCCCGTCCTGGAACTACAAGAAGGCCGAGGGCGGTGGCATCATCCTCGATATGCTCTGCCACTGGCGCTATGTGCTGGACAATCTGTTCGGCAATGTGGAGGCGGTGTCGTGCCTCGGCGCCGTGCACATCCCCGAGCGCATCGGCGAGGACGGCAAGCCGTATAAGGCGGATGCCGACGATGCCGCCTATGCGACCTTCCAGCTGGAAGGCGGCGTGGTTGCGCACATCAATTCGTCCTGGGTCACGCGCGTGCGGCGCGATGACCTCGTGACCTTCCAGGTGGATGGCACGCATGGGTCCGCCATCTGCGGCCTGCACAAGTGCTGGACGCAGTCGCGCGTCGCAACGCCGAAGCCGGTGTGGAACCCCGACCAGCCACAGACGATCGACTTCTTCGCTGGTTGGCAGGAAGTGCCGACGACGCAGGATTTCCCCAACGGTTTCCGCGTGCAGTGGGAGGAATTCCTCAAGCACGTCGCGGGCGAGCGGCCCGACTATCCGTGGAACCTGCTGGCTGGCGCCAAGGGCGTGCAGCTCGCGGAAGCGGGGCTGAAGTCCTGGGCCGAACGCCGCTGGATCGACATGCCGAAGCTGGAGGTGTGACGAACATGCCGACCATCAACCTGCCCAACGGCGCAGCCATCGAACCCTTCACGACCTCCGCGCCGCGCGCCTTTCCCAAGGCGACACCGCCCTTCCCGCGCATCGCGCTCGCCGCTGCGCATGTCGTCGCCGACACGCGCACCGAGCAGGACCCCTGGCTCGACGTGAAGATCGACTGGGACCGCACCATCGCCTTCCGCAAGCATCTCTGGTCGCTCGGCCTCGGCGTGGCCGAAGCGATGGACACGGCGCAGCGCGGCATGGGTTTGGACTGGGCCGGTGCGCAGGAACTGATCCGCCGCTCGCTCGATGCGATGAAGGACCACCCGGGTGCGGTGATGGCCTCCGGCGCAGGCACCGATCACCTCATACCCGGCCCGGACGTCACGGTGGACGATGTCATCCGCGCCTATGAGGAACAGTGCGAGGCCGTCGAGGCGATGGGCGGGCGCATCATCCTCATGGCCTCCCGCGCCCTCGCCAAGGCCGCGAAGTCCCCCGCCGACTACGAACGCGTCTATGGCCGCATCCTGTCGCAGGTGAAGCAGCCGGTGATCATCCACTGGCTCGGCGAGATGTTCGACCCGGCCCTGGAAGGCTACTGGGGCAACCACGACCACATGGCGGCGATGGAGACGGCGCTGGCCGTCATCATCGCCCATGCCGACAAGGTCGATGGCGTGAAGATCTCGCTTCTCGACGACAAGAAGGAGATCGCGATGCGCCGCCGCCTGCCGCGCGGCGTGCGCATGTACACCGGCGACGACTTCAACTACGCCGAATTGATCGCGGGTGACGAGCAGGGGCATTCCGACGCGCTGCTCGGTATCTTCGACCCGATCGCGCCGGCGGTGGGCGGCGCACTGGCGGCGCTGTCGCACAACGACCTGTCCACCTTCCACGACATCCTCGCACCCACCGTCCCGCTGTCGCGCCACATCTTCAAGGCGCCGACGCGGTTCTACAAAACCGGCGTGGTGTTCATGGCCTGGCTGAACGGCCACCAGGACCACTTCGTCATGGTGGGTGGGCAGCAATCCACGCGATCCATCCAGCATTTCTCGGAACTCTTCCGCCTCGCCGACAAGGCCGGGCTGCTGCGCGACCCGGAGATGGCGGTGGCGCGCATGCGCACGCTGCTTGCCTTGCATGGGGTCGCGTGATGGGCGGCGCGCCATCGAGGGGGCGTTGCCCCCTCGAGCACCCCCACCAGGGGGCAACGGCCCCCTGGACCGCGGAAAACGCCCAGATCCAAGGGGCGGTTGCCCCTTGGTGGGGTGAGGTGCGGAGAGGGGCAAAGCCCCTCTCTGCGGAGCCCACGCCATGACCCAAGCCGGCCCGATCAGCCTCAACACCATCACAGTGAAGCCCTGGTCCCTGCCGCAGATCATCGAGGCCTGCGCCCGCCACGGCATCTCCGCCATCTCCCCCTGGCGTGACGTGGTCCAGGCCATGGGCCTGCCCGCCGCCGCGAAGCACATCCGCGATGCCGGCCTGAAAGTCACCGGCCTGTGCCGCGGCGGCATGTTTCCCGCCGCCGATGCCGCCGGCCGCGCCGCGGCCATCGAGGACAACCGCCGCGCCATCGCCGAGGCCAACGCCATCGGCGCCGACTGCCTGGTTGTGCTCGGCGGCGGCCTGCCGAAAGGGTCGAAGGACCTTCCCGGCGCGCGCGAGATGATGCGCGAGGGCCTGCACGCCATCCTGCCCGATGCGCGCGCCGCCGGCGTGACACTGGCGCTTGAACCGCTGCATCCGATGACCTGCGCCGATCGCTCGGTGCTCTCCACCCTCGGCCAGGCGCTCGACCTCTGCGAGGAGCTCGGCGCAGGCACCGGCATCGCGCTCGATGTCTATCATGTGTGGTGGGATCCCGACCTGGCGCGGCAGATGCTGCGCGCGAAGGGCCGCATCGCCGGCTTTCATGTCTGCGATTGGAAGGTGCCAACCGTCGACCTCGTCTTCGACCGTGGCATGCCTGGCGAAGGCGTCATCGACATCCCCGCCATTCGCGCCATGGCCGAGACCGCAGGCTGGACGGGCGGCGTCGAGGTCGAGATCCTGTCCAACCGCTGGTGGGCGGAAGACCCCGAAGCGGTGATGCAGGCAGTGAAAGCCAGCCACGCCTTCTGCTGACCACCAACAAGACAATGTCCGGGACAAGAAAAATGAACGCCACACGCCGAGCCCTGCTCGCGACCGCCCTTGCCGCGCCCGCCACGGCGCGCGCGCAAGGCGCCTGGTCGCCGACGCGCCCGATCCGCTTCGTCGTGCCCTTCCCGGCTGGCGGCGCGACCGATGTCGTCGCCCGTGTCCTGGCCGAACGGCTGCAGGAGGCGCTCGGCCAACCTGTGGTGGTCGAGAACCGCACCGGTGCGGGTGGAAACATCGGCGTCGAGAACGTCGTCCGCAGCCCCGCCGACGGCACCACGCTGCTGATGGGCACCACCGGCACGCTCACGGTGAACCCGCATCTCTATTCCAACCTCGGCTTCGATCCACTGCGCGACCTCGCGCCGGTCTCGATGGCTTTCACCACCGACCACGTCCTGATCGTCAATCCGCAGGTTGCCGCACAGACGGCGCAGGAATTGCTCGCCCTGGTGCGGGCGCGGCCGGGTGCGCTGTCCTACGGCTCGGCCGGGTCGGGGTCATCGACCCATACCGTGCCGGAACTGTTCAAGCTCGCTGCGCGGGTGGACATCGCGCACGTGCCCTATCGCGGCAGCGCCCCGGCGCTGAACGATCTGGTCGCCGGCACCGTGCAGGTGATGCTGGACCAGATCCCGTCGGCGATTGGGCAGATCCAGGGCGGGCGGGTGCGCGCGCTGGCGGTGACGGGTGCGCGGCGTTCGCCGCTGCTGCCGGATGTGCCCACCCTGGCGGAGATCGGCCTGCCGGAGGCGCAGGCGACATCCTGGGGCGCGATGATGGCGCCCGGCGGCACGCCCGCGCCGATCGTGCAGCGCGTCAACGCCGCCATCCGCGAAGCGCTGGCCCAGGCCACGGTGCGTGAACGCCTGGCCGCGGCCGGGGCGGATGGCGTCTCCTCCACGCCGGAGGAACTCGCCACCTTCCTGCGCGAGGAATCCGCGAAATGGGCCCGGGTGGTGCGGGAGGCGCGGATCACCGTGAACTGACACACCATGCCATCTTGAGATGGCGCAAGGCTGCGGGCAGGTTGCGATGCAACATGCCGCCCCCTTGGGGCAACGGAGCGAGTGATGGCCGATCGGAAACTATGGTTCGTCTGGGGTGGTATCTTCACGGATTCCACTTGGCAGGAGCTGGAAGCGGGCACCGAGGAGTGCCACGGCCCCTTCCACGACCAGGCGACGGCCGAGCGGATCTGGCGCGATGAGATGCGCCGGCGCGTCGATACCGCACAGCACCGGCTTTTCGTGATCGAGGCGCCGCGCCCGGGTGGCGACGCGGCGGGCTGAACGCGCCTTATCGCGGCAGGAAGGGCTCGTCGCGCGTCGCCGCGACCGCGTCCCAGGCGGCGCGGACCGTCACCGCGCCATAGGTCCGTTCCAGCCGCCGCAGCGTGAAATGCCCGCGCGCGATGGCGCGGAAATGCGCGAGGAAGGCGAGGTTCACCGCCGCCCCCGCCGCCGCCCCCAGGATCGGTGCGGCCTGGGCCGTGAGCTTCAGCCCGACCGTGCCGCTGAAGCGCGCTGCCACTGCCGCCACGAAGCGCGGCATCACCGCGCCCTTCAGCGCTTCGGCCAGGGCGACGCGGACGGCGAAATAGCCGCTTTCGACCGCGTCATCGGATAGGCTGGTGCCGCCCAGGGCGAAGACCTTCAGGCATTCCGCGGCGGCGCCCGGGGCGGTGAGGTCCTCGCCTTCCTCGGCGGCGACGGCCGCGACCTGACGCAGCAGGATGGCGGTCGAGACCGGCAGTTCCACCAGCGTGCCCGGCAGGCCGAAGGCCCCGCCCATGGCGCCGGACGCTGCGGCCAGCCCGCGGTGAAACCAGCTCGAAGGCACCGGAAGCGGGGTGACGGAGGGGCCGGACCGCAGCGCCGCCGTCATGGCTGCGGACAGGGCGGTCCGCACGGCGCCGTCGAGCCCGCCCTGCACCGCGGCCGGAAGGCGGGCGCGCAGGGCTTCGACCGGCATGCCGGCGGCATTGGCCAGCCGTGCTGCGAGCGAGGGATTCTCGAGCGCCGCCCGCGCGGCGCGCAATTCGCGGTCGGCGTCGGGCGGCAGAAGGCCCGGCCCGGTGGTGGCGAGACTCATGCCTGTCAGGTGGACCGCGCCGCGTGCCAGGACAAGGTGCAGCGCGGACGTCATGCCTGGGAACGACTGCCGCCGCGCCCCGCGCCAAGTTCCGGCATTCCAAAGGGCACTGCCCTTTGGCGGGGTGGTCTGGAGGGGCAGCGCCCGTCCAGACCTCAGGCCGCCGTGGCCTTCCCGCCCCCGCGCATTCCCGCGACCAGCGCCGGCAATGCGAGCGCCGCCACCAGCGCCATCGCCGCCACCTGCTCCAGATTGTCGGGAAGCCCGAGGCTCTCGGCCCATCGCGGCAGGTCGATCGGGTCGAAGGGCAGCAGGGTCTGTTCCTGGAATTCCTGCACGGCCGCCGCCGCGAGCCGCGCGGCCATGGCCAGCAGGAAGACGGAGGTGCCGAGGAACAGCGGCCGCAGCGGCAGCCGCACTGCCAGCCGGGTCAGGGCGAACCACAGCGCGCCGAGCAGCGCGGCGGCGGCCAGGAGGCCCGGCAGCAGCGCGGCCGGCGACGGTGCATCGCCCAGCAGCGCGGCGAGGAACAGCACCGTCTCCGCGCCCTCGCGGAACACGGCGAGGAAGCCGATCAGCGCCACGGCCAGGCTGACGCGCGGGGCGGCCATCGCCGCCTCGGTCCGGCGCCGCAGTTCCGCCGTCCAGGCGCGCGGGTCGGAACGGCGGGCCAGCCAGCCGCCGGTCCACAGCATCAGCCCAGCGGCGAGGAGGCAGACCACGCCTTCGATCCGGTCGTCATGGGCGCCATCGCGCCAAGCCATGAAGGCGGCGGCGGCCAGCAGGCTCGCCGCCACGCCGCCCGCGGCGCCGAATCCGAGCGCGCGCATCCGGTCCGGCGCCGCCCGGCCCAGGAAGGCCGCGAGGGCAGCCAGGACGAGGATGGCTTCCATCCCCTCGCGGAACAGGATCAGGCCGGCGTCGAAGGCGTGGGAGGTCACGGCAAGCATCTTTCGCGATTGCGAGGCATTCGCAAATAATGGCGGAAGGCTTCACGCATGTCGCGTGAAACCTCCTCCATCCGGGGCGATCAGAGAATGAAGCGCGACAGGTCGGCGCTGCCCGCGAGCGGCGCCACCTTCCCGCGGACCATCGCGCCATCCACATGCACCGTCTCCCCGCCGCGGTCGGAGGCGGTGAAGGACACGTCCTCCAACAGCCGCTCCAGCACGGTGGCGAGGCGCCGCGCGCCGATGTTCTCGACGCTGGCGTTGATCTCGGCGGCGAGGTCGGCGAGCGCATCGACCGCATCGGCATCGAAGTCGAGCGTCACCCCCTCGGTGCCGAGCAGCGCGGTGTACTGCTTCAGCAGGGAATGCTCGGGCTCGGTCAGGATGCGGCGGAAATCGTCGCGCGTGAGTGCGGAGAGTTCCACGCGGATCGGCAGGCGCCCCTGCAGTTCCGGCAGCAGGTCGGACGGCTTGGCCAGGTGGAAGGCGCCGGAGGCGATGAAGAGGATGTGGTCCGTCTTCACCGGCCCGTGCTTGGTCGTGATGGTGGTGCCCTCGATCAGCGGCAGCAGGTCGCGCTGCACGCCCTCGCGCGACACGTCGCCGCCGCGGAAGCCGCCTTCGCCCGTGCGGGCGGCGACCTTGTCGATCTCGTCGAGGAAGACGATGCCATTGTTCTCGGCATTGGCGACCGCGTCGCGCACCAGCGCATCCTGGTCGAGCAGCTTGTCGGCTTCTTCCTTGGCGAGAGCGATGCGCGCCTCGGCCACCGTCATCTTCCGCGGCTTCTGGCGGCCGCCGAACATCTTGCCGAGCATCTCCTGCATGTTCTGGAACTGCACGCCTTGCTGTCCTGGCAGGTCCATCATGCCGATCGGCATGCCGCCGCCGCCATCGGCGATCTGCGCCTCGATCTCGCGCGCTTCCAACTCCCCGGCGCGCAGCATGCGGCGGAACTTCATGCGTGTCTCGCCGGACGCGCCTTCACCGACCAGCGCGGAGAGCAGGCGTTCCTCGGCGTTCAGTTCCGCCTTGGCCTGCACGGTGCGGCGGGCCTGTTCGCGCGCCATGGTGATCGCGGATTCCACCAGGTCGCGCACGATCGATTCCACGTCGCGGCCGACATAGCCAACCTCGGTGAATTTCGTCGCCTCGACCTTCAGGAAGGGCGCGTTGGCGAGCTTGGCGAGGCGACGCGCGATCTCGGTCTTGCCGACGCCGGTCGGGCCGATCATCAGGATGTTCTTCGGCACCACTTCCTCGCGCAGCCCTTCGGGGAGCTGCTGGCGCCGCCAGCGGTTGCGCAACGCGATGGCGACGGCACGCTTGGCGTCCTGCTGGCCGACGATGTGACGGTCGAGCTCGGAGACGATCTCGCGCGGGCTGAGATTGATGGCTTCAGACATTGTTTTGACCCTCAGACGGCGGGCGGCCGGCATCCGGGTGCCCATGCGCGTTGCGAAGCAACGCGACATGGGGCCCGTCCGCCAGCCTTGCCTTCGCGCCGTGCGCTGTTGCGCCTGCGACTACGGATGGTTTGGGCGCGGTCGCGCTGTGCGCTCCCGGATCGCGTCGAGCCGCGATCCGCGGGGCAGATTTCAATGGGCTGAGCGTCACGCTTAGGGTTCCAGGCTTTCGAGAATGATATTGCCGTTGGTGTAGACGCAGATGTCCGCGGCGATCTTCATCGAGCGCCGGCAGATCTCCTCCGCATTGATGCCATCCACCGGCAGCAGGGCGCGCGCGGCGGACAGCGCGTAGTTGCCGCCCGAACCGATGCCGATGATGGCATCCTCCGGCTCCAGCACGTCGCCCTGGCCGGTCAGCAGCAGGCTGCGCTTGGAATCGGCGACCGCCAGCAGGGCTTCGAGGCGGCGGAGATAGCGGTCGGTGCGCCAATCCTTGGCGAGATCGACGCAGGCGCGTTCCAGCTGGTCAGGGAAGCGTTCGAGCTTCGCCTCCAGCCGTTCGAGAAGGGTGAAGGCATCGGCGGTCGCGCCGGCGAAGCCGCACAGGACGCGGCCATTGGCGATGCGGCGCACCTTGCGCGCATTGCCCTTCACCACCGTCTGGCCGAGCGAGACCTGGCCGTCGCCGGCCATGGCCACGCGGCCGTCCTTGCGCACGCAAAGAATGGTGGTCCCGTGCCACCCGAGGGGATCATGTTGTGTGGAGGTCATGGTGCCCCGAAGATGGGCGCGCGAATGCCGCGACTCAACGGGGGGTGCGCGACCGCACGGTCATCGCTGTACAAGCGCTTTCCGTGATATGCTGGTTGTGGTTCTGAATCGCCATGCAACCGGATGGTGTGTCCCCATGCGCCGCCTTACCGCCCTGCTGACCAGCCTTCTGGCCCCCATGCGCCCCGCCGGACCGGCCAGTCCCGCCGCCGAGGCCGGCCATGCCGTGGCCGACCCGCTGCCCGAGACGGCCGGGACCGCGGAGCGCCGTGCCAGCGAAAGGGTGCCGCTGCGTCGCGGCGCCATGCTGGAACTGCCCGGCCGGCGCCGGGTCGCGGTGAACCTGCTCGACCTGTCCGAAGGCGGTGCGGCGCTGCAGGCCCACGGCCTGGACGTCGCACCGGGGGTGGCCGGCGCATTGATGGTCGATACCGTATTGCTGCCGGTCAGCGTGGTGGCCGTGTCCGGTGAGCGGGTGCACCTCGCCTTCCAGTCGCTGACGCCTGAGGCCGAAGCGGTGATCCGGCGCCTGCTGCGCAGCGTGCTGAAACGCCCGCTGGCGGCCTGATCCGGCGCGCTCTGGGCCGGACGATTGCGGGACCGGGTCGGAGCGGCGTAGGAAGCCCCCATGGATGGCCCCCTGACCCCGCCGCGCCGCGCCGAGATCACCCGCGAGACCGCCGAAACCGCGATCCGCGTCGCGCTGGACCTCGACGGGTCGGGCCGGGCTGAGATCGCCACCGGTGTCGGCTTCCTCGACCACATGCTGACCGCGCTGGCGCGCCATTCGCTGATCGACATGACGATCGCCGCCAAGGGCGACCTGCATATCGACTTTCACCACACCGCCGAGGATGTCGGCATCGTCATCGGCCAGGCGCTGCGCAAGGCGCTCGGCGACAAGCGCGGCATCCGCCGCTACGGCGCCGCCCTGCTGCCGATGGACGAGGCGCTGGCCGAATGCGCCATCGACATCTCCGGCCGCCCCTTCCTCGCCTGGTCCGTGCCCTTCGCGCGGGACAAGGTGGGCGAGATGGACACCGAGCTGTTCGAGGAATTCTTCCGCGCGCTCGCCTTCAACGCAGGCATCACGCTTCACATGACCTTGAAGGCGGGCACCAATGCGCACCATGTCGCAGAGGCCTGCTTCAAGGCCGCTGCCCGCGCGCTGCGACAGGCCACCGAGCCCGACCCGCGGGCCGGCGGTGCCATCCCCTCCACCAAAGGGGTGCTGGAGGCCTGAGGATGCGCGTCTGGACGGTGCAGGTCAGGCCGCCGGCCCGGGGAAAGCCGCCGCGGTTGGCGCTGCTGCGGGACGGTTTCGCGCCCTTCGCGGTGCCGGCCCCGGCGCTTTGGTTCCTCTGGCACAGGCTGTTCGCGCTCGCCGCGCTGTATGTGGCCGTGGCGGTCGCACTTGGCGCCACCCTGCCGCCGGCGGCGTCGGGTCCGCTGCTGCTCGGTCTGAATCTCTTCATCGGGTTCGAGGCGCGGAACCTGCAATCCTGGTGGCTCAGCCTGCGCGGCTGGCGGACCGAAGCGGTGGTGATGGGGCGCGATGCCGACGCGGCCTTTCTGCAACTCGCCGCCTGGCGGCCCGACCTTGCCCGCGTGGCGGTCTGAAAAGGGGCTGGGCATGGCGCAGCGCGTCGCGGTGGTCGATCCGGGCTCGGGCAATCTGGCCTCGGTGCTCCGCGCCTTCGAGAAGGCGGCGGAGGACCATGACATCGATGTGGAGGTGAAGGTCGTCACCGCCGCATCCGACCTGCGCGTCGCCGATCGCATCGTGCTGCCGGGCCAGGGCGCCTTCGCGGCCTGCCGTCGCGGCCTCGACGCCCTGCCTGGCGTGGTGGACACGCTCGAGGAGCGGGTGCGCGGCCATGGCGTGCCATTCCTTGGCATCTGCGTCGGCATGCAATTGATGGGCTCGCGCGGGCTGGAACATGGGCAGACCCCGGGCCTCGGCTGGATCCCAGGCACGGTGGCGCCGATGGACCCGCGGATGGACGGCATGGCGTTGCCGCTGCCGCAGATGGGCTGGAACGGCCTGTCCTTCGAAGAAGGCTTCCACCCGATGCTCGACGGGGTGAAGCCCGGCGACCAAGTCTACTTCGTGCATTCCTACGCCTTCGAGGCGGAGGACCCCGAGGATGTCATCGCCACCACCGACTACGCCGGCCCGGTGACCGCGGTCATTGCGCGCGGCAACCTCGCCGGAGTGCAATTCCACGTCGAGAAGAGCGGCCCGGTGGGGCTCGCGATGCTCGCCAACTTCCTGCGGTGGGAACCGTGAACGCTTCCGTCGCCGTGCAGACACCGCGCGAGATCGCCGTCGAGCGCGCCGAACGCCTCTCCGAGGCCGACCTCGCCGATCTGGCCGAGGCGACCGACGCCGCCATCATCGAGGGTGGCGGCTTCGGCTGGGTCGAACCCCAGGGCCGCGCCGCGCTGGCGCGGCATTTCCGTGGCGTGCTGCTGGTGCCTGAGCGCGAGCTGTTCGTCGCCCGGCTGGACGGCCATGTCGTCGGGTCCGCCCTGCTGGTCCGCCCGCCCCGCAACAACGAGGCGCAGGCCTTCTCCGCCACGCTGACCCACGCCTACATCGCCCCCTATGCGCGCGGCTTCGGCCTGGCGCGGATGATGGTGACGAAGGTGGAGGAACGCGCCGCTTCCCTCGGCCACCGCGTCATCAACCTCGATGTGCGGGAGACGCAGGCGACCGCCATCGCGCTGTTCGAGAGCCTCGGCTACCAGCGTTGGGGCACGCATCCCTTCTACGCGCGCGTACGCGGGCAGACGGTCGCGGGGCACTACTACATGAAGACGCTGGAACCGGGACGCGGGCGCAGCACCGGCGCGCTGATCGACGGGGCTGTCTGATCGCTCCGCCGCATCAGGCCCGGCCTGAAGGCGGCGATCCATGCTGATGTCCGGCGGGCTCGTGTTGCTCGCCGCCCTGGTGTGCTTGGGCTACGGGCTGCTCGTGCTGCGGCTGGCCGATCGGCTGGACCCGGGCTTGGCACGCGGGATCACGGTGGGCGATCTCGGCATCCTGGGCTACGCGGCGCTCGGGCTGCTGGCGAACACGATCCATGTCTTGGTGCCGCTCGGCGGTGCCGCGGCCGCTGTCGCCTGCCTTGGCGGCCTGGCGCTGCTGCTCGCGCAGTGGCGAGGTCTCGCCCGCCAGGCCGAGGCCTTCGGCTGGGGCTTGCCGGCCACGCTGCTGTTGATGGTCGCCGCCTGCCTGCATCTCGGCGCCTTGATCCCGGCTTCGACACGGGGGCATTTCGACACCGGGCTCTACCACATCCAGGCCGTGCGGCAGGCGATGGAGTTTCCGCTGATCATCGGCAGCGCGAACATCCATATGCGCTTCGGCTACAATTCGACCGTCTTTCCCACCGCGGCGCTGCTGTCCGGCGGCTTCCCGGGCCTGGCCGGGGCGTTGACGACGAACGCCCTGCTGCTGGCCTTCGTTGCTCTCGGCGTGGTGCAGCGCGCCCTCGCACGGGGCGATGGGTGCGGCTTGCGTTCGACGCTGTTCGGGCTGCTGGCGATCGTGCTGGCGCTGTTCACGCCGCTGCTGATCCTGCGCATCTGGGCCGGAACGCCGAACACCGATCTGCCGAGCGCGCTGATGGTGCTCTATGCGTTCCATCTCGCGCTGCGCCTGTCCGATCTTGGTGGTGGCGCGGCGGATGCCCCGGAGCGGGCCGGCATCGTGGCCATGTTGTGGGTGGCGGTGGCGCTGGCGGTGATGCTGAAGCTCTCGGCCCTGCCAGTGGTGCTGCTGCTGGCTCTGCCGGTGCTCGCCTGGCGGCGCGGCTGGATCACCCTGCGGAGCATCGGCATCGGCGCCGGGGCGGCGCTGGCGATCGGCCTGCCTTGGCTGGGCCGTGGCATCGCCACCTCGGGCTGCCTCGCCTATCCCCAGCCATCGAGCTGCCTGCTGGTTCCCTGGCGGATCGATGCGGCCGTCGCGCGGACGGATCTCGACTGGATGCGGTCTTGGGCGCGCCGGCCCGATGCGCCGCCCGAACTGGTGCTGGCCGATTGGTCCTGGCTTCCTGACTGGGCGGCGAGGCTGCGAATCGAGCCCGCGTTCACGACCGTCCTGGTGCTCTGCGGGGTTGCCGTCGTGCTGCTGGCGGCCCGGTTGCTGCTGCTGCGGCTGGTGACTGTGGGGGACCTGCTGCCGCCGGCTGCGCGGACGGACATGTTGCTTCTGACCGGTGTCGCGCTGGCGGGCATCGCCTTCTGGTTCCTCACCGCGCCGCTGGTGCGATACGGCCAGAGCTGGCTGGTGCTGCCGCTACTACTGGCCATCGCACAGGTCGCGCCGGTCGGCTGGCGGCACGCCGAAGGGGCCGTGGCGTATCCGGGCGGTATCCTTGCCAGATTGGCGCAGGCGCGGTTCCGGACCGGCGTCGCACTCGGCATCGCCATGGCGGTGGTGTTGGCTCTCGCCGGCTCGCCCCTCCGGCGGCTGCTCGACACCGGGCCGGTCCGCTTGCCGACGGTCGCTGTCGAGTCAGGTGGCAACCTGGCCGGCCTGCCGATCCATGTCCCAGTACAGGGTGGCCAATGCTGGGACGCACCGCGCCTGTGCACGCCACATCTGCGGGATGGCCTTGTGGTGACGCGCTTCCTGGGGACCTGGATCGTCCGGGACCCGTCGTGAGCGGACCTACTCCACCCGCGCCCCCGACGCCCGGATGATCGGCGCGAGCCGCCGTTCCTCCGCCGCGCGGAAATCGGCGATCTGTTCCGGCGTGGTCCACCAGGCGGTGGAACCCTGCTCCAGGTATTGCCGCTTCAAATCCTCCGATTCCAGGGCGCGGCGGGACAGCTCGGACATGCGCTGCACGACCGCGCGCGGCAGCCCGGCCGGGCCGCAGATGCAGGTCCAGGACGACATGTCGTAGCCGGGCAGCGTCTCGGCGATCGACGGCACGTCCGGCACCACCGGGCTGCGATCCGCCGAGGTGACGCCGAGCGCGCGCACCCGGTTCTCCCGCGCCTGGGCCAGCGCACCGGGGATGTTGTCGAGGATCATGTGCACCCGCCCGGCGATGATGTCCGGATAGGCGGCAGCGCTGCCGCGATAGGGCACATGCGTCATCTCGACGCCCGCCATGGTGGCGAGCATGGCTCCGGCGATATGCAGCGTCGTCCCCGCCCCGGCTGAGGCATAGGAGTACTTGCCTGGATTGGCCTTCAGGAATGCGATCAGTTCCGGCACCGATCGCGCCGGGAGGTCGTTGTTCACCACCAGCAGGTTGGGCAGCCGCCAGATGCCGGTGACGAGGGTGAAGTCCTTCTGCGCGTCGAAGGGCATCCGCGCATAGAGCGTGGGCGATATGGCGTGGGAGGCGATGCCCCCGAGCCCGATCGTGTAGCCATCCGGCGTGGCTTGCGCGATCGCCTGGTTGCCGACCAGCCCGCCCGATCCGGTGCGGTTCTCGACCACGAACTGCTGGCCCGAGAGTTCGGACAGCTTCTGGCAGAGCTGGCGCGACAGCGTGTCGGTCGGCCCGCCGGCGGTATAGGGGTTGATGTAGCGGACCGGCCGGCTGGGCCAGACGTCCTGCGCGGCGGCGAGGCGCGGCGCGGCGAGCGCGGCGGCGGCCGCTCCGATCAGGGCGCGGCGGCCCGGCGTATAAGGCGGCATGTCGAATTCCTCCCCTTCGGCCGCCGTCGCGGCCGCTTTGCGCCAAGCCTAGAACGCCCGCCATGCCGCGCGCGAGACGAAACGCGCCCGTTTGCCGCCCCCGGCCGCGCGTGCTAACCGCGCCGCCATCCTTCCGGCGCGCCCGGCGCGCCCGATCCGAGAGGCCCCGCCATGTCCGACCAGCCGATCCTTCCCCCAGGCGCCAACGGGGGCGCCAATGGGGCCGCCAATCCCGCCACCGGCCCGGTGGTGCTGAACCTGCAATTCACCAAGGACCTGTCCTTCGAGGTTCCGGGCGCACCCGAGATCTACCTGAACCTGCGCGAGGCGCCACGGATCGACATCGCGCTCGACGTCCAGGCGCGCCGACTGCAAGAAGGGCAGGAGACCTACGAGATCTCCCTGCAGATCCGCGCCGACGCCAAAACGAACGACGCGAAGACCGCCTTCATCGCCGAGTTGGTCTATTGCGGCATCTTCACCCTGAACGGCGTGCCGGCCGAGATGCTGGAGCCGGTGCTGCTGGTCGAATGCCCGCGCCTGCTGTTCCCCTTCGCCCGCAACATCCTCGCCGATGTGACGCGCGACGGCGGCTTCCCGCCGGTGCTGCTGGCGCCGATCGACTTCGTGCAGCTGTGGCAGTCGCGCCGCGGCCAGCCCTCCAGCGTTCCCATGGCGAACGCCTGAGGCACGCCCGGCCTTGACGCGGGGCCCACCCGCGTCATCTGGGCCAGCACCATGACCAAGCGCCGCGTCGCCATCGTGCTGTTCAACCTGGGCGGTCCCGACCGCCCGGAGGCCGTGCAGCCCTTCCTGACCAACCTGTTCACCGACCCGGCCATCCTGCGTGTGCCGGGCTTCGTGCGGCCCTGGCTCGGGCGCTTCATCGCCTGGCGACGGACCAAGCCGGCGATGGAGAACTACGCGATCCTCGGCGGGCGGTCCCCGCTGCTGGAACTGACGGAGGAGCAGGCCCGTGCATTGGAAGGCGCACTCGCCGGCGATCCCGCGATCGAGGCGCGCTGCTTCGTCGCCATGCGCTACTGGCATCCGCTGAGCGACGCCGCTGCGCGCGCGGTCCAGGCCTGGGCACCGGACGAGGTGCTGCTGCTGCCGCTCTACCCGCAATATTCCACCACGACGACCGGCAGCTCCGTCACGGCCTGGGACGATGCCTGCCACGCCATCGGGCTGTCGGTGCCGACCACCACGCTGTGCTGCTGGCATTCCCACGGCGGCTTCGCCGCAGCGACGGCCGCGCTGGTGCGGGACGCCCATGCCAAGGCCCGTGCCGCGCTGCCGGCGGATGTGCCGCTGCGCGTGCTGTTCTCCGCCCACGGACTGCCCGAGAGCATCGTGAAGGCCGGCGATCCGTACCAGTGGCAGGTCGAGCAGACGGTCGCATCCGTGGTCGGGGCGCTGGCGATGGACGGGCTGGACCACACCATCTGCTACCAATCGCGCGTCACGCCGCAGGTCTGGATCGGCCCATCCACCGAGGCCGAGATCGAACGCGCCGCGCATGACAAAGTCGCCCTTCTGATCTGCCCGATCGCCTTCGTCTCGGAGCATTCGGAAACCCTCGTCGAGCTCGACGTCGAATACGCGGAGGTCGCGCACAAGCTCGGCGTGCCCGGCTATTTCCGCGTCCCCGCGCAGAACAGCGACCCGGCCTTCATCGCTGCCCTGGCCGATCTCGCGCGCGGTGCACTGGGATCCGGCCGGCCACTCTGTTCCTTCGCCGGCGCGCGGCAATGCCCGAAGCAGCACGGCGACTGCCCGCATGCCCGGGCCCGCGCGACGACGCAGGCCGCGGCATGACCCCGCGCGCCGTCCTGTTCGACTGCGACGGTGTGCTCGCTGACAGCGAGATGCTGGTGAACGCGCTGGTCGCGGACCAGATCACTGCACTCGGCTGGCCGATGACCGCCGTGCAGTCGCGCGAGACATTCCTCGGCCTTTCCCTGCCCGACATGGTGCCGCGCATCGAAGCCCGCATCGGCCCATTGCCGCCAGGCTGGGTGGAGGAGATCTCGGGCCTCATCGCCCTTGAGATGACCGAGCGCACGCCCCCCATGCCCGGTGCGGTCGAGGCCGTGCACCGCGTCGTCGGCGCCGGGATCGCAGTGGCCGTCGCGTCGAACTCCGGGCGCCTGGAACTGGTGGCGAAGATGCGCTCGCTCGGCCTCGCGACCGTCTTCGCCGGGCGCATCTTTTCCTTCGAGGATGTGGACCGGCCCAAGCCCTATCCCGACATATACCTCGCCGCGGCGGCGGCCTGCGGTGCCGCGCCGCAGGATTGCGTGGTGATCGAGGACAGCGTGCCCGGCGTGCGCGCGGGCGTCGCGGCCGGCTGCCGCGTGCTCGGCTTCGCGCACGAAACGCCGCGCGGCGTGCTGGCCGCGCATGGGGCGGAACCCTTCGCGGCTTGGACGGAACTGGACGCGTTGCTGGGGTTGTAGAGCCGGAGGGGCGCCGCCCCTCCGGGCCACCCCGCCAGGGGCAGCGGCCCCCTGGACCGCGGTTATCCGGCGTCCGGCGTGCCGGCTGACCATTCTTCGATGCGGGCCAGGTGGTCGTAATCGCCACCGGCGGCGCTGCGGGAAGGATGCGGCCGGGAGGTGAATGGTGCTGCGCCCAGCAGCCATTTCTCGGCGAGGTCCACCAGCCGGTCGCGCGCCATCTCGGCGAAGGGCGTGCCATCCTCGGCGGCGGCGCCGAGCGGCTTGACCTCCCCGGCCTGCTCCCCGCCCGTCAGCCGCCAGTACAGCAGGTCGGAGACAACGCCGCCCTCCGTCCCGGCGAAGGCACCCTGTTCCAGCAGCCAAGCCTCGATCGGCAGCTGCGGGGCACCGCCGCCGGCGAGGTCCTTTGGCCGAGGCACCGTGCCGGTCTTGTAGTCCACCACGCGCCAGCCACCGGCCGGCAACTGGTCCAGCCGGTCGGCGCGCGCCTCGACCTCGATCTCGCCGCCGGGCAGGCGCAGCATCGCCTGGCCCTTCACCTCCACCAAGCAGGCGCGCAGGGCGCCCTGCGCACGCAGTTCGGCCTCCTGCTCCAGCACGAAGGCGCCGATATTGGCCAAGCGCGGCGTCCAGAAGGCCAGGATGCCCGGCCGGTCGCGATAGGCATCGAGGGCGGCCTCGCTGGCCTTCGCCCAGGCCGCCAGCGCGGCGTCCGTCCCCGGCCAGCCGGTGCCGACGGCCCGCAGGAAGCCCGCCATCGCCGCATGCACCAGCATGCCGTAGTCGATCGCGCCAACCTCCTCCTCCAGATCCTTGAGCGGGTTCAGCCGCAGCACGCGCTTCGCGTAGAAGGCATAAGGGTCGGCGATCAGCAGCGCGGCGTCGGACACCGTCAGCCGCCGTGGCCGCAGCGCCGGTGGCGGCGCGGGCGCGGGGCGAGGGATGGGCGTGACGGATTCCGGCGCATCCAGCGCGGCCGCCCAGGACGCGGCGGGCGAGGCAGCCAGTGCCAGCCCGTCCTGCCCCGCCAGGAAGGTGTCGAGCCGCACCAGCCAGCGCGCCGGCACGGTGGGCGACCCGCCGCGGCGCGCCGCCGTGGACAGCACCGCCTGCGGCGCGGCGGCGGCGGCGAACAGGAAATCCGCGGCGACACGGCCGATCCGCGCCTCGGGTTCCGGCAGGCCGAAGGCGGCGCGCATCGGGCGCGACATCCAGGGGCCGGGGTCGGTCGCCTGCGGCCAGGCATTCTCCTCCAGCGCGCCGAGCACGACGCGGTCGAAGGATTGCAGCCGCGCTTCCAGCAATCCCAGGATCGCGATGCGCGGATGTGCCGCATCGCCCCGCCCGCGCGTGGCGCGCAGCGATGGCGCGACCGGGCCGGCGAGCGCGGCCTCGAACAGATCGGGCCAGTCGGCCGGCGCGATGGGCGGCAGGTGCGGCAGCGCCTCGGTCAGGTCGTGCAGGTGGCGCGCCAGGGGCTCACCCTCCTCCCCGGCATAGAGGCGCAGCCCGCCCGGCAGGTCCGGCGTGGCGGCCAGCGCCTCGGCGGCGTCCATATGCGCGCGCAACAGGTCGGCCGGTGGGCACGCCGGGCTGTCGGGCAGGTCGGTGAAGCCGGCCAGCGTGGCGTCCAGCGCATCGAGCAGCGCCGCGACACCGGTCAGCGCATCCCCCTTCACTGCCCGTACAGAAGCGCGCAGCCCCGCGAGCCCCGGCGCGGGCCGGGGCCCACGCAGCGCCGCCCGTTCCAACTGTCGCGCCGCGACCACCCAATCGGTGCGGTCCATCCCGCCGGCACAGAGCGGGTGCTTCAGCACCGCGAGCAGCGGCACGGGCGCGAAGCCTTCGGCGACCACGCGGCCGATCAGGCGCAGGAACGCGGCGGCGGGCGTTTCGGCCAGCGGCTCGCCGGCGGAATCGTCGGCCGTGATGCCGTGGCGCGAGAGTTCCGCCGAGACACGGCGCGCGAGGTCGCGATCCGGCGTGATCAGCGCGGCGCACTCGCCCGGCGTCTCGATGCTCTCCCGCAGCAGCAACGCGATGGCGGCGGCTTCCTGCTGCGCATCGGCGGCGACCAGTCGCGACAGCCCGGCCATGGCGGCCGACCAGCGCGGCCGGTCGCGTTCGGTCCAGGCCGGCAGGCCCTCGGCCGGGGTCAGCGCGCGGCCGAGCAGCACGGAGCGGTCCGGTGCGGCACCCGCCGGGGCCGGGTCGTGCCAGGTGCGAAGATCGGCGGGACCCGCCCCCATGGCCTTGAGCAGCCGCGCCTGGCCCGCGAGTGGATGCGTCGGGGCTTCGCGCACCGCGTCCCACAGCGCGGCATCCATCGGTTCCGGCAGGCCCTGCAGGACAACGGCCCCCTGTGGCGCAGCCGCCAGCACGCGCAGCAGTTCCGCCGCCGCCGGGATGGTGCCGCCGGCGCCGATACCTGCCGCGATGGTCGGGTGCTCCGGCGGCGCATCGCGCCAGGCCGCCGCCTGCGCAGCCAGCGCCTTCACGCGGCGCACCCCGATGTCCAGCAGGCTGCGATTGGTCAGCCAGCCATTCCAGTCCTGCGCCGCCGCGCGAAGCACCGCCGTGGTGATCTGCCAATGCGCTGCGTGCCGATCCGGCACCAGCCCATCCAGCCGCGCCAGCCAGGCGTCGGCGAAATCCTCGGGTGCCGCGTGTTCCAGCATGTCGAGGTCGCGTTCCTCGAGCGCGATCTCATCGAACAGCCGCGCCAGTTCACCGGCAAGCAGCCAAGCCTGTTCCGGCGTGGACGGCCCGCCATGCCGGCGCGGGATGCGCTGCGCCATCGCCGCCAGCACCGATTGCCGCGTCAGCGGCGCGACCGCCGGTGGCAGGTCGAGCAGGTCCGGCAGGGCCAGTTCGTCCGCTTCCTCGGTGGACAGGCCGGCGAGCGCCCGCATCCGCGGGAGCAGCAGGGCACGGCCGTCGGCGGCGCGCAGGAAGGCCTCCCGCAGCCCACGCGCGGCACGACGCGTCGGCAGCAGTAGTGTCGCGCGGGCGAGGGCCGCCGGCTCATCGGAGGGGAGGCGGGCCAGCAGGCCAGCGGCGAGCGTATCGAGGAACGGCGCCGAAGGCGGGATGGCGTAGAGGTTCATCGGCCGGTCTTGGAGAGGGGCTCTGTCCCTCTCCAACATCCCGGATTGAAGTCAGGGGATCCAAGGGCCTTAAGCCCTTGGCGGGAGGGGGTTCGGGGGAGGGCGGAGCCCTCCTCCGAGGCACACCCGCCGCCCATCAGAACAGCGCCCGCGCCAGCCCCGCCCGCAGCGTTGCCTCGGCCTGTTCCAGGTCCTCGGGCGTCGAGAGGTGGAACCACACCCCGTCATGGACCAGCCCGTACAGGCGGCCATTCTCGATGGCGCGGTCATAAAGCCGGTTCAGGCTGAAAGCCCCGGCAGGCGCATCGGCGAACAGCGCGGGGGAGAGGATCTGCACCCCGGCGTAGAGGTAGGGTGCGATCTCCCGTTCCTTCGGCCGGCGCATGCGCCCGATCGGGTCGATCAGGAAATCGCCTTTGCCGACGACACCTTCGACCTGGGTGGTGCGGACCATCAGCAGCAGCGCGTCCATCTCGGCGGGGTCGAAGGCGGCGGACAGGCGCCTGAGAGCCGGCGTCGGCCCATCCAGCCAGAAGGCGTCGCCATTCACCACGGCGAAGGGCGCGCTGCCGAGGTTCGGCAGCGCCATCGTCACGCCGCCGCCGGTCTCGAGCAGCGTGTCTTCCTTCTGCAGGATGATGCGCGGGTCGGCGCGGCGGGCCATGGCGGCTTCGATCTGGTCACCGAACCAATGGGCGTTCACCACCGCCTGGCCGACGCCTTCCGCCTGCAGCCGGTCGAGCGCGTGGTCGAGCAGCGAACGGTCATCGAGTTCCAGCAGCGGCTTCGGCCGGTTGTCGGTCAGCGGGCGCATGCGAGTGCCCAATCCGGCGGCGAGCACCATGGCGTGGGTCAGGGCGATCATGCGGGCTCCGTCACGGCCACGGGGTTGCGGCGCAGGCCGGATGGCACGCGCTCATCAAGGAAGTCACGCAGCGGGCGTGTCGCGGGGTGTAGCAGGGCGTGGTCCAGCAATCGCCAGCAGCGTGGCCCGTGCACCAGGTAATGCGGCTTGCGGTCGCGTCGGTCGAGCCGCACCCAAAGTGCTGCGACGCGCAGATGCCGCTGCGCTGCGCAGACCGCCGTGGCCGCGACGAAGGCGTCACGGTCGATGGCGCCGCGCGCGTCGAGGTAGCGCGCGATAGTGGCCGCACGGACGTCCGGCGCGACATCCCGCCGTGCATCCTCGACCAGCGAAACGAGGTCATAGGCCGGATGGCCGATGGCAGCGTCCTGGAAATCCAGCAACCCGGTGCGGCGCGGCCCGGTGCGGGCGTCGAGCCGCATCAGGTTCGCCGGGAAATAGTCGCGATGCACGAAGCCGCCGGCATCGGCGAAGGGCGCCAGCATCGCGCGGATCGCGGCATCGAGTTGCGCGCGCGCCTCGGCATCGGGGGACGTCCCCATCGCCGCCGGCCACCACCAATCCATGAAAGTCGCGGCGGTGGCCCGCGCCATGGTCGCGGGGTCCCAGGCCGGCAGGAAGCCGGGCGGCGGGGCGGCGTGCAGGGCGGCCAGCGCCTCGGCGGCTTCGAGGTAAAGCGGCAGCGGATCGGCGCCGGCGTCGAGCAGCGCGGCATGGGTCGCGTCGCCGAAATCCTCGATCAGCAGGAAGCCCTGTTCCTCATCCGCGGCCAGGATCGCGGGCGCGGACAAGCCGAGGCCCGCGATGTGCCGTGCGACGGCGAGGAAGGGACGGACATCCTCCGGTGGCGGGGCGTCCATCAGCATGGCCGGGCGCGGGCCGCCGCGCAGGCGGGTGTAGCTGCGGTGGGAGGCGTCGGCCGGCAGGTGGTCCAACGCCGCCGCGCCGTAACCGGACCGATGCAGGAAGGCCGCCGCATCCCTCATGCCGCGAGGTCCTTCAGGCGGTCGTCCCAGCCGGTCAGCCGGGCAGTCCGGGCGTCTTCGTCATTCCCGGGCTCCAGGGCGATGCGCAGCGCATCGGCGGGTGCCAGCGCGCCGAGCCGGTCCGGCCATTCCACCAGGACGATGCCCTCCAGCGCCTCGTCCCAGCCGAGCTCGTCGAGCCCGGCCGGCCCGTCCAGCCGGTAGAGGTCGAAATGATGCGCCGCGCCGGCCGGCAGGTCGTAGGACTGTACCAAGGTGAAAGTGGGGCTCGGCACTTCCAATGCTGGATCGCCCGCGGCGGCGCGGAGCACGGCGCGCGCCAGCTCGCTTTTCCCCGCGCCCAGAGGGCCTTCGAGCAACACGGCATCGCCCGCCCGCAGCAGCCCGGCGAGCCGCGCGGCAAGGGCGTGGGTGGCGGAAAGATCCTTGAGGTCCAGTGTCACGGTCCGGGGCATACAGGGGGCGCCAATGACGGCGCGGCTATGATCCTTGGCCCAGCCCGTCTATCACGCGGGCCGGGATTCGGGGGAGTGGCCATGGCGGCCGTCATCGAAACGGATGTGGCGATCATCGGCGCGGGGCCTGTCGGCCTGTTCGCGGTGTTCGAATGCGGCATGCTGCGCATGAAGAGCGTGGTCATCGACGCTCTGGAGGCGGTCGGCGGGCAATGCACCGCGCTGTATCCGGAAAAGCCGATCTACGACATCCCGGCGCATCCGGCGATCGGCGCGGCGGATCTGATCGAGAAGCTGGAAAAGCAGATCGAACCCTTCGCGCCGACCATGCTGCTCGGCCGGCGGGTCGAGACGTTGGGGCGGGATGGGCAGACAATCATCCTCGGCACCTCTGCCGGGGACGCAGTCCGCTGCAAGGCCGTGATCATCGCCGCCGGGGCCGGCGCCTTCGGGCCGAACCGTCCGCCGCTGGACGGGCTGCCTGGCTATGAGGCGTCCGGCGCGATCCGGTACATGGTGTCGCGGCGGGAAGAGATGCGCGGCAAGCGCGTGGTCATCGCCGGCGGCGGCGATTCTGCGGTGGACTGGGCGCTGTCGCTGAAGGATGTAGCCGCGAAGGTGACGGTGGTGCATCGCCGCCCGAAATTCCGCGCCGCCCCCGAGACCGCCGCGCAGCTGGACGCGGCGGCCGCGAAGGGGGAGGTCGAGATGGCGATCCCCTATCAGCTGCATGGGCTGAAGGGCGACGGCTCGCGGCTGGACGCGGTGACGATCGCGACGCTGAAGGGCGAGGAACGCGACATCCCAGCCGACCATCTGCTGGCCTTCTTTGGCCTGTCGATGGAGCTCGGCCCGATCGCCGATTGGGGGCTCGGGCTTGAGAAGCACCACATTGCCGTGACGCCGGCGACCTGTGCGACGAATGTCGATGGCGTCTTCGCGATCGGCGACATCGCGACCTATCCGGGCAAGCTGAAGCTGATCCTGCAGGGATTCAGCGAGGCGGCGATGGCCGCGCATGCGATCCATCCGAGGGTATTCCCCGGCGAGGCGCTGCATTTCGAGTATTCGACGACGAAGGGCGTGCCGGTGGGGTAAAGGGAAATTGTTCCGGGCGGCGCTCGATCCAGATCGGGAGAGTGCTTAGGTTCTCTCCAAAGGGAGAACAAGCACGATGGCAAAGAATACGATCTGCCTCTGGTACGACAAGGACGCCGAGGCCGCCGCCCGTTTCTACGCCGAGACTTTTCCCGATAGCGCGGTCAGTGCCGTTCACCACGCACCCAGCGACTACCCGTCCGGCAAGAAGGGCGACGTGCTGACGGTCGAATTCACCGTCGCGGGCGTTGCCTGCCTCGGCCTGAATGGCGGGCCAGCCTTCAAGCAGACCGAAGCCTTCTCCTTCCAGATCGCCACCGACGACCAGGAGGAGACGGACCGTTATTGGAATGCCATCGTGGGCAATGGCGGCCAGGAGAGTGCTTGCGGCTGGTGCAAGGATCGCTGGGGAATTTCCTGGCAGATCACGCCGCGGGTGCTGACGGAAGCGATGGCGAAAGGCGGCGAGGAAGCAAGACGCGCTTTCGAAGTGATGATGACGATGAAAAAGATCGACGTCGCGGCGATCGAGGCGGCACGGCGCGGCTGACGTTCCATCGCGTCACGCGCCTGGATTGTTGGGAGGCGCCCGCTTGGTGTGACCGTATCGGGCGCGAGGCGGTTGCCCATTCCAAATCGACGAGGCGCAGGTCCGAACCGGCCTGCCCATCGTCACCGTCCGGCGGTTGGTTTGGCCCCGCTTTCAGGCTGCGGCCGCCTGTTGCTCCAGTTCCCTGCTGAGCGCATCGAGCAATTCACGCGTGCCATGCTCGCGCCCGGCGACATCGTCGAACCCCGCCAGATAGGCGCCCTGTTCCGTGAAGACGAGGCGCGTGCCTTCGCCCTCCGGCACGAACAGTGCCGTCACGAGCGAGGTGGACATAGGCTTGTCCTCGAGCGTCATCGAATAGGTGAAGATGATGCGGCGGTCCTGCAGGACGTCCATGTAGACCGTGCTGTTGCGGATGAGCGGGCCGCCCTGGAAGCGGAAGCTGCTTCGCTCGGCCGCGCCGACCCCGAAGGCCGGCTCGTAGGATTCGACGGTGAAGCCGTCCCCCTCGATCAGCCAGCGACGCTTGGCGGCCGGATCGCCGAAGGCGGCGAAGACCATTGCCGGCGGCGCGGCGTACATGCGCTCGATCGTGAAGGAGGCGTGGGTGACAGCGTGCTGTGCGGTCATGATCGATCTCCTGTGTCAGGGTTCGAGGGGGAAAGCTCGGCGAGAAAATCGCCGAGGCGATCGAGCCGGCCTTCCCAGATGGCGCGACGCGCGCCGATCCAGCGTTCCGCCTCGCTCAGGGCCTTGGGCTCAAGTTCGCAGGTCCGCACGCGACCGATCTTTTCCGAGCGCACGAGGCCGCTCGCCTCAAGGACCTGCAGATGCTGCATCACCGAGGGCAGCGTCATGGCCAGCGGCCCGGCGAGGTCGCTGACAGTTGCCGGGCCACGGCTCAACCGTTCGATCATGCTGCGACGACTGGCGTCGGCGAGCGCGTGGAACATTCGGTCGAGCACGGGGCTTTGGTTAAGCATATGCCTAAGTGATGCGCACTGACGGCGCGAGTCAACGATTAGTTTGGCAGTTGCCTATGTATTCTTCGCAAAGCCGACGACCTGGATGGGAACAAAGTCCCGCCCTCCCTGGCCTGCCGGACTGCACCAACTGACGTCGATTTTCAGGGAGCGCCGTCGCATGGGCCGCAAGTGACGCCGGCTTACCGTGCCCACCACGTCCAGCGCCGGAAACCGCATTCCAAAGGCCCGCCGACCTTTGGCGGGCTGGTCTGGAGGGGCGACGCCCCTCCAGCAGCGCCTAAGCCTGCCCCGCGATCGCCCGCGTCGCCATGCCGCCCACGCCTGGCTTCTCCGCGCTCTCCAGCGACACCTCCAGCGCGCGGCGCAGCGTCGCGAGCTTGCGGTCGTTCTCGACCTTCAGCCCGAACACGTCCTTCACGTAGAAGACGTCCACCGCCCGCACGCCATAGGTGGTGATGTGCGCCGAGGCGATCTGCAGCCCCTGGTCGCTGATGGCCGCGGTGACGTCGTGCAGCAGGCCGGGCCGGTCGCGCCCGTTCACCTCGATGACGGTGTGGGTGTTGGACGCGTGGTTGTCGATCACCACGCGCGGCGGCACGGTCACCGCGCGCAGCCGAGCGGGTTCGCGCTTCAGCTTGCGGATTTCCTCGCGCAGCTTCAACCGGCCGGACAGGGATTGTTCCACCAGCACGGACAGCCGCGCGAGGCGGTGCGGCGCCTCGAAAGCGCCACCCTGCGCGTCCTGCACCCAGAAGGTGTCGAGCGCCATGCCATCGGTCATGGTGTGGATGCGCGCATCGACGATGGTCGCGCCGGCGACGGCCAGCGCGCCGGCGATCTTGCTGAACAGGCCGGGATGGTCGGTGCAGTAGACCGTCACCTCGGTGACGGCTCGGCTTTCCAGCACGCGGGTGCGCACGGTCAGCGGCGCCTTGGCTTCCTTCGCCTCCTGGATCATCGCCGCGTGGCGCGCATGCGTCTCGGGGTCGAAGGACAGCCAGTAGCCGGGGTAGCCGAGTTCCAGGAAGGCCGTGACCTCGGCTTTCGGCCGGTCGGACAGCAGCATCGCCGCGGCTTCCTTCGCGCGGGCGACACGCACGTCGCGCTCGGGCACCGACAGCCCGCCGGCGAGCACTTCCGCGACGCGCCAATACAGTTCGCGCAGCAGCGTCGCCTTCCAGCCGTTCCACACCTTTGGCCCGACGGCGCGCATGTCGGCGACCGTCAGCACCAGCAGCAGGCGGAGGCGTTCGGGGGACTGCACCACCTCGGCGATGTCGAGGATGGTCTTGGGGTCCTCGATGTCGCGCTTGAAGGCGGTCTGGCTGATCATCAGGTGATGCAGCACGAGCCAGGAAACGGTCTCCGTCTCCTCCGGCGTCATGCCCAGCATCGGGCAGATGGTCTGGGCCAGCTCGGCGCCGAGTTCCGAATGGTCGCCGCCGCGCCCCTTGGCGATGTCATGCAGCAGTACCGCGACGTAGAGTGCGCGACGGGACTGCAACTGGCCGATCAGTTCCGAGGCGACCGGCGCGACCTCATTCAGCTCGCCGCGTTCCAGCGCGGCGAGCACGCCCACCGCCTCGATCGTGTGCTCATCGACGGTGAACACATGGTAGGTGTCGAACTGCATCAGCCCGACGATGCGCGACCAGTCCGGCAGCAGGCGGGAAATCAGCCCCGCCTCATTGATCATGCGCAGCCAGGTTGCCGGATCGCGCCCGGAGAGCAGGTCGAGGAACTCGTCGCTCGCCTCCTTCTCCCCGCGCAGCCGGGCGACGTGCCGTGCGTGGCGGACAATGGCGCGGAAGGCGAGGGGGTGGATGTCGAGCCCGCGGTCGCGCGCCATGCGGAAGATGCGCAGCATCAGCACGGGGTCGATGGTGAAGTCGTGGCCGGGTGCGGCGATCACCTTGCCGTCCGCCAGCGCGAAGCCCGCTTCCGTCAGCGCCTTGTCGGAGGCGGGCACCACCGCGGGCGGGCCGAGCGAAGCACGTTCGATCGCCGGTTCCAGGATGCGGGTGAAGCGCGCCACGTCCCGCACCATCAGGAAGAAGTGCTTCATGAAGCGCTCGACGCCGTCCTGCAGGCCGTGGCGCGTGTAGCCCATGCGGGCGCCGACGACGGGCTGGAGGTCGAAGGTCAGGCGTTCCTCGGCGCGGCCGGTGACGATGTGCAGATGGAAGCGGACGGTCCAGAAGAAATCCCAGGCGCGGCGGATGGCGCGCGCTTCCTCGGCGGTCAGCAGCCCCCCGCCGGGGCTGTGCGGGCCGACCAGTTCGGGCATGCGCTGCACGTTGAAGGCGTATCGCGCGAGCCAGTAGAGCGTCTGCAGGTCGCGCAGCCCGCCACGGCCTTCCTTCACATGCGGTTCGACCAGGAACGGGCTTTCGCCGTAGCGCGCGTGGCGCTGCTGGCGTTCGGCGCGCTTGGCGATCAGGAAGGGTGTCAGGCCCCATTCCGCGCGCGCGCTGCGGAAGGCCGCCGCGAAGCGCTGGAACACGGCCTCGTCCCCGGCGATGTGCCGCGCATCGAGCAGCGCGGTCAGCACCGTCGCATCACCCTTGGCATCCACCAGGCAATCGGCGCGGGACCGCGTCGCATGGCCAACCTTCAGCCCGAGGTCCCACAGCAGGTAGAGCATGAACTCCACCGACTGCTTGCCGCGCGCGCCCATGCCGGCATCGGTCAGGAACAGCAGGTCGATGTCCGAGAACGGCGCGAGCACGCCGCGCCCGTATCCGCCCGTCGCGACCAGGGCCCAGGGCTTCTCCCCGGGTGCGGGCGGCAGGGTCGCGTCGGTATAGGCGCGAATGCCGACCATCACCGTGTCGGTCAGGGAGGCAAGCCAGCGTGCCGCCGGCAGGCCGGTGATCTCATGCGCCTCGAAGACCTGCTGGACACGGTTCTGGATGCGGCCAAGGTGCCGGCGCAGCAGCGTCACCGCTTCCTCGCGCAGCACCGGCCGCCCGTCGGGGATCAGCTCCGCGAGCAGGTTGGCGATAACGACAGGGGGTTCGCCCGCCACCGGAGCCGGGCGCCGGGCCGGGCCCTCGGCGGGTCCGGTGTCGGGGCCGGCGTCGTCCAGGGATGTCATCGGGCGGAACACTACCTATTCCGTCGCTTTCGCGACAGGCCCCAGCAGCGATTTCAATGAGTAGAGCGCATCGAGCGCTTCTCGCGGGCTGAGTGCATCGGCGTCGAGATCCGCGAGCGCGGCCAAAGCGGGGTGCTCGGGGGGTGGTGGGGCCTCGGCCGGGGCAGCCCGGGCGAAGAGTGGCAACTCGTCCGACAGCGGATCGAGACCGCGCGCGCGGGCCTCAAGTGCCTTCAGCACCTCCTGCGCGCGGGTCAGCACGGGCCGCGGCACGCCGGCCAGGCGGGCGACGTGCACGCCCCAGGATTTCTCGGCAGCACCGGGGCCGACGCGGTGCTCGAACACCACCTCCCCGCGCCATTCGCGCACCTGCATGGTGGCGGGGGCGAGTTCCGGCAGCTTCCCGGCCAGCGCCGTCAATTCATGGAAATGGGTGGCGAAGATGGTGCGGCAGCGGATGCGGTCGTGCAGCGCCTCCAGCACGGACCATGCGATGGCGAGGCCATCCCAGGTCGCGGTGCCGCGCCCGACCTCGTCCAGCACGACCAATGATCGGGCGGTCGCCTGGTTCAGGATCGCCGCGGTCTCGGCCATCTCGACCATGAAGGTCGATCGCCCGCCGGCGATGTCGTCCGCCGCGCCGACACGGGAGAACAGACGGTCCACGAGGCCGAGCCGCGCCGCCTCGGCTGGCACGAACAGCCCGGCCTGGGCGAGGATCACCAGCAGCGCGTTCTGCCGCAGGAAGGTCGATTTACCGGCCATGTTCGGGCCGGTGAGCAGGCAGAGCCTCCGCCCCGCCGACAGGTCGCAGTCATTCGGCACGAAGGCCGGCCCACGCGCGCGGGCGAGCGCCGCCTGCACCACCGGATGCCGCGCGGCGGCAACGGTGAAGTCGGCGCGGTCGGTCATTTCCGGCCGGCACCAGCTTCCGTCGGCGGCGAGTTCTGCCGCCGCAGCATGAACATCGAGCTCCGCCATGGCCGTCGCCGCCGCCGCGATGCCCGGCGCGGCGGCCAGGCACAGGCGGCGCAGATGCTGGGCGATTACGCGTTCGCGCTTTCCTGCCTGCTCCCCGGCCTCGGCCACCTTGCGGTCCAGTTCGGCGAGCGCCGCGCAGGTGAAGCGCATGGCATTCGCCATGGTCTGGCGATGCACTGGGGCCTGCGGACCCTCCTTCGCACCTTCGCGCAGCAGCTTCTCGCCGGCGGCGGCGGGAACCTCCGCCAGGAAACCGAATTGCTGGTGGTGGCGGATCTTGAGGCTCGCCACGCCCCAGGCCTGGGCGAGGTCCATCTGCAGGGCAGCGATCGCCTCCCGTGCACCGTCGCGCAGGCGCCGCAGCGCATCGAGTTCACCGTCGTAGCCAGGGGCGACGAGGCCGCCATCGTCCAGCCGCGCGGGCAGCGGATCGGCCAGCGCGCGCAACAATTCGGCGCGCGGGCTTTCGGCTGGGCGCAACGCGGTGCGGGCGGCGGCGACCAAGGCGGGGATCGGCGGCACGCCGGCGGCGTCAGCGAGGGCGGCCTCCATCGCCTCAGCCCGTGCCAGGCCCTCGCGGATGGCGCCGAGGTCGCGCGGGGCGAAGCGGTCGATCGATAGGCGGGCGAGGGCGCGCGCCATGTCAGGCGCGCCCTTCAACGCCGCCCGCAGCGCCCCGCGTAGCGCATCGGCGGCGAGCAGGAAGGCGACCGCATCATGTCGCGCGGCGATCGGTCCGGCGTCCGCGAGCGGTGAGGCCAAGCGCGCGGCGAGTTCCCGCGCCCCGGCCGGCGTCACGGTGCGATCCACCGCACCGAGCAGCGCATGGCGCGGATCGCCACGCTCGCTGCGCAGGATCTCGAGGCTGCGCCGCGTCGCGCCATCCATTTGCAGCACGCCGCGCCCGCCGGCCGGCACGGGCGGGGACAGGCGCGGCAGGCCGCCGGCCTGGGTCAGGCGGACATAGTCCACCGCCATGGCGGCGGCGGCGATTTCCTCGGCGCTGAAACTGCCGAAGCCGTCCAGCGTGGCGACGGCGAAGGCCTCGGCGAGGCGCCTTGCGCCGTCGCGCGGGACAGCGATATGCGCGACACGTTCGGCCAGCGGCAGCAAGGCAGGGTCGCGGGCGAACTCCTCCGGAGCGAGGATCTCGGCCGGTTCCAGCCGTGCCAGCAGCGCCGACAGTTCCACCGCGGCCAAGTGCTCGGTGGCGAAGGCGCCGGTCGTCACGTCGAGCCAGGCCGCGCCCAACGCATCGCCTTGCGGGGCGAGCGCCAGCAGCCAGGCCGGGCGGCTTGCTTCCAGCAAGGCTTCCTCGGTCACCGTGCCGGGGGTGACGAGGCGCGTGACCTCGCGGCGGATGGTCGGCGCCTTGCGGCGCTTCTGCTCCTCGGGCGTCTCGGTCTGGTCGCAGATGGCGACGCGATGGCCCTGGCGGATCAGCCGGGCGAGGTAGAGATCCACCGCATGGGCCGGAACGCCGCAGAGCGCGACCTTCTCCCCCTGGTGCTCGCCGCGGGAGGACAGCGCGATGTCGAGCGCGGCGGAGGCGATCTCGGCGTCCTCGAATAGCATTTCGAAGAAGTCGCCCATGCGGAAGAAGATCAGCGCTTCGGGATGGGCGGCCTTGGCGGCGAACCACTGGGCGATAGCGGGAGTCGCACCCTCCGCGGAACGAAGGGGCTTGCGGTTCTGGCTCGGCGCGCCTGTCATGCCTGCGGCTCTAGACCGGAAACCGGCGCAAGGGGAGGGAGTGATGCGACCCGAAGGACTCGACCACGCCAATGTTCGCCTACGGCCGCAGGACCTGCCGGCCGCGCTGGCCTTCTACCGTGACCTGCTGGGCCTTGAGGAAGGGCCGCGGCCCAACTTCGATTTCCCCGGCGCCTGGCTCTATGCTGGCGGCCGCCCGATCGTGCACCTGGCCTGCCGCGACACGGTCACGGCGCCGACCGGTCCCTCCCCCAGCGTGTCCTTCGAACACATTGCCTTCCGCGTTCGTGGCCTGCCGGACGTGCGGGCGAAGCTCGCGGCGGAGGGCGTGCCCTATGCCGAGGCGCCGCTGCCCGGCTTCCCGCTGCACCAGCTGTTCCTGACCGATCCGTTCGGGCTGCGGGTGGAACTGACCTTCGACATGAACGACGCGGCCAACCGGGGCTGACCTTCCGGCCCGATGCTGGGAATCGGGCCATGCGATGGCCACTCGCGCCGCCGGGAAACTGCGGTGGGTGCTGCGCCGCATTGAGTTGCGCGCAATCTGGTCTAGCCTTTCCGGCCGGCGCGCCAAGACGCCGCTGGAGGAACATCCATGATCCCACGTCGTCACCTGATGGCCGCCGGCGCCGCCGGGCTGATTGCGGCACCCGCGGTCGCGCAGAACACCCGCGCCGCCACGCTGCGCTTCGTGCCGCAGGCCAATCTCTCGGTGCTCGACCCGATCTTCACGACCGCGACGGTCACCGGCAACCACGGCTACTACGTGTTCGACACGCTCTACGGCGTCGATGCGCAGTTGAAGCCGAAGCCCCAGATGGTCGAGGGGCATGAGACCTCCGCCGACGGCCTGACCTGGTCCTTCCGCCTGCGCGAGGGGCTGCGCTTCCACGAAGGCAGCCCGGTGCGCTCGGCCGACTGCATCGCGTCCATCAAGCGCTGGTGCGCGCGCGAACCCTTCGGCCAGTTGCTCGCGCGCGTGGTCGATGAATGGTCCGTGACCGACGACCGCAATTTCCGCGTCCGGCTGAAGCGCGCCTTCCCGCTGATGCTGGACGCGTTGGCGAAACCCGATTCCTCGACGCTGTTCATCATGCCCGAACGCATCGCCTCGACCGATCCAGCGCGGGCGGTGACCGAGATGGTCGGCTCCGGTCCCTTCCGCTTCCTCGCCGGCGAATACAATTCCGGCAGCCGCGTGGTGTATGAAAAGTTCGACGGCTACGTGCCACGATCGGAAGCGCCGTCCTGGACCTCGGGCGGCAAGGTCGCGCATTTCAACCGCATCGAATGGCACATCCTGCCCGACGCCGCGACCGCCGCCGCCGCGCTGCAGAATGGCGAGATGGATTGGTGGGAACGCCCGCATCCCGACCTGCAGCCGTTGCTCGCCCGCGCGCGCGACGTGCGGCGGGAGGTGACGGACCCGCTCGGGCGGCTGGCGGTGATGCGCATGAACTGCCTGCACCCGCCCTTCGACAATGTCGCGATCCGCCGTGCCATCCGCCTGTCGGTGGCGCAGGAGGAATACATGCGCGCCTCCCGCGGCGACGACCGTTCGGACTGGGCGATCAACCGCAGCCTCTGGCCGCGCGGCACGCCGTACAACCGCGACGAGGGCGAGGCGCTGATGCCCGGCGACCTCGACCGCGCGCGTGCCGCGCTGCGCGAGGCCGGCTACGCCAATCAGAAAGTCGTCGTCATCAACCCGACCGACTTCCCGGATATCGGGCCGCTGGGGCAGGTCTCGGCCGACCGGATGAAGCGGATGGGGATGAATGTCGATCTCGCTGAGAGCGACTGGGGCACGGTGGTGCAGCGGCGCAATTCCCGCGAGCCGGTCGATCGCGGCGGCTGGTCGATGCTGCACACCACGGGCGGGGCGACCGCCTGGGCCAATCCGGCGCTGTCCTTCCTGGTGCGCGGCCAGGGGTTGAACGGCTGGTTCGGCTGGTGGTCCAGCCCGCGCGCCGAGGAACTCGCCGAGGCCTGGCTGTTCGCGACCGACCCGGAACGCCAGGCGGCGCTGGCGACGGAACTCGGGACGCACGCACTGGAGGATGTGTCCTTCGTGCCTCTCGGTCAGTTCGTGATCCGCACGGCGTTCCGGCGTGACATCACGGGGATGCTGCAGGGATCGTCGCCGTATCCATGGAACGTGCGACGGGGCTGAGGGCAAGCGCCGGACGTCCCGGGCCAAACTTCGGCTCGATGCGGGGCATCGGGCCGCGAGCGCAAAGCGCGAACGCGCCCAAACCATCCGCCGTCTGAGGGCACAATCAACAACCCAGGCCGTCGCCAAAGGCGACGGCCGACTCAGAACTGGCGCAGCAGCCGGTCGATGTAGTCCAGCTCCGCCGGTGGCCGTTCGCGCTCCGCGCCGCGGCGACGCAGTTCTTCCTGGATGCGGCGGGTCTTCAGCAACTCCGCCTCATCCGGCACGCGGGTGTCGGAGGCATTGTCCTGCCCGCCCGTTTGCTCCCGCGTGCGGCGGCCGAGCGGATCGCGGCCCGGCCCCTGTTCCTGCGCCTGGTCCTGGCCTTCACCGCCTTGCTCGCCGCCGGCCATGCCCTCGCCCTCGCCATCCTCCTCGCCCTCGCCGGGCTGGGACTGACCAAACTGGCGCTGCATCTGCTGGGCCATCTGGCGGCCGCCTTCGGTCAGCGCGCGGATGGCGCGCTGCTGGGCGTCGCGCGCATCGCGACCCTCGCGCAGGGCCTCGGCGGAATCGCGCATGGCGCGGTCGGCTTCGCCCAGTTGCTGGGGCACGTCACCGGTCAGGTCGCCGAATTGCTGCATCAGCTCGCCGAGCGCCCGGCGGAGCGCGCGCTGCACGCGGGCGTCCTGCTGGGTCTCGGCCCGCTGCTGCGGGCTGGGCTGGGCCTGCTCCGGCGCCTGGGGCGGGCGTTGCGGCCAGCTGAAGGATTGCGGCTGCTGGCGCCGCTGCTGGGCACGCTCGCGATCGCCCTGCTCGGCGCGCTGATGGCCGCGGTCGAGCATCTGCGCCTGACGCTGCACCATGTCCTGCACCGCGCCCATCTGCTGCTGGCCGCGCTGACGCTGCTGCTGCCGCTGCCGGTCCTCGGCGCGCATGTTGCGCCCCTCCTCGAGCGCGCGGAGCATTTCCTCGAGCTCCGCCAATTCGCGCTGCGCATCCTCATTGCGGCCCTGCCGCGCGGCTTCCTCCATGCGGCGGGTGCGACGGTCAAGCTCGCGCTGGTCCATCAGCCGCTGCTGCGGGTCATAGGGCAGCGCCTCGGCATTCTCGCGCTGCAGCCGCTCGGCGAGGGCTTCGAGGTGACGACGGATCGCCTCCCGCAATTCCTCGATGCGGCGTTGCAGTTCGGCGCGCTGTTCCTGGGTGCGGTTCTCGGGATTGCGGCGTGCTTCCTCCAGCGCCTCGCGCAGCGCTTCCCGCGCGGCGGCGAGCGCGCGGGCGGTGCGGTCGGTGCGGCCTTCCTCCAGCGCCACGGCGATGTCCCACAGCGTCTCCTGCACCTCGGCGATCGCGCCGGGGCGGCGGTCGCGCAGCAGCCGGTGTCGCGCGCTGCGCAGGGCGAGGTAGGTGCCGGTGTCGTGCTCGAAGGCCTCGGGCGCGTTCGCGATGCGGTCCAGTTCCTGGCGTGCCGGCTCGCGGCCGGACGGATCGACCGACAGCGCCTTGCGCAGCGCGATCAGCAATTGGGAGACGGGATGGGTGAAGGATCGTTCCGGCAGTTCCAGGAAGGCACCGTCGCTGCGGCCTTCCTGGCCGGCATGGTCGCGCGCCACCAGCCGGGCCTCGACCTCCAGCCCGGCCCAGGGATGGGCGGACAGGTCGGGCTGGCCGGCGCCGCGCGCGCTGCGCGGGCTGCCGCCGGGCAGCGGCAGTTCCAGAATCACGGGCTCAGCATCCGGGCGCAGCTTCAGGCGCAATTCGACGCGCAGCGCGGCAAGGCCCCAGTCATCCTCCGCCCGCCAGGGCAGCCGGATGGCCAGGCCGCGCTGGGCGCGGGCAGGCGGCTGATCCCAGGCCGCGGTCGGCGGCGCATCGGCGCGCACGGTCAGCGTCCATTGCACGATGTCCGACCCGTCGCGCCGCACCGCGAGCCGCGCGCCGGCGTCGAGCACCGTCTCCGCAGCAAAGGAAGCCCGGTCGAGCGTGCGGAACGGGCTCGCGGTGCCATCCAGCACGAGGTCAGGCACGCCACCCGTGCCGCCCGAGACCGCAATCTGCAGCCGGCTGCCGGCCGGCACCGACACCGTCCCACCAGCGGGGTCGAGGAAGACCGGCGCTGCGCCGGTATAGGCCGGTGGTGTGATCCAGGCTTCCAGCCGCACCGCGGGCGTGGTGGGCAGGGCGGAAGCCGTCAGCTGCGGCACCAGGGCGCGGCGGATGCGTTCCGGCGCCTCCGGCCCGGCGACGACCACGGCGGCGACCATGGCGACGACCAGCCCGCCCCGCAGCGCCCGGCGGTCGCGCCTGGCGAGACCGGGTTTCGGCGCGGAAACGCGCAGCGCCGCCAGCCGTTCGGCGGCGCGGCGGCGATGCGCTTCCCACAGCGCCAGCGCCACCGGGTCATTGCCGGTCGGCCGGTCGCCAAGGGTGGCGATGGGCCGGTGGGTCAGGCCGGAATCGCGTTCCAGCCGCCGTTCGGCCGCGGCGATGCCGGGCAGCGCCAGCATCCGCACCGCGCGCCATCCCGCCCAGCCCAGCGCCACGGCGAAGCCCAGCAGCAGCAATGCATGCAGCCCCGCTGGCAGATGCAGCGGCAGCCCGGACAGTGCGACGAGCAGGAAGGCGCCGATGACGCCAAGGGGTGGCCACAGTGCTGGCCAAGCCGCTTCCCACCACAGCACGAGCCGGGCAAGACGCGTGCTGCGCGCAAGCCGGCTCATCGCGCGACCCTCCGCCAATCAGCGCCAAGTTCCGGCATTCCAAAGGGCACTGCCCTTTGGCGGGATGGTTTGGAGGGGCGGCGCCCCTCCAATCCCACCGTGCCCGTCACGTCGCCAACCACTCCGGCAGCCGCTGCCCATGCAGCAGCGCGTCGTGGGTCTGCCGTTCCCGCACCACCGCGAAACGCGACCCGTCCACCAGCACTTCGGCCGCCAGCGGCCTGGCGTTGTAGGTGGACGACATCACCGCGCCGTAAGCCCCGGCATCGAGGAAGGCGACCGCATCGCCGGTTTCCAGCGAGGGCAGCATCCGTCCGCGCGCGAAGGTGTCCCCGGTCTCGCAGACCGGCCCGACCACTTCGGCGGCCGACAGCGGCGCGACCGCGCGCGCGCCGGACAGCGGCACGATGCCGTGCCAGGCCTCGTACATCGCGGGGCGCACCAGGTCATTCATCGCCGCATCCACCACAACGAAGCGATGCGAAGCGCCCTGCTTCTGCAGCACGACGGAAGCGAGCAACACGCCGGCCGGCCCGGCGATCCAGCGCCCCGGTTCCAGCATGACCGGCAGGCCGAGCTCACCAAGCGTCGCGCGGATTGCGCCGGCCAGGGCTTCCGGGCCCGGCGCGGGCTCGTCGCGATAGGAAATGCCGAGGCCGCCGCCGCAATCGACGCGCTGCACCGGCAGCCCTTCGGCGCGCAGCGCCTTCACCAGTTCCGCAAGGCGCGCATAGGCGGCGCGATAGGCCGACATCCCGGCGGTGATCTGGCTGCCGATGTGCGTCGCAATGCCGATCGGCTCGATACCCGGCAGGGCGGCCATGCGCGCGTAAAGCGCGGCAGCGTCCGAGATGGCGACGCCGAACTTGTTCTCGCTTTTGCCGGTGGTGATCTTGGCGTGGGTCTTGGCATCCACGTCCGGGTTCACGCGGATAGCGACACGGGCGGTGCGGCCCATCTGCGCGGCGATGGCGGAGATCATCGCGATCTCCTCCGCGCTTTCGGCATTGATCTGGAAGATGTCCTCGGCGAGCGCGTGGCGGATCTCGTCGGCCGTCTTGCCGACGCCCGAGAAGACGATGGAAGACGCCGGGATCCCGGCGGCGCGGGAAATGCGCAGCTCACCCTCGCTGACCACGTCGGCCCCGAGGCCCTCGGCAGCGAGCACCTTCAGCACCGAGAGGTTGTCGTTGCACTTCATCGCGAAATGCACGGTCGCGGTCAGGCCAGCGGCGGTCAGCGCGGATTTCAGCGCGCGGGCGCGGCCGCGCAGCGCACCGGCGGAATAGACCCAGGCGGGAGTGCCGACCTCCTTCGCGATGCGGGCGAGGGGCACGTCCTCCATCACCAGCCCGTCCATGGCGTGCAGGGACAGGTGCGGGCGGAGTGCGAGCAGTTCCGCGAAGGTGGGATCGGCGGCGTCGGTCAGGGCAAGCGGGGAAGCCATCCCGCCATTGTCGGGATGGCGGCCCGCCTTCGCAAGGCTGGTTACGAAGCGGGGGCAGGGATTCGGGGCCGCGGGCGGGGTGGAGAGGGGCGTCGCCCCTCTCCGGACCTCACCCCACCAAAGGCCCGAGGCCTTTGGAAACCATCACCTGGCACCGAACCGGGCCAGCGGGGTCCAAAAAGATTGTCATTCCAAAGGCCCGCTGGCCTTTGGTGGGAGAGGCTCGGAGAGGGCAAAGCCCCTTCGATCACTCCACGCCGAGCAGTTCGACTTCGAAGATCAGCGTTGCATTCGGCGGGATCACACCACCGGCGCCGCGCGCGCCATAGCCCAGTTCAGGCGGGATGATCAGCGTGCGTTCCCCGCCGACCTTCATCCCGGCGAAGCCTTGGTCCCAGCCGCCAATGACCTGGCCGACGCCAAGCTGGAATTCGAAGGGTTGGCCGCGGTCGCGGCTGCTGTCGAACTTCGTGCCCTTCTTGTCCGGCGCGTTCTCATCGAACAGCCAGCCCGTGTAATGGACCTGGATGTACTGGCCCGGCACGGCTTCCGCGCCGGTGCCGATCTTCGTGTCGCTCATGGGCTGGTGATGTCCCCGTTCATGGTTGGTGACGCTAGCCTACACCGGGCGCGGCCGATGCGCAGCGGCGGGCAGGCTCAGCGCCGCTTCTTCGCGGTGTTCAGCGCGACCGCCGCCCGAATCAGCGCCTTCAGCGCTGCCTCGTCGATGCTGTCGCCTTCATGGACATCGATGGCGCGCCGGGTGTTGCCCTCCAGGCTCGCATTGAACAGCCCCGACGGATCCTCGAGCGAGGCGCCCTGCGCGAAGGTCATCTTCACGGCGGTCTTGTAGGTCTCGCCGGTGCAGATGATCCCGGCATGCTCCCATACCGGCACGCCGCGCCATTTCCAGGTCTCGACGACATCGGGATCGGCCTCGTGGATCAGGGCACGGATCCGGGCGAGCGTCGCGCCGCGCCAATCGCCCAGCGCCGCGATCCGCTCGTCGATCAGGCGGGACGGGGGTTGGCCGGTCTCTGCGTCCTTCGCCACGCTGCGCTCCTTCAAAGCCGTTCGCCCGGCAGCCGGCTCGCCTGTCCGATCCACGCGGCGAGCCGGGCGTCGTCCAAGGGCGCGTCCTCGCGGATGTCGAAATAGCGCACCTCCGGGTATTTGGACGCGCCGGGGGGGACCGGATCGAGCGCGCTGCCGCGGAAGGAGGTGACCTTCACATAGTGGGTGAAGCAGTGAAAGCTCAGGAACCAGCCAGCATCGGCCGCGGCGCCGTAGAAGGGCGTGTTCCACTTCACCGCCTTGCGCGCATCCGGGACGATGTGGCCGACCAGCGCATCGAGGTGCCGTCCGACCCCCTGCTTCCAGCCAGGCATGGCGGCGATGTAGGCCTGCACCGGTCCGTCTCCCTCGCCTTTGGGAATCTGCGGGTTGCCGCCGGAAAGCAGCTTCGGGGCCTGCTTCGACATATCAGCCGTCCTGCCGTGCCAATGCCGCCGGACGCGCGACGGTCACCCCGCCCGAGCCAGCAGATCCGCCATTGCGGCATCCGAGGATGAAACGGCAAGTCCCGTTGCGGTAACGGCATCGCGCGCGCGCAGCGCGGCTAGCAGCGCGCGGTGGCTCTCGACCGACCGTTGCAGGCGTCCGGGGCCGAAGCCAAGGCGCAGGCGCAGCGCCTCGACCAGCGCCCAGGATCGTTCCATCACCGCCGCCGCATCTGGATTGCGGGCGGTGGCGAACAGGGTGCGGTGGAAGGCCTGGTTCACGGCCATGGCACCAGGGCCGTCGCCGGCGGCGGCGGCGGCCTCGAACCGCGCCTCCAGCGCGTCCAGTGCGTCCAGTTCCGCGTTGGAGACGTGGCGCACCACATCAGGGATCAACAGGCCGAGTACCGCGCCGCGCAACCGGTAAAGATTGCGGATGTCCTCGGTGGCCAGTGCGCGGACCCGCGCCCCCCGATAGGGCAGCGCCTCCACCAGCCCTTCGCCTTCCAGCAGCTTCAGCGCGGCGCGCACCGGCGTCGCGCCGGCGGCCAGCCGCGCCGAGAGCGTCGCCACGGTCAGCTTTGCGCCGGGTGGCAGGGCGCCCTCCACGATCAGCCGGCGGAGCTGTGCGGTGACGGCGTCCTCATTGGTGATGGGGCTTGATTCTATCATATCGACCAGATTAGATAAAATTCTGTGGGAGAAAACCAGTCCAATGCGCGTCCTTGCCGGGCAGTTCCGGGAATTGACCCAGGCCGACCTCGCCTTTGCGCGCCAGATCGGCTGTGCCGGCGTCACTGTCAACAAGCCGGATCTCGACAGCCCGGGCTGGATCACCTTCCTCAACAAGGAATTCACCGCCGCCGCGGGGCCGCGCGCGCCGACGCGGCGCTGGTCGGCGCTCGACCTCGCGCAGATGCGCGCCGCCGTCGAAGCGCATGGCCTCACGCTCGACTGCATCGAGGGCGTGCCGCGCAACCTGATCGACAAGGCGATGCTTGGCCTGCCGGGCGCGGACGAACAGATCGAGGACTTCAAGGCCACCATCCGCGCCATGGGCCAGGCGGGGATACCGGTGCTCGGCTACAACTGGATCCCTGATGGCGTCTGGCGCACCGCCAAGGCCGCGCATGGCCGCGGCGGCGCGCTGGTCACAGCCTATGACGATGCGATCGGCCGCCGCGTCGCGACCGGCACCTTGCCGCGGCGCGACGAGGCGCAGATGTGGGCGAACTGGGAGCGCTTCATCACCGCAGTCCTGCCGGTTGCCGAGGCGGCAGGCGTGAAGCTGTCGCTACACCCCGACGACCCGCCCGTGCCGGTGCTGGACGGCGTGGCGCGCATCTTCCGCGACGAAGCCGCCTTCGCCCGCGCCATGTCCTTCGCCGACAGCCCCAACCACGGCATCTGCTTCTGCACCGGCACCTTCGCCGAGGCCGGCGCGGACGCCATGATGCAGGCGCTGCGCCGCTTCGCGCGCGAAGGGCGCATCCACTACGTCCATCTGCGTTCCGTCGCCGGCCAACTGCCGCGCTTCGCTGAGGCCTTCATCGACGAAGGTAGCGTCGATTCCGTCGCCGTGCTGCGCGTGCTGATGGATACCGGCTTCGACGGCTTCGTCATCGACGACCATGTCCCGCATGTCGAAGGCGACACCGTCTGGGGCCATCGCAGCCGTGCCTACGCAACCGGCACCATCGCCGGAATCCTCCGCGCACTGGGCGCGGAGAAGGGAAGGACAACGCCATGAAGAAGATGCTGGAAACACCGCGCCGCGCGGTCCTCGCCCTGCCCGCGCTGCTCGGCGCGCGCGGCGCGGCCGCGCAGGGCAGTGAGCGCCCCCTGCGCATCGTCGTTCCCTTCCCGCCCGGCGGCTCGTCGGACATTCTCGCCCGGCTGCTGCAGCTGGAATTGCAACGTGTGCTCAACCAGGTCGTGGTGATCGACAACCGCGGCGGCGCGGCGGGCAACCTCGGCGCCGACAATGTCGCGAAGTCGCCGCCCGACGGCACCTCCATCCTGCTGACCGACACCGGCATCCTGACCACGGGGCCGAGCCTTTTCGCGCGCCTGCCCTATGATCCGGCCGCCGACCTCGCCCCGATCACCCTGCTGACCTTCGCGCCCTACATCATGGCCGTGCATCCTTCCGTGCCGGCGCAGAACGGTGCGGAACTCGCGGCGCTGGTGAAGGCGGAACCCAGTCGCATCAACTTCGCCCATTCGGGCGTCGGCGCGCTGAACCACCTGACGGCGCTGATCGTGGTGCAGCACTGGGGCGGGTCCGTCACCGAGGTCTTCTACCGGGGCGGCATGATCGGCATCCAGGCAGCGGTGACCAATGAAAGCCAGCTCATCGTCAACGGTGCGACGGCGGTGCTGCCCTTCGTGAAGGACGGCAGGCTGCGCGCCATCGCCGTGACCGGCCCGAACCGCCTGCCCGACCTGCCGGATGTGCCAACCTTCCGCGAGCTCGGCTGGCCGGCCTGGGATGCCGGTATCGGGCAGGGCACGCTCGCCCCGGCGCGCACGCCGGATGCGGCGGTCCAGCGCCTATACGGCGCCTTCCGCCAAGTGCTCGCCGAACCGGCCATGGCGGCGCGCATGGCGACACTGGGTGCCACGATCCGCACCGAGGGACCGGACGCCTTCCGCCGGCAATTGGCGGCTGAAACCGAAACCTGGGGCACGATCGTCCGGGCGCGAGGGATCAGGCTGGACTGACCCTCCGCGACCGTCAGCCTTCCGGGCAGCCCACCACGACCCGCTGCAACGTCCGCACGCCCTCGGCGGTCTGCGTCCAGCGCGTGTCGGATTGCGGCGGGTTCAGCAGCCGCGCCGCTTGGCCGAGCTCGGTGCAGCGCTGGTCCTCCGCCCCGCAGGAAACGGAGACACCCATCATCCGCGCGCTGGCGCCGTGGAAGCGGGCGCTGGCATTGCCCGGCGCATCGCGCAGCAGCGTGTCGGCCTCGCTGCGCATCAGGTCGTTGTCAGGGCAGATGCTCGCCCGTGGCGTGCCGGAGCGGCGGTCGTACAGCGCGGCGAGCAGTTCCTCCCGCCAGGTGTTGCGTTCCGCCTGGGTATTGGCGCCACCGGCGACGAGCGCGGCCTGGCCGGCCGTGACGGCGCAGTTGAGGTAGCCGGCGCGCTGGTCGGCCGTCGCGGCGGCGGCCTGTCGGCGGCAGGCGCGGGCGCGCAGGGCCTGGGCCTCGGCGCAGGGCTTGTCGGCGGCACCGGTGCAGGCTGCCACGGGTTCCTGCGCGACGGCATCCCAGGCACCCTGCGCGGCGGCGGTGGACATGCGCGTCACCTGCGCGACGGCGATGCTTGCCCCCGCACCAGCGGCGGCCCCGGCAACCTGCCCGGCCGGTCCCCCGACCGACCCCGCGACGGCGCCGGCCGCCGCTGACCCTGCGGCGCTGCCGGCCACGGCCCCGGCAGTACTGCCTGCCTGCTCGCAGCCGGCCAGCAGGCCGAGGCCGAGCACCAACGGGGCGAGGCGGAAGGGCGAGCGGCGGACCGGCATGATGCTTCTCCTGCTGGTGGGTCAGGCTAGAGGGTTTTGCGCGCAGGCGGAAATTGCCGGGTGGGGGCGGGCCTCGGCATGCGCCAAACGGCACCGTAGCGTACGTGCCCGGTGGTCATTGCGGGACGAAGAGGCGAAAGCCAGACAGCGCCGCAGGCAGCGGCACGGGGCGCAGCCAGGCTGGGGGATTGTCGTCGCGGAGGCGTGTGGTGAGGCTGCCCGGCGGAATGTTGATGCCGGGCGCGGCCGCGCAGAACAGCAGCAGCGACACCTGCCGCCGGTGCAGCACCCCGCGCGCCGCATCCGGGTCGGTGGCGGTGAAGACTGTCAGCGTGTCGGCGAAGGCCTCGCCGCCGCGATGATAGGGTCCGGCGACCGTGCGGTAGGGGGCGCGCCACGCGATCTCCGGCCCCAGGAAGATGTCGGAGGCCATCAGGATCGGCCTTGGCTGGCCGGGCGTGACCTCAGGCCGCGTCGCGTCCAGCCAGCGCGCCACGGCGGTCGCGTCGCAGCCAGCCTCGCGTGCCTGTGTCTCGGGCAGCCTGGCCTGCGCGGCGGGGGATGGCCCGGCCAGCGACAGCAGCGGCAGGCCGAGCAGGCCAAACAGCAGCCCAGCGGTCAGCAGCGCCCGCGATGCGGCCGCCCGTGGCCAGGAGGCATCGAGCAGCAGTCCGACCATGCCCGCCCCGGCCAGCGCCGCCGGCACCGCGAGGTCGAGCGCGAAGCGGCGCGCCGCGAAGGCCGCGACCAGGGTGGCGGCCAGAGCCAGGGTCACGGCGAGCCCCGCCGGCCAGCGCCCGTCCCGGCGCCAGGCCGGCGCGGCAAGCAGGATCGCGATGATGGCGATGAAGGGCGGCCCGCCGATCGTCGCCAACGTCGTGCCGATATCGCCCTCACCGAATGGCGGCAGGGGCTGCATCTCCTGCACCGCGGGCAGCATCACCGTGCGCGAGGTCTCATCCGCCTGGGCCAGCGAGGCGAGCAGCGCGCGCGGGAAGGCCAGCAGCAATCCCCCAAGGGCGAGGGTAGCCGCGGCGCCGCAGGCGGCGATGCGGCGCCCCTGCGTCCAGGCACCCACCCGCGCCGCCACGAGGAAGACGGCGCTCACCAGCAGCGTCAGGACCAGGTGATGCAGCGACACGCGGTCATAGGCGATGTCGAACCAACCGACCGGCGGGCGTTCCGTCACGATCGCAACGATGATCGTCACCGTCGCGCCGATGCCCATGCGCAGCCCCTGCAAGGCGAGCGTCCGGCCATCGAATGCGAGCATCGCCGCCAGGCCGGTGCCAAGCAGCAGCGGGGCGGCGGCAATCAGCACCTCCGGGCTGACCCAGATGCCGGCGCCGACGGCAACCCCCGTCCAGGCCGCCGCACGCGCCGACCCGCCCGGAGACAGGGCACGGACCGCCGCGCCAAAGGCCAACGCCAGCATCAGCAGCATCAGCGCGTGATGGTCGGCCCGCCCGGCAGTGCAGTACATCGTCGCGGTCGGTGTCGCGACCATCAGCAGCACGGCATGCCAGGGTGCCTTGCCGGGCCACAGGCCCCGCGCCGCCCAGGCCGCGGCGATCGCCGCGCCGGCATGCAGCACGGGGGACACGAAGATGCCGGCGGTGAAGATGGCCCGTCGCGGATCCATCCCCGCCAGCCATTCGAGGGCGAGCGCCGGCAGCAGGATCAGCAGGTCGAGCGGACGCGTCCAGTGCAGCGCCAGACCCTCCGGCGCCATGACCGCGACAGTGACGTCGTCGAACCAGCCGCCGCCCATGCGCAGCGCGAGCACGCGGTCGAGCCGCAGATAGGCATCCGGATCCGCGAGCCGGCCGAAGGGCAGCGTGGCATGGGGTGCGGCGAGCGCGCCGAGGTTCACAGCCACCACGGCGATGACGGCGAACAGGATGAGCGGGACCCCGATGCGGGCGGGCGGTTCGGGTGGCATCGGCGGCGGACGATCCCTGCTCAACGGTGCGACCGGTGTGCGCGGCGGCTTCGCGTCGCGTCAAGCGTTGCCGACCCGCCGCCCCCGCGCCACCCTGCGCGCGATCGAGGAAGGACAGGACCATGGCGCGCCATCAGCTTTTCGTCCGCCTGGGGCAGACCCGCTATCGCATCGAACGCCCGTGGGGCGAGGTGCCGCGCGGCTGCGGCGTGCCGAGCGACGTGGCCTGCGACGCGGAGGGCCGCGTCTATGTGCAGCTTCGCCAGGACCCGATGGCGGACCCCGAAAACCCCGCCGTCGTCGTGCTGTCACCGGATGGGCGGCGCATCGACGCGTGGGGCGGGGCCGAGGTCGCGGACGGGCACATGCTTTCCGTCCATCCGGACGGGCGCGTCTTCGTCGTCGATCGCGATGCGCAGGAGATCATCGTCTTCTCGCGCGACGGCAAGCGGCTCGGCGGCATCGGTCGGCGCGACCATCCCGGCGAGCCCTTCAACGCGCCCTGCGACGTCGCCTTCGGTCCCGATGGGTCGATCTACGTTGCGGACGGCTATGCGGCATCGGTGGTGCATCGCTTCAGTGCCGAAGGCACGCCGATGGGCCGCTGGGGCCGTGAGGGCACTGGGCCCGGCGAATTCTCCACGCCGCATTCGGTGTGGGTGCTGCCCGATGGGCGCGTGACAGTCGCGGACCGCGAGAACAACCGCGTGCAGGTCTTCACGTCGGATGGGATGTGGCTGGCGGACTGGCGTGGCAACCACAAGCCGATGAGCGTGCATGGCGCGCCCGGCGGTGGGCTCTATGTGACGGACCAGGTGCCGCAACTGTCGCTGCTAGCGCCGGACGGGACGATCATCGGGCGCTGCCGGCCGGTGCTGAACGGTGCGCACGGGATGTGGCGCGGGCCAGACGGGCGGATCTTCCTCAGCGAGCAGAACCCGTCGCGGCTGACCTGCCTGGTGCCGGAGGAAGGCTGAAGGTCGGGGGAGAGAACTCCCCCGCCTTTCTTCCTTCTCACTCCGCCCAGGACGACCTTCCCTGGATCGCCCAGCGCCCGTCCTTCAGCGTCACGATGTAGAAGGATTTGTACGACCCGATGCGCGAGCCGTCGGCGCGGAACCGGCTGAACTGCACGCGGAAATGCACCTTGCCCGGTCCGGCATCGACAAGTTCCACATAGTCCCAGGCGCTCTTTGCCCATTCGCGGGCCTGGCCCTGGCGGTCGAAGACGATGGAGCGGAAATCCTCGGGCCGCTCGAACACCGTGACCTTGCCGCTGTGAAACCGGACATGCGGGAAGTGATACCACCGCGTGCGGATGGCCTCCGCATCCTCGGCGCTGAAGGCTTCCATGAAGCCGTCCATGGCGGCGCGGGCGGCGGCGATGTCGGACTCGCTCATGTCGATTCGGCTCCATGCACCGTGACCCAGGTGTCGAACAGCATCTGGCGGCGCCGCGCGAACAGCGCGCCCCATTTCGCGCGCTGCACCTGGTCCGGACCGGCCGCGGCGCTGTTCCAGAAGCGGCTCTGCTCCCAATGCGCGAGTGACGGATACCAGGTCATCAGCAGCACATGCGCCGGCTCGCCCGCCGAACGGTCCTGCCACAGCCCGAGCGGCTCGCTGCCGGTGTCGCCCTCGAAGCCGACCCAGGCCTCGGTGGTGATGGCGACCATCTCGGCGACGTCGGTGGAAGGCAGGACGAACCAGCGATGCGTGACGATGCCCCCGCGCGCCGGATCGGGCGGCGTCTCCCCGCGCGTCAGGATGGTCAGCACCCGGCTGCGTAACGACGCCACATCGGGATCCGAGGCCTCGGGCGTGGCGGGCGGTTCGCCGGGCCACAGCGAGGCGCGGGTGACGATGTTCATCGACGGCCCGATCTGCGCGCGCCACAGGCCGAACATCCGCCCACCCGGCACGTCGCGCAGCTTCGCCTGCAAGGCGGCGGCGCGTTGCGGTCTGGCGGTGAATTCCTCGAAGCGAAGCAGGGTCATGCGCGTCAGCTCTCCAGCGTCAGCCCGGTGCGGGCGATGATCTCGCGCCAGCGGATACGCTCGGCGGCGAGGAAGGCGCGGAAGGCCTCCGGCCCCAGGAAGGCGGGGTCGAAGGCAAGCGCGCGCAGACGTTCGGCCGTGTCCGCTTCGGCCATGATGCGCCCGAGCAGCGCGCCGGTCTGATCCACGAAGGCAGGCGGCACGCGGGCAGGACCGGACAGCGAGTAGAAGGCCGAGTGGTCGTACTCCGCGAAGCCGGCTTCGATCACGGTCGGAACGCCGGGCAATTCCGGCTGGCGGGACGGCCCGGTCACCGCCAGCACGCGCACGCTGCCTTCCCGTAGCAGCGGCAGCAGCCCGCCGGCCGAGACCGCGTAGAACTGCAACCGCCCCGCCACCAGGTCCTGCAGCGCGGGGTTCGCGCCGCGATAGGGGATGTGCTGCATCTCGAGCCGCTGACCTTGGCTCATCATCTCCCCGATGACATGCGCCAGCGTGCCGGGCCCGGCCGAGCCGTAGTTGACGCGGCCGGGATTGGCGCGCGCCCAGGCGAAGAATTCCGCGACCGTGCGCGCGGGTACCGAGGCGTGCACCGCAATCGCGTACCAGGAGGTGACGAGCCGCGCGATCGGCGCGAAGTCGCGTTCGGGATCGTACGGGATGGTCCGACGCAGCATCGGGTTGCGCACCAGCGATGAATCGCTGCCGAGGATCAGCGTATGCCCGTCCGGTTCCGCCGCGGCACCCGCCTGCATGGCGAGGTCGCCGCCCGCGCCGGGCTTCGCTTCCACGACCACGGCCTGGCCGGTCAGCGCGGTGATGCGTGCCCCGATGATGCGGGCGAGAGAGTCGGTCGCACCGCCCGTGGCGAAGGGCGTGATGATGCGCAAGGGCCGCTGCTGGGCGCGCGCCGGGCGCGCGAGCAACAGGGCCGGCGCGGCGAGCAGGGCCCGGCGTCGGAACATGGTTGTTTCCTCCGGGGACAATGCTGCGCCGGCGCGCGCCGCGTGGAAAGGGTGCCCCGGATCACCTCGGCGCGTGGCGATCCAACAATTCGTCGGGCAGCGCCATCACTCGCGCGCCATAGGTCCAGACCAGCGCGCAATCCACGCGACGCCCCGGGAAGGCTGCCCGCAGCAAGGCCCGATAGGCCGCCATCTGCCGAAGGTAGAGCGGCGCCACCGCCTCCGGCGATGCGGGTGGCGGGCGGTTGGTCTTGTAGTCCAGCACCAGCACGCGTTCGGGCGTCACCAGCAGCCGGTCCACCTGGCCGGCGATCAGCCGGTCGCCGACGCGCCCGGCCAGCGGCGCCTCAGCCAGGCTGTCCGTGCCGAGCGCGGCATCCAGCAACGGGTTGGCCAGCAGCGCCACGACCTCGGCCAGCACCGCCTCGCGCTCCGCCTCCTCCAACCCATGACCGGGGCGGGAGAGGAAGCGGCGGGCCATCGCCGCGCGCTGGCCGGGTGCGTGGTCGGGCAGGTGTTGCAGCAGGGCATGGACCAGCCGGCCGCGACGGAAGCGCAGCCCGCGCGGATCGTCGGCGGGGCGCGGCGGCGCGGCCGGGGTTTCCTCCTCGCCTGGCAAGGCGGAGGGTGCGACCGCACCCTCGGGTGCTTCCCGCGGCGCGGGGCGGCGCGCCCAATCTGGGAGCGCGGCGGCGGTGACACGGGCGCGTGGCGGGTCTTCCGCTCTCGGCGGGGCGGACTGTGCGGCGACGAATCGGCGCAGTATCGCCTCGGGTGGGAACAGCCCGGCGGGGGCACCGAAGATCGTGGGGTCGAAGGGTGCCTCGGTCGCGCCGTCCAAGCGCGCGAAGCCGCGTTCGATCAGCCGGTACCAGGATTCATCCGGCACCGATCTGCCGCCCTGCCAGCCGCAGACAAGCACGCGATCCTCGGCCCGCGTCAGCGCGACATAGAGCAGGCGATGGCGTTCCCGCGCATCGGCGTCCTGGTCCTGCTGACGGCGCTGCGCCAGCGCGGCGGCGTCGAAGCCATCCTGGCGCGGCGCCCAGGCGGGCAGGTCGTCGTGCAGCCAGCGCAAGGTGGTGCGGTCGCGCGGTTCGGCGGTGGTGTCGGGCAGGATGACGATCGGTGCCTGCAATCCCTTCGCGCCATGCACTGTCATGATGCGCACGGCATCGCCCGCGCCTTCGGCCTCGCGCTTCACCTCGGCACCACCTTGGCGAAGCTGCTGCACGAAGCCCTGCAGCGATGGCGGATGCGCGCCTTCGTGCTGGAGTGCGGCATTGAGGAACTCATCGAGCGGATCGGCCGCATCGGGGCCAAGCCGCGCGAGCATCCGCGCCCGTCCCGCCCGCACATCGAGCGGTCCCGGCGCGCCCAGCACGCCTGCGAACAGCGCATGCGGTGTGGCGAGGTCGGCCCGCGCCATCAACCCCGCCAGCCAATCCGCCACCTGGCCAAGGCGCGACGCCGCGCCGCGATGCGCGACCAGCGCCGACCACAGTGCGCCCTGGCGCGGCTGGGCCAACGCCAACAGGTCCTCCTCCTCCAGCCCGACCAGCGGCGATTTCAGCAAGGCGGCGAGGGACAGATCATCCTCCGGCAGCAGCAGCACATCCGCGAGCGCCAGCATGTCCTGCACGGCGATCTGTTCGGCCAGCACCATGCGATCGACGCCGCCGACCGGGATGCGCAGGTCCTTCAGCGCGCGCACCAGCGACGGCACGAAGCCGCCGCGCGCGCGGGCACGCACCAGCACCAGGATGTCGCCCGGGCGCACGCGGCGGCCCTCGGGCTGCTCCGCTGCGCGACCGGTATCGACGCGGGCGGGCAGCGTCTCGGTCGCGATCATGTGGTGGATGCGGCTTGCGAGCAGCGCGGCCAGGCGCTGTGGCGCGCCCTCGGCATCCACCGGCGCGTCGGGCGGCGCCCAGGGCGGCGGTTCGGCCGCGTCGGCGGCGGCGAGCAACGGCCATAATTCGACCTGCCCCGCCTGGCCGGCGCGGTCGGCGAAATGCCGCAGCGTGTCGCCCTCGGCCACCACGCCATTGCGCGCCGTGCCCTCGGCGAAGACGGCATCGACCAAGGCGAGGACGGGCGTGGTGGAGCGGAAGGACACGTCGAGCGCGACGGGACGGAACTCCTGCCCGGCATCGGGCACCGCCGCCGCGTAATGTGTGCGTTCCCGCGCGAAGCCTTCCGCATCCGCACCCTGGAAGCGGTAGATCGACTGCTTCTCATCACCTACGGCGAAGATGGTGCGCCCGTCCTCCCGCGCGCCGAGCCCGGCGAAGAATTCCGAGGTCAGCGCCCGCACGATGCCCCATTGGTCGGGGTTGGAATCCTGCGCCTCATCCAGCAGGACGTGATCGAGCCCGCCATCGAGCTTGAACAGCACCCAGGCGCTGCCGGGATCCTCCAGCAGGCGTTCCGCGCCGCGGATCAGGTCGTCGTAGTCGAGCATGCCGGCACGGCGCTTCGCCGCATCGTAGCGTTGCAGCACCGGCGCGCCGATCGACAGCAGCGCGATGGTCGCGGCGAGCACGCGCGCCGCGGCGCGGGCTTCCTGCACCTCGGCGACGCGTTCGGCCTCGGCGGTCAGCGTGTCCTGCACCCAGGGCGCATCGGCGCCGGCCTGTTTGGTGACGAGGCGCTTGCGCGGCTCGTTCTTGTCGGTCAGCAGGATGCCGCGCCATCCCTCCCAATGCGCCGCGCGGCCCGAGATGTCGCGGGCGAGCCAAGCGGCGATCGCGGCACCTCGTTCCTGGTCATTGGCATTGCCGCTTGCGCGAAGCAGTGCGCCGGCGCGCGACAGCGGCGTCGCATCCGGGTCGCAGGCGGCGGCGATCAGCGCATCCTCCCGCGCTTCGCCCGGCGTCAGGCCGAGCGCGCGTGCCAGTGCCGGTTCCAGCCCCGCCACACCCTGGGGGCGTTCCACCGCGCGCAGCAGCCGCCCGCGATCCTGCGCCAGTGTGCCGACCACCTCGGCGAAGCGCGTCGGGGGCACCAGGCGGGCGAGGTTCTCGAGCGCCGCGCGGTCCGGCGCGGCGGCGAGCACCGCCTCGCGTTCGCGCGCCAGCATGGTCCGCGCTTCCTGTTCTTCCACCACCGCGAATTGCGGGGCGAGGCCTGCTTCCAGCGGAAAGGCGCGCAGCAGCGACTGTGCGAAGGCGTGGATGGTGGAGATCCGCATCCCGCCCGGTTGTTCGAGAACGCGCACGAACAGCGCGCGCGCCGCCATCAATTCCTGCGGCTCCGGCCGCCGCCCGGTCAGCGCGGCGAGGGTGCGCGCCAACTCGCCATCCTCGGCCGTCGCCCAGCCGCCCAGGGCTCTGGCGAGCCGCGTCGCCATCTCCGCCGCCGCCGCCTTGGTGAAGGTCAGGCACAGGATGCGCCCGGGTGCCACGCCCGCCAGCAGCAGCCGCAGCACGCGGTCGGTCAGCAGCTTGGTCTTGCCGGACCCTGCCGAGGCCTCCACCCAGGCCGAGGCCGCGGGGTCCGAGGCGCGCGATTGCGCCGCCTCGGCACGCGCGCGCGGCGTCGTGGCGGGCGCGTTCAGAAGGGCCGCCCGGCCGCCGGTTGGCCGAGCAGCGGTGCCACCGCATTGGCCAGGTACGCGAATAGCGCCGCATCGTCGCGCCCCTGCCGGTTGCAGGTGATCACCGCGGTCCACACGATCCGCTGCGTCGCGCGTTCGCGCAGGTCCACCGTGCCGGACACCCGCAGCGTCGGCACCGACCGCCCACCCATGCGCGGGGCGTTATGCGTCCAGGAGATGTCGTCGCTCTCACGGAAGGTGCGGCCGGAGGTGCGGTCGTTGAAGCCGCCGAAATTATCGCCCTCGATGGAGGTGCCGCCGTGCCACGACAGGATGAAGGGCGCATTCGCATCGACGCGCCGCCCGGCATTGGCAAGCGCGGCGAGCACCGCGTCACGCAGCATCCGGTCGTTTGGGCTGCCGCCGGGCCGGTCGGGAACCGCGATCGCCGCATTGGCCGGCACCGGGCTGAAGGAGTTGGCGGAAATGCGCCCCGGGCAGGCGGACTGTGCGAGAGCCGGCGCGGCGCCGAACAGCAAGGCGGCGAGGACAGGCAGACGGAGGGCAATGCCGCGCATGGTGTTTCCTTGGCTGGCGTATTGATCCAACGAGACTAAGGGACCGGCTGGACATGCGCCAAGCGCCTCGGATCGGCGCGTTGTGCCGGTCATCGGCATGGGCCCCCAAGCCGCGGCCGCGCTTGACGCCCCCTGCACCTCGGCCAAGCCTGTCGCGCCGGAGGAAACCCAATGACACGACGCCGCCCCCTGTTTGCCGCCACCCTCGTGGCGCTTGCCGCACCCCGCGTCGTCCGCGCGCAGGCGCGCCCGATCCGGGTCGTCGTGCCCTTCGCGCCGGGCGGGCAGTCCGACACGGTCATGCGGTTGCTGCAGCCGAAGATGGCCGAGGCGCTGTCCGTGCCCGTGGTGATCGAGAATCGGCCCGGGGCCGGGGGCGCGATCGGCGCCGGTCTCGTCGCCGCCGCGCCGCCCGACGGCACGACGCTGTTCTTCGACAGTTTCGGCTTCGTGGTGCAGCCGCTGATCCAGCGTGGCCTGCCCTTCGACTATGCGACGGCCTTCGCGCCCATCGCGCAGGTGGTCGCCGCGCCTTATGTGCTGGTGGTGAAGCGCGACTTTCCTGCGACCGACCTCGCCGGCTTCATCGCCGAGGCGAAGCGGCGGCCGGGCATTCCCTATGGCTCACCCGGCATCGGCACGGTGGGGCATCTGGCCGGCGCCCTGCTCGCCTACCGCGCCGGCATCCAGTTGGAGCACCTGCCCTATCGCGGCGGGTCGGATGCGGCGCGCGATATCGCCGGCGGCAACCTCGATGCCGCGATCAGCACCGCGAACAGCCTGCGGCCGCTGGTGCTGGACAACCGGGCGCGCGGCATCGCCCTGACCAGCGCCGAGCGCCGCGGCACCATGGCTGACCTGCCGACCATCGCGGAGAGCGGCTTTCCCGGCTTCGACCTGACATCCTGGAACGGCATCTTCGCGCCAGCTGCTACGCCGCGGGACATCATCGCGCGGCTGGAGGGGGCGGTGCACCAGGCGACCAACGACCCGACGACGCGCGAGCGCCTGGCGGCGAGCGGCAACGACCCCATCACCGGCAGCGCGGCGGCCTTCGGCGAGGTGCTGCGACGGGATGGGGAGATGGTGCGCCGGCTGGTCGGCGAGACGGGGATTCGGTTGGACGGGTGAAAGCTGGGCGGGTGCGCCAGCCCCTGCCGTCAGCGTGGAGCGAGTTCGATCAGCAGCTCATCGCGGCCAAGGCCAAGTGTGGCACCCATCTGAGTGCCGCGCAGATGCATGATGACGCCGGCGGAATTCTGCAGCCACAACTGGTCGGTGCTGCGGGTGTCGAGGCCGCGCTGTCCGGTTCCCTGCGTGTAGATCCCGGCGAAATCCTCGATCCGCGTCAGGCCGTAGACATCGCCGCTGGCCTGTATGCGCGCGGCCCCGCCCGGGCCGACCACAGTGCCGACCAGCCGGAACGGATAGGCCTGCCCGCGGAAGGTCAGCATGCCGTTGCCCGCGCCGGCTCCGCCGATGAAGTTCTCCGCCAGGGTGACGGTGCCGCTCGGCCTGCGGCCGACGATGCTCTGCTCGGTCGGGACGGCGGGCGCCACGGAACAGCCGGCGAGGGCCACCAGGCCGCCAAGGGCGGCAGCAGAACAGATCGCGCGACGACGCATGGGGCGGTGCCTTACGGGTGAGGATCGTTGCGCAGACTCGGCCGCTTCCACGGCACGGTCAACGGCGCGCCGTCGGGGCGGCGGCTACTTTGTGAGGATCAGCTTGTCGTGCCGCGTCAGCCGAAGGCGGTAGGTCTCCGCGCCGTGGCGGATTGCCACCTCGCGCGCATCGCCAAGCAGGGCGCTGCTGTCGAGCGTGATGACCGGGGGGGCTGACGGCGAGGCGGGGGGATCCTCGCTGTTCATCGACGGACGTCCTTGCGCGGTGCCAGGGCCGGCAGGCGCGACATGCGCCAGACCAGATGGAGATGGGCGAGCGACATCACGGCGATGCCGGCCACGGTCCAACTGGTCACCAGCGCATTCCTTTCCCTGCATGCGAGCGACAGTAATGCTATTGCGAGTCATTCGCAATAATGAATCGCAAACCCTAATCGGACGGAACCCTGGCCCTGCTGGCTGTCGTGCGGATGCCGTGCCTATCCTGGCCCAATGCGCCTTGCGATCATTGCCGATATCCACGGCAACATCCTCGCTCTCGACGCCGTGCTGGCCGATATCGACCGCCGCGGCGTGCGGGACATCCTCAATCTCGGCGATGTGGCCTCGGGGCCGCTCTGGCCGCGCGAATGCGTGGAACGCATCGCCGCGCGCGGCATCCCGACTGTGCGCGGCAACCACGACCGCTGGGTTGCCGAGGGCAGCACCGGCGGGTCGGACGCGTTCGCGCGGGCTCGGCTGGATCCCGCGCAGGCCGCCTGGCTCAAGGCGTTGCCGCCGACCCTGGAGCCCGCCCCCGGCGTGCTCGCCTTCCATGCGCAGCCCCACGATGACAACGCCTATCTAATGGAGGAGGTGGTGGCGGGCCGCCTGCTGCCATCCGCCGCCACCATGGTGGCCGAACGGCTTGGCGCGACGGCCGCGACGCTGCTGCTGTGCGGCCATAGCCACCTGGCGGGGCTGCTGCGGCTGGCCGATGGCCGCGTCCTGCTGAACCCCGGCAGCGCCGGCTGCCCGGCCTATGCGGACCCGACGCCACCGGACCCGCATGTCTCCGAGGCCGGTTCGCCCTTCGCCCGATACGCCATCGCCGAGGTCGAAGACGGTCGGCTGGCCGCCTGCGAGATGGCCGCGCTGCCCTACGACCATGACGGCGCGGCGGCGCAGGCCGCGGCACAGGGTCGCGCCGACTGGGCCCATGCGCTGCGCACGGGGCTGATGCCGCATCGCGCCTGACACTGCGCGATGGGCGGTTGACGGGATGATGGCGGGCGTGGTCTCGGGCGCCTTCCGCGGCGCACTCACGCCGCCCCATCGACCCCCCGGGACCGCATGATCCGCCTCGATTCCATCAGCAAGCAGAACGGCCAGCAGCTTCTTTTCATCGAGGCCTCGGCCGCGCTCCAGAAGGGCGAGCGGATCGGCCTGGTCGGTCCCAACGGCGCGGGCAAGTCCACGCTGTTCCGCATGATCATCGGCCAGGACCAGCCCGATGAAGGCCAGGTGCTGGTCGATCGCGGCGTGTCCATCGGCTTCTTCAGCCAGGATGTCGGCGAGATGTCCGGCCGCAGCGCAGCGGCCGAGGTGATGGACGGCGCCGGCAACGTCAGCGAGGTCGCCGGCGAATTGCAGGAGCTCGAAGCCGCCCTCGCCGACCCCGAGCGCGTGGATGAGATGGACCAGATCCTCGAGCGCTTCGGGGAAGTCCAGGCGCGCTTCGAGGAGCTCGGCGGCTATGCGCTGGAGAGCAAGGCGCGTGAGGTGCTCGACGGCCTCGGCTTCAGCCAGGAGATGATGGACGGCGACGTCGGCAGCCTGTCCGGCGGCTGGAAGATGCGCGTGGCGCTCGCGCGCATCCTGCTGATGCGCCCGGACGTGATGCTGCTGGACGAACCGAGCAACCACCTCGACCTCGAAAGCCTCATCTGGCTGGAGCAGTTCCTGGTGAACTACGACGGCGCGCTGTTGATGACGTCGCACGACCGCGAATTCATGAACCGCATCGTCAACAAGGTGATCGAGATCGACGGCGGCACGCTGACGTCGTTCTCCGGCAACTACGATTTCTACGAGCAGCAGCGCGCGATGAACGAGCAGCAGCAGCAGGCGCAGTTCGAGCGCCAGCAGGCGATGCTCGCCAAGGAGATCAAGTTCATCGAGCGCTTCAAGGCCCGCGCCTCCCACGCCGCGCAGGTGCAGTCGCGGGTCAAGAAGCTCGAGAAGATCGACCGCGTCGAGCCGCCGCGCCGCCGGCAGACCGTGACCTTCGACTTCCCGCCCGCGCCGCGGTCGGGCGACGACGTGGTGAACCTGCGCGGGGTCCACAAGCGCTACGGCAGCCGCGTGATCTATGAAGGGCTCGACCTGCTGGTGCGGCGGCGGGAACGCTGCTGCGTGCTGGGCGTCAACGGTGCGGGCAAGTCCACGCTGCTGAAGCTGGTGACCGGGACGACGGAACCGGATGCGGGCAGCGTCGCGGTCGGCGGCAGCGTGAAGATGGGATATTTTGCGCAGCACGCCATGGAATTGCTGGATGGCGACCGCACCGTCTTCCAGTCGCTGGAGGACGCCTTCCCGCAGGCGGGCCAGGGGTCGTTGCGCGCGCTCGCCGGTTGCTTCGGCTTCTCGGGCGACGATGTCGAGAAGAAGTGCCGCGTGCTGTCAGGCGGCGAGAAGGCGCGGCTGGTGATGGCGCGGATGCTCTACGACCCGCCGAACTTCCTGGTGCTGGACGAACCGACCAACCACCTCGACATGGCGACGAAGGAAATGCTGATCACGGCGCTGGCGGCCTATGAGGGCACCATGCTGTTCGTCTCGCATGACCGGCATTTCCTCGCGGCGCTGTCCAACCGGGTGCTGGAACTGACGCCGGAGGGTATCCACCAGTATGGCGGCGGCTACACCGAATACGTCGCGCGGACCGGGCACGAGGCGCCCGGCCTGCACGCATAGAAGCCGTCAGCCCGCCGGCTGGGCGGGCTGTGCCGGCGCTGGCGTCGCGGGCGCGCCTTCCGGGTTGGGCGCATTGGCCGGGCGCGGGCGGTTCATCATCGCCCCCGTCATCGGGATGAAGTAGACGCCGACATCCTTGCGGCTGCGCACCCGCCCGTCCTCGTCCTTCGTGTAGATGTAGAGGAACTGGCCGCGGCGGAAGGGCTGCCCGATCGGGATCACCAGCCGCCCGCCCGGCTTGATCTGCTGGATCAGCGCCGGCGGCACATACTGCGCGGCGCAGGTGACGATGATGGTGTCGAAGCCGCCCTGCACCTCGGGCCAGCCGAAGAAGCCATCGCCGACCCGGGTTTCCACATTGCTGTAGCCGAGCGGCGAGAAGATGCGCTGCACCGCGGTGCCGAGCGGATTGATGATTTCGATGGAATACTGCTTGGCCACGATCCGCGACAGCAGCGCCGACTGGAAGCCGGAACCGGTGCCGATCTCAAGCACGACATGCTCGGGCTTCGGTGCGCAGGCCTGCGTCATGTAGGCTTGGCCGAGATAGTCCGACAGCGCCGAGCCATAGCCGAGGCCCCAGGGCTTCGGGTCGCCCTCATAGGCATTCGAGGCGCCGTTCGACCGGCCTTCGTAGTTCCAGTGGAAATATTCGCGCGGCAGGGCTTCGAAGGCGCGCAGCACGGCGGGGTCGGCTTCGCCGTTGAAGCGGGACTTCAGGTAGGATTCGATCCGCCGCATCGCCGCGGGCTTGCGCGCCTGGATGGCAGTGAAGTTCTGCTCGCTGATCGTGGTCTCGCGGCCGGAGGCGCGCATCGCGGCCAGGTAGGCATCCCGCGTCCATGCTGTGCTGCTGCTTTGGGCGCGGACCATAGGCGGCGCAGCCAGCGCGCCGAGCGCGCCGAGCAGCAGGGGACGGCGGGAGAGGGTCATGGGCGTTTCCTTGGCCAGGACAGCAGAGCACCTGTGTAACAAATCATTCCCGCCGCCAGAAGCCAGGACAAACCCATGCCGTGGCCTAGGAGATTGGCGAGCGGCGTCGCCACCACGGAGAAGGCGCCGTTCAGCGCCCAGGCCCAGGGCAGCAGCGCCGGCCCTTCCTGCTGGAAGCGGTCGAGCCCGAGCGGGAAGGGAAAGCCCAGCGCCAGCGAGATCGGCGCCAGCGCCACCACCAGCAGCGCCACCCGCAGCATCCAGGGCAGGTCGAGCGCGGCGAGCACCGCCGGTCGCACGCCCAGCAACGCCAGCGTCGAACAGCCCAGTGCCACTAGCACCGCGACCCGCAGCGCCCGGGCAGGCGCCGCCACACGACCCGCCCACATCGCCCCGATGCCCGAGAAGACCAGCATCGTCGTCAGCACCAGCGCGAAGCCGGATGTGCGGTCCCCAAGCAGCAACGCCGCATGCTCGATGAAGGCGATCTCGATCAGCAGGAAGCCGAGCCCGAGGGCGGGGAAATACACCAGCGCCCGGCCCAGCACGCCGACCGGCACGCGCAGCGCCCCGCGCGCGGCCAGTGGCAGCAGCGACACCAGCAGCGCGAGGATGATCGCCTGCGCCAGCACCGCCACATTCACCAGCAGCCCGATTTCCTGCTGCGGCAGGATCTCGATGCGGTCGAGCGCAGCACCCAGCGAGGGCAGCCGCACCAGCGGCGACAGCCAGGGCCGGTCCGCCGTGACCGGTGACCGGTCGAAGGCATCGGCGGGCGGCGTGCCGGCCAGGACCAGCTCAGCCTCACGCGCCACCGCATCCTGCGCCGCGCCGCCCTGTTCCACCGTGTTGCTTTCCAGCGAGACGGGCGGCAGGTCGTTCCAGACTTCCCGGCCCTCCGTCGCCAGGCCCGGCGCGTAGGACAGGTCGAAGGAGCGTTCGTCGGCAAAGGCGGCCAGGCGCTGCACCCGCGCCTCGTCGAACGGATCCCGCGCGATCAGCACGCGAACATTCCAGGCGGAGCGGATCACCACCACATGCCGCGCCGGATCGGCGATGCCCGCGATGCGCAGCGCCTCCCGCGCCGTCGCCAGGACGCGCACCGCATAGACCGGCAATTCGCGGATGCCGACCGGGATCGAGATCATGCCCCCGGGCGTCAGGCGCGTGAGGAACCCCGCCAGCGCGTCCGCCGTGTAGACATTGCGGTTCTGCTCATCCGCCCCGAGGAAATCCCCGGCGATGTCCACGAGGTCGTATCGCCCCGACGCCGTCAGGGGATGCGCCGCCGACACGCTGACCCGCACATCGGCCGCCGGCGCCGGCGAGGGCCCCAGCCCGCGCAGCAGTGCGTCGCGCAGCACCGGTTCGGGTTCGATCACGGTGACATGCGATGCACCGAGTGCCAGCGCCTCCGCCGCGCGGAAGCCGCCCGCCCCGCCCAGCACCAGCACACGCGGCCCGTTCAGCAGCGCATAGGGCGCGCCATCCAGCGCCGCGCGCGCATGCGCCGCCTCCGGCTGGCCATTCGGCAAGGCCGCGATGCGCGATCCGTCGCGATACAGTCCGAAGGACCGCGGCGGTGCGGCCACGCCGAGCGCGCCCGCATTGTTCGACACATCCGTGTCCAGCCGCTCGGTGAAGTTGTCGAGCAACTGGTACACGCCGCGCGGCGACAGCACTTCCGCCATCACGCGACTGTCGGGCACGTTCAGCGGCGCGTAGATCGCCTTGAACTCGTTCACGCGCGGTGCCGCGAAGCCCAGGACCGCCGCCTCGGTCCCCGCCAGCACGACCAGCGCCGCGATGCGCCAGCGCGTTCCGCCCGCGATCATCGCCGCCACGGCCAGCAACGGCAGCAGCGCCGGCACCAACGCAAACGGATGCAGGACGAACATCAGCAGCAGCGCCAGCACCGCGCCCGTGCCCGCACCCAGCAGGTCATAGCCATAGACCCGCCCGACCTCCCCGGCGTGCACGACGAAGTTCAGCGACACCGCCAGGCCCGCGAGGAAGAAGAACGGAAACAGCGCCGCGTAGTACAGCGCGATGTTCCACAGCTGCGCTTCCGCCGAGACGGGGTTCTGCAATTCCAGCGGATTGAACCCGTTCAGCGTCGCGCCGATCCAGCCCGCGCCGCCCACCGCCAGCATCGCCACCGGCAGACAGGGCAGCAGCCAGCGCGCATGGCGCAGGAACGCTTCCCGCCCCAGCACCATCACCACGCCCGAGACGGCAAACCCCGTCATCGCGATGGAGATCACCCAGTAGCCATATTCCGACCAGCTCGCGACGGCGAAGAAGCGCGTCAGCGCGATCTCGACGCCGACAGCGGCGCCGGCGATGAGAAACAGCGGTATCAGTGATTGCATTAGCCCCAGGCCGCCCTGCGCGAGAGGAATTCTTCCATCGAGGCATTGAAGCGCGCCGCCTCATCCACGAACAGCGCGTGGCCCGCGCCCTCGAAGACCTCGACCATCGGCTGCGGATGGTTCTGCGCCACCGCCGCCGCTTGGTCGCGCAGCCGCGGCGTCACCGCGTAATAGACCGGCCGCCGCACCGCGTAGAGCGACTGCTTCCAGAACTCCCGCGGCCTTGGATAGGACAGCAGCCGGATCGACGCCTCCACCGGCATGCGTTGAGCCTCCCGCGCAATGCCTTCCAGATACGTCGTGTCCTGCGGCGTGCGATACATGCTGCGCACGAAGCCCTGCACCGTCGCGTCCCGCCGGCGCCGCAGATTGGTGAAGAAGCTCGATGCACGCGGCGGCGGCGGCTGGCCCTCCCCCACCGAATTGTCGATCAGCACCAACCCCGCCAACCGCCCATCCCCGGCCATGTCGGCATAGGACAAGGCGTCCAGCACACCGAGCGACCATCCCGCCAGCACGACACGCCCACCACCCAGATGCGCCAGTAGATCCCGGATATCCTGCCCGCGCCGCGTCGGATCATACCCGCCCGCCGGCACCTCGCTGGCCCCCTGCCCCCGTGGATCGAGCGACACCACCCGCCACCGCCGCGACAAGGCCGCGATCTGCGGCTCGAAAATCCGCGCCGGCATGCACCACCCCGGCACGAACACCACCATCCGCCCCGACCCGGCCTCCAGATACCGCAGGCGCACGCCATCACTCGTCCTGAACCACTGCGTACCCGTCGCGGCACACACGGCAGGCGCGGCGAGGGCACCGATGGCGGCAGCGAGCAGGGCACGGCGGAGAGCTTTGACGGGGTTGGCGCGGCTATCCCGCTGGGGGGCAACCGCCCCCCAGACCCAGGGTCTGTTGATGGCCGGATTGGGGGAGGGGCATGCCGCGACCTTGATGACAGGTGCGCCCGTGAGCCCCTCCCCCAATCCGGCCATGAAGTCACCGCGGGCCTGGGGGCACGTATGCCCCCAGCGGGGGGTCCGGGGGGCTGGCCCCCCGCTGCCGTCCCACCGCATCACAGCGCCCGCCGCGCCTTGAACGCTGCCGTCAGCGTGCCGTCGTCGAGCACGTCGAGTGCGCCGCCGATGGGTACGCCCTGAGCCAGGCGGGTGATGGTGCAGCCGGTCGGTTTCAGGCGGTCGGTCAGGTAGTGGGTGGTGGTGGCGCCGTCGACGGTGGCGGGCAGGGCGAGGATGACTTCCTCGATGCCGTCGCCTTCGATGCGGCGGAGCAGGGGCGTGATGGAAAGGTCTTCGGGGCCGGTGCCGCCGAGGGCGGAGAGCAGGCCGCCGAGCACGTGGTAGGTGCCGCGGTGGGCGTGGGCGCGTTCCAGCGCCCAGAGGTCGGCCACACCTTCGACGACGCAGACCAGGCGGCGGTCGCGCTGGTGGTCGGCGCAGATGTGGCAGGGGGATGCGGCGTCGAGGTTGCCGCATATTTCGCAGGGGCGCACGGAATCGGCGGCGGCGCGCAGGGCGTCGGCGAGCGGCAGCATCTTGTCGCCGGGGTCCATCAGCATCTTCAGCACGGCGCGCCGCGCGCTGCGCCGGCCGAGGCCGGGCAGGCGCGAGAGCAGCGAGATCAGATGCTCGATGGGGTCGTTCGGCAGCACGTCAGAAGGGCAGCTTCATCCCGGGCGGCAGGGAGATGCCGGCGGTCGCCTTCTGCATCTCCTCGGCCATGGTGGCCTCGACTTTCTGCTTGGCGTCGGCGTGCGCGGCGACGAGCAGGTCTTCCAGCACCTCGCGCTCGTCAGCGTTCATCAGGGACGGGTCGATGGTCACGCGGCGCAGGTCGCCCTTGCCGGTCAGGCGCACCTTGACCATGCCGCCGCCGGCCTGGCCTTCGACCTCGGTGGCTTCCAGCTTCGCCTGCATTTCCTGCATGCGGGACTGCATCTGCTGCGCCTGCTTCAGCATGTTGCCGAGGTTCTTCATCGCGGGGCGTGCCTCATCTCAATCGTCGTTGGGTTGTTCGTCGTCGGACCAGGCGGTCTCGGCCTCGGGGGGCGCGAAGTCGCGGCCGTCCATGTCGTCGTCGGGCTCGGCGGTGATGGCGGCGGGTGTGGGCAGCAGGCCGTAATCGTCGGCCGCGGCGTCGCGCACCGCCTCGATGGTGGTGCCGGGGAAGGCGGCGAGGATGGCCTGCACGAGGGGATGGCTGCGCGCGGCTTCCAGGCGATCGCTCTCGGCGTTGCGGCCCTGTGCGGCGAGGGTGGGCTCGCCGTCCTCGTTGCTGATCGTGACGGTCCAGCGCGTGCCGGTGCGCTCGGCCAGAAGTGACGTCAGTTGTGCCGCGAGGTCGCGCGGCGCGGAGGGCTCCGGGCGGATCTCGATGCGGCCGGGGGCGATGCGGACCGGGTGCACGTAGTGCAGCAGATTCGCATGCAGCATCGGCTGGACGCCGGAGGCCAGCGCGACGACCTCCCGCCATTCGCGCGGCTGCGGCAGGGATGGCGCGGGGTCCGGCGCCATCGCGGCAACCGCCCCGCCACCGGCCATCGCGCGCAGCCCGCCGGAGCCACCGCCAGGATTCGGTCGCGGGGCGGCGTCGGTGCCGCCGGATTCGGTCAGCCGCTTCACGATCTCGCCCGGCGTCGGCAGATCGGCGACATGGGCGAGACGGATCAGCACCATCTCCGCCGCCGCTCGGCGATCGACGCCTTCCTGCTGCACCTCGGCGATGCCCTTCAGCAGCATCTGCCAGGCGCGCGCCAGCGTGGGGACCGACAGGCGAAGCGCGAGGGCGGCGCCGCGCGTGCGTTCCGCCTCGGTCAGCGTTGCATCGTCCTTCAGCGCTGGCGCGGCGCGGAAGCGCGTCAGCAGATGCGTGAAGTCCGCGAGGTCCTGCAGCATGGCGAGCGGATCGGCGCCGACCTCATGCGCGCGGTCGAGGATGGCGAGCGCCGCGGCGACATCGCCGCCCATCACCGCTTCCATCAGGTCATAGACCATGAAGCGGTCGGCGAGGCCGAGCATGTCGCGTACGCTCTCCCCGGTGACGGTGCCGCCACCCGCGAGGCCGATCGCCTGGTCGAGCAACGACAACCCGTCGCGCACCGAGCCGTCGGCGGCACGCGCGACCATGCCGAGCGCCTCGCCCTCGACCTCCACGGCCTCCTTCTGCGCGATGCGGCCGAAATGGTCGCGCAGCATCTCCACCGGGACGCGGCGGAGCGAGAAGGTCTGGCAGCGGCTGCGGATGGTGACCGGCACCTTCCGCAATTCCGTCGTCGCCAGCACGAAGGTGACGGAGGGCGGCGGTTCCTCGAGCGTCTTCAGCAGCGCGTTGAAGGCCGCGCCGGACAGCATGTGGCACTCGTCGAGGATGAAGACCTTTTGCCGCGCCTGGGCGGGGCGGAAGCGCAGCGCCTCGCGCAGTTCGCGCACGTCATCGACGCTGTTGTTCGATGCTGCGTCCATCTCGGTCACATCGGGATGGCGGTCGGCGAGGATGGCGCGGCATTCGGCGCAGACGCCGCAGGGGTCCACGGTCGGCCCGCCCTTGCCATCCACGCCGACGCAGTTCAGGGCGCGGGCGATGATGCGCGCGGTTGTGGTCTTGCCGACGCCGCGCACGCCGGTCAGCAGGAAGGCGTGGTGGACGCGCCCCTGCGCGAAGGCGTTGCGCAGGGTTCGAACCAGGGCTTCCTGGCCGATCAGGTCGTCGAAATTCGTCGGGCGGTACTTCCGCGCCAGCACGCGATAGGGGCCGGTCGCAGCTGCGACGGGCGCGGGCGGCGGGGCGGCGGGCGGTGACCGTGGCGGCGCGGGATCCCCGAACAGGCCCGGCCCATCGGGGGCGGGCGGCTCGGGCAGGCCTTCCTCGGCGGCGACATCCGCATCCTGCGCAGAAGGGGAGCCGAGGAGGTCGGGGGCCATGCTTTCCCTGATGCGGCGCGGCCGCGCAGGGCCGGTGTGGCTTGATAGGGTGGAAGGCCGGCGAGCGACCCGGGCGAGAACCCGTTACGGCTGCTTCCTTCCGGACCTGACCGGGTTGGCGGGGAGCCCGTCCGCCGCCGACCTTCCGAGGGCACCATATCATGCGCCGGGGTCCGGACGCCAATGGGGGGTCCGTAACCGGGGGCGGAATGGCGGCGAAGGGGTCGGTGAAGGAGACACGGACATGGCCTTTTCCCGCCGCTCGATGCTCTGGATGGTGCCGGGTGCGACAGTCGCCGTGCCGATGGGCGCGTTGCTGTTCCCTGCCCTCGCGCGGGGCGCGCAGGTGAATGCCGAGGACGGCGTGGCGGTTCGCGGCACCGATGTCGTCGCCTATGTCACCGACCGCCGGGCGATGCCGGGCCGCGCCGAATTCAGCCACGCCTGGCGGGGTGCGACCTGGCGCTTCGCGTCGGCAGCCAACCGGGACCGATTCGCCGCCGACCCGGAACGCTACGCCCCGGCCTATGGCGGCTTCTGCGCCTATGCGGTCAGCGAGGGCTACACCGCGCCGATCGACCCGGAGGCATGGAGGATCGTCGATGGCCGGCTGTACCTGAATTACGACCGGGCGGTGCAGCGCCGCTGGGAACGCGACATCCCCGGGCGCATCGCGCGCGCGGACGCCAACTGGCCGCGGCTTTCGGCGCAATAGGGCGGATCATGCGAGAGCCGGCGCGGCTTGCTGTCGCCTTCTCCTAGCCCGTCCGGGCCACATGCATGCCGTCGCATACGGTCATGCAGGATCGGATGTCACGCCCTGTCACGGATCTGCGCTTTCTTCCGACCACGGACCGGCATGGCGCCGCATCCCCGTGGATGGAAGAACGATGCAGGATGCTTTCGCCCTGGCGCTCGCGGCGCCGGGAAGTCTTGCCGCGACGCCCGACGACGACTGGCTGTCCCTGCCCGAGGAGGATCTCGCCGCCATGCATGCGGAGGCGCTGGCGCTGTACCGCCGGGAGGGGGACGAGGTGCCGTTCGCCGGTGCCGCGGCCAGCCTGGCGCTGTTGCACCAGCTGATGATGGCCCGCGCCGTGGTGCGCAGCCTGGGCACGCCGCCGGCGCAGGCCCGCGCGGCGATGCGTTCCGACCACGCGCTCGGCTACCTGTTCGGCCTCGCTTCGGGTAGCGCCCGCCCGGTCCCCGACCACCACGACGAGCGCGGCGTCGCCGGCACGCTGATGATGCTGCACGACCTTGCCTATGGGCGGCAGGCGGCCGAGGCACTGACCGCCGCGCTGCTCGCCGAGGGCACCTCGCGGGTGGGCGAAGGCTTCGCCGACGGCATGCTGGCCGCGGCCGCGGATTTTGCGGGCCTCGAACGCTGGCGGCGCGGGGCCGGCGGTGCGCTGCCCGGCGGGCTGCTCGACGGCCTCGGCTGGTCCTGCTGGTCCCGCGACGGCACGGGCAGCCTTCCGAACTGACCAGCGCGGGGGTGCCGCGGATGGACGGCCGACAGGCCCCGTGGCAGGTTCCGGCCAGCATGCTCTCCATTCCTGCCAGCCGCCCCAATGCCTATACCGGCAGCCCGCTCGACCGTGCCGGTGAGAAGCGGGACGATGCCGCCTTCATCGGCTCCGCGCTGTCCCATCCCGACACGCTGTTCGCCCCCGTCTGGCGGGCGCGCAGCCTGATGAAGGGCGTCGCGGATGGCCATCCCGAAGCGGTGCTGCTGACCGGCGGCGCGGCCGAGGCGGTGCGCATGGCCGACGGCCCCTGGGCCTTCCTCGGCCTGTGGGAAGGCCGGCCTTGCTTCGCTGTGGATTGTTCCCACGCCGACGACCCGCTGCCGCTGCTGCCGGACGGCATGGGTGCCTTCACCGACCTGCGCCAGGTCGCCGGCCTGCTGCCGCCGGGCGAGGCCAGCGTGCTCGCCCATGCGCGCGGGCTGATGCATTGGCGCACCAAGCACCGCTTCTGCGGCATCTGCGGGTCGCGCTGCGAGGCGCGCAGCGCCGGCCACGTCATGGTCTGCCAGGGCTGCGGCGCGCAGCATTTCCCGCGCACCGACCCGGCCGTGATCATGCTGGTGGTGAAGGGCGATTCCTGCCTGCTCGGCCATTCCCACCGCTTCCCCAATGTCACGATGTACTCGACGCTGGCGGGCTTCGTGGAACCGGGCGAGAGCCTCGAGGAAGCCGTTCGCCGCGAGGTGAAGGAGGAAGCCGGCGTCGATGTTGGGCAGGTTCTGTACCACTCCTCCCAGCCCTGGCCGTTCCCGTCCTCGATCATGCTTGGCTTCCATGCCGAGGGGCTGTCGGAGGAAATCCGCATCGACCCCGAGGAGCTGAAGGACGCGCGATGGTTCTCCCGGGATCAGATCCGCAATCACAAGGAGCTCGGCTTCTCACTGCCGCGGGCGGATTCGATCGCGCGGCGGCTCATCGAGGATTGGATGTCGTCGTGACGCCACGCTGGCCTGCCGCCGCGGCGCTGCTGGCCGCGGCGCTCGTCCTCGGCGCCTGCCAGTCGGGCGGCGTCTGGGCCAATGTGCCGGTGGACAGTTCGCCCGATGCCCAGGCCTGCCGTGTCGAGGCGGAGAACAACCCCGAGGCCAAGCGCATCGCCGACAGCGGCACCTCGGGCAACGTCGCCCATGACGAGGAGGTGCGCCAGCAGCTGCTCGTGCTGCTGCCGCGCCTGTGGCGTCAGTGCATGATGCGCCGGGGCGCCATCCGCGGCGGCGTGGAGCCGGTGCGCCGCGTCACCTTCTGACAAGCCCAAACTCCGATCGGATTTGGGTTTGGCCTTGTCCTGCGCGGGAGCCGGTCAGCGTAGCTGGGGATTGTCGAAATCGGGCCGCTGGGCGCGGGCCAGGGCGCCGGCCAGCGCGTCGTGCAGCGCGGCTTTCTCCTCGGCGCCAAGATGGCGGCCGATCTCGACCCCAAGGCCGCGGCTTTCGATCCGCAGCACGCCGGCATGGGCCGGATCCGGCCGGTGCACCGCCCGCGCCCAGTAGGGGTCGAGCACGACATCCTCCCGACGGCCGCGCGCATCGGTGTGGGTGACCACCAGCCGGTCCGTCGTCAGCATCACGACCTCTGTCATGCGGGCGCTGCCGCGGACATGGATCGCCACCAGGGCGAGCGCGAAGCCGACCTCCAGCCCCAGGAAGGGCAGGATCGGCCAGGCGCCCAGCAGCAGGAACAGCGTGCCGGTCAGCCCGGCGAACAGCGCGAGCAGCACCGCCAGCACGCGAAAGCCGCGCGCGCCGAGGGAACGCGGGGGCGTGCAGACGACCTGGAACAGCACGGGTTCGGCAGGGGGTGCCATGCCGAGGCAAGATAGGTCAGGATTGGCGCGACGCCAGACATGCCCGCCATCCCCGCCGCCCGCCCCAAGCGCCCCGACCATGGCACCGCCGCAGCACCTCGCCGCGCGCGACTGATGCCGCCCGCCCAGGCGGAAGCCTTCATCCGCGCCCTCGCCACCGCCAACCCGGCGCCGGAGACGGAGCTGATCTATCACGACCCCTTCACCCTGCTGGTCGCCGTGGTGCTGTCCGCGCAGACCACGGATGCCGCGGTGAACCGCTGCACGCCGAAGCTGTTCGCCGCCGCCCCCGATCCGGCCGCGATGGCGGCGCTGGGGGCTGAGGGCATCGGCCCCTACATCCGCTCGATCGGGCTGTGGCAGGCCAAGGCGAAGAACGTCGCCGCCCTGGCGCGCGACCTGGTGGACAAGCATGGCGGCCAGGTGCCCGGTGAGCGCGAGGCCCTGGAAGCCCTGCCCGGGGTGGGGCGCAAGACTGCCAATGTCGTGCTCAACATCGCCTTCGGGCACAACACCATGGCGGTGGACACGCACATCTTCCGCCTGGGCAACCGCTGCGGCCTCGCCCCCGGCAAGACCCCGCGGGAGGTCGAGGAGAGGCTGGTCAAGCGCTGCCCGCCCGAGCTGTTGCGGGACGCGCATCACTGGCTGATCCTGCACGGACGCTACATCTGCAAGGCGCGCGCACCGGAATGCTGGCGCTGCGTGGCGCGCGCCTTCTGCAATTATCGCGACAAGGTTCTGGCGCCGCCGGTCTGAGGCCGCGGCGCATTGGGGAGACACGCATGACGTTCCGTCGCATCGCCCGGCCGCTGCTGGCCCTTCTGCCCCTGGCCGTGGCGGGCTGCGCCCAGGGCGGGGTCTGGGCGAATGTTCCCGACGATCCCGGCCCCGCCGCGGCGGCCTGCCGACGGGAGGCGGAGCGCAGCCCGCAATACCGCCTTTATGGCGAGATGGGCGGCGGCAACGCCGCGAACAACGAGGAGATGCGCCAGCAACTGCTGGTGCTGCTGCCGCAGATCTACCACCAATGCATGATCCGCAGCGGCGCCATCCCGCCCGGGACGCCGCAGCCGCCCGCGCGGGTGACGTTCTGACCGGCGCGGTCGGGCGCACTTTAAACTTTAGCGCTTTAGGATTTTAGGTTTTTAAGCCTTTAAGTCCAAGCCATGCCGCGTGTCGCGTAGCCGGGGCGGTCCCGATCCGGCCGATCAACCGGCCGGGGCCGCGCGCCGGGGCGGCGGAAATGCCCCTGACGCCCGACGCCGGACCTGCGACGAACTCCAGCAGACGGAGCGCACGGGCCGGCCGTCGAGAACGATGGCTCGTGGTCTGAGAACGAAGTCTGCCGGGCTTCGGAATCGGAACCCCGGGCGCAATCTGCCGCTCTCGCCCGATCGGCGGCGGGGCAGAGCCCTGGCGGATGATGGGGTGAATATATCAGGAAAAATATCCTGAGAGCCAGCGCTTTCCGCCCTACCGCGCGCCGAGCCACAGCCGGGGATCGAAGGCGAAGGGGTCGATTGCCTCGATCCGCGCCGCCGCCGCAGCCGGATGGGCCGGGTTCAGCAGCAGGTTCGCCGCCGCCGGCACCAGCACCGACGGTACCCGCAGCACCGGCAAGCCCGCCCCTTCCAGCCAGGCATCGCCAGCCGCACGCGGGTCATCCGGCAGGCTTGCCAGCGCCTCCGCATCCTCGGGCAGGGCAAGGCGCATCATCACGTAGTCGGCCGGCAGCAATTCGGGCGGCAGGTCCAGATGCACCCGCACCTCCAGCACTGCGAGCGCGGGGTGGTCGGCGGCATAGACCATCGCCCGGCCGGGGCTGTTCCAGCGGCCGCCGAAGCGCCGCGCGCCTTCGCCGGACAGGTCCGCGAAGGGCCGCCGGCAGAGCCGCCAGGCGGTGATCAGGCGGCGATTCCGTGGGCGATGCGCCCGAGCAGCGTTTCCACCTGCCGCGCGCCGATCTCGGTATCCAGCAGGTCGAGCGGCGCCTCCCCGCCCAGCGCCACGGTCGGGCGACGCAGCCAGAGCCCGGCGCGGATGCGGTCGGCGAAGGTCGCCTCCGCCTCCGACAGGATGCGCAGGATGCGCAGCAGCCGGTCGGACTGGTCCGGCGTCAGCCGCCCCTTGGCGCGGCGATGCGCCAGCGTCTTGCGCGGGATGGCGAGGCGGTCGAGCTCAGCCGGCGTGATGCGGCCGGAGGCCAGGGCGTCATCCACCGCGGAGATCGGCAGTCCGGCGCGGACGGCGGCGATCAGATCGGGCGCGAGGGTATCGAGGGCGAAAGCGGACATGGCGATATGCCCATAGCATACGGGCATATGCCCGCGACAGGACAATTTCGGTTGCATAGCGCGGCCTTATGCAATCCAAATTCGTAACGAATTTGTTGGCGCCAGGAAGCCCCCTGACCTAGGCTCCCGCCCCCATGGATCGCAGCGGGGTCCGTATGGCCCGAATGATGCGACTGCAGGACGCGCGGCGGCGACCGGTGGATCGCCAGAGACCGCCCGACCCCCATCGCTCCATTCGGCATGGCCCGGACCATGACGAAGCACGCCGCCCGCGGTGTCGGGCGCGGGCGGCGCCATCGCGTCGCGCGGATGCCGGCCTCCGGCCGCCTTCCGCCCTTCGGAGGAGAGCAGGACCATGTCGAAAGACAAGCAGCCCAAGAATAACGGCCATCACGGCCTGGACGACGGGTTCTTCTGGGATGACGGCGAGAAGATCCAGGGCGGGAACCACAGCGACAGCATAACCGTGCATGGTGACTGCAACACGATATGCGGCGGGAACGGCGATGACCGCATCGAGGTGTTCGGCGACCGGAACATGCTGCTCGGCGAGAACGGGAAGGACGTCCTCGTAGCCTGCGGCGACTGGAACCGCCTCGATGGAGGCAACGGCAACGATAACCTGACAGTGCGCGGGGACGACAACCAGCTGTTCGGCGGCAACGGCACGGACTGCCTGGTCGCGGTCGGGGAAGGCAACCGCCTCTTTGGCGGGAACGGCGTCGATCGGCTGACGAGCGCGAGCGCCGGCGGCTTCCGCGAAACGGGGGAAGGCAATGTCCTCACCGGCGGCCAGGGCTTCGACGTCTTCGTGTTGCGCAACCTGAGCGACCTGCGCGTGGTGAACGATGAGGAACCGCACGGCTTCTTCCCGCCATCCTTCGGCGAGGGCATCGTCAGTCGCGGTGACATCATCCGCGGCGTGATGGACGAGATTACCGACTACCAGGCAGGCGAGCGCATTGTCGTCGGCGCGAGCCACGAGGCGGCCCGGCCGGTCGGCCTCGACGACTTCGCCCCAGGCCACAAGCATCTGGAACTGGCGGATGGCGAATACGCCTTCATCCGCGGCGACCTGATCGCTGACGGCACCTTCGAGGTGGACCGCAACGGCGGAGACCTGTTGCTCGTCTATGACGCGTCCGGCGGCGGGGATGCGCTGGCCCGGCAGGGCGCCGTGGTCCTGCAAGGCGTGACGGACCCTGATTCGGTCTTCGTCTGCTGATCGGCGGCCGCGCATGACGGCCTGGCCATGGTGCGTGTGGCCGGCGACCGGATCAGGATCATGACGCCCGCCTGAACGACCGGGCGAGGACGTTGCTCGCCGACTGCCTCGACGCGTGAGGCCGTCGGCGTAGCGGCCGCGTCGTGGCCGACGCGGCGGGCGAACGCGCGTGACCGGCGGCGGGGGCCCTTGTATCATTCCGCGCAGCGACGGCCGCTCTGGCGACGGTCTCCCCGGACAATCCTCGACGCGGCCGCAGCCATGCCGGGATCGCAGGAGGACCCTTCTTCCGCGCCGGATTTCATCGGCGAGCACAGCGGAGGGCGACGGCGATGCCGATATTCAGGCTGACCGACGGGAACGACTTCCTCTGGGACCTCGACCGCAGATGGGATGACCTCGTTGGGACCCTCGACTACCGGGTCCTGGTGCCAGGCAGTGACTGGAACGGCCTGGTCGCCGGGAAGGGCAACGACACCGTCAACATCATCGGCGACGGGCTTGTGCTGATCGGCGGCAAGGGCGACGACCTCCTCGCGATCCACGGCTCCGGGAACCTGATCCGCGGCGGCGACGGCCAGGACGAGATCGCCGCCTTGGGCGGCGGCAATTGGGTCCACGGCGGGAACGGGAACGACCTGATCCAATCCGCTTCGAGCGACGAGAGCGTGATCTTCGGCGGCAACGGGAACGATGAGCTGCGGGGATCCGGGACCGACTGCCTGTTCGAGGGCGGCAATGGCGCCGATACGATCAACACCGACGGGAACGGCAATCTTCTCTTCGGCGGCAACGGGAGGGACGAGCTCCACGCCCGGGGAACCGAATGCTGGCTCGCGGGCGGGAACGGCAACGACTTGGTCGCGGCCGGGCTGATCTATCCCGCCGGCGGCTCGAACCGGCTGGATGGCGGCAACGGCAGTGACACCCTGCAGGCGCAAGGCGGGAACAATCAGCTCTTTGGCGGGAACGGAAATGACCGGCTCGTCGTGATACCCGATCAGCTCAGGGTCGGCCGCGCCAACGAACTGTACGGCGGCGACGGTGCCGACCTGCTGCAGGTGACGTCGTGGTTCAATCAGCTCTTTGGCGGGAACGGCGCGGACACCCTTGTTGCGACCGGCAACGGCAATCGGATGTACGGCGGCAATGGCGCGGACATCCTGGACAGTACGAGCTTCAGCGTCATCATCCGATTTCAGGGTGAGTCGATCGGCCAGGGCAATGTCCTCACCGGCGGCCGCGGGCCCGACATCTTCGACCTGAAGAACAGCAGCACCCTATTCATCGCGAACGATGCCGAACATGTCGGCGCGCATGGCGAGGGCCGCGGCATCGTCAGCGACGGCGACGTCATCCAGGGCGTGATCGACGAAATCACGGATTACGGCATCGGCGACCGTTTGCGCATCCGTGCGACCGAGCGCGTGGAAGGCCCCGTCGGCGTGGTCGACACCATTGCCCGAGGTGACGCGCTCGATCTCACGGATGGGGAATACGCGCTCATCCGCGGCACGTTGCTCGAGCCGGGGCATTTCGAGGTGGACGGGCAGGGCGAGGCGTTGCTGCTCGCCTACAATAATGCGCATGGCGCCGTGGTCCTGCACGGCGTCACCGATCCGGACCTGGTGATCGTAGCCTGATACGCCCGGCATCGTTGCCGGGCGTATCCGCACGCGGCGCCGCCTCAGCGGCGCCGCAGACGGGTCACGCCGCCTCGGATTCCGCCCGCCGTGCGTGCTTCTTGCGCTCATGCGGGTCGAGATACCGCTTGCGCAGCCGCACCGCGCCGGGCGTCACCTCCACGAGTTCGTCGTCCTCGATGTAGGCGATCGCCTGTTCCAGCGACATGCGCCGGGGCGGGATCAGCAGCAGCGCCTCATCCTTGCCGGCGGCGCGGATGTTGGTGAGCTTCTTCTCCTTGATCGGATTCACGTCGAGGTCGTTGTCGCGCGAATTCTCGCCGAGGATCAGGCCGACATAGACCTTGTCGCCGGGGTTCACGAACAGCGTGCCGCGTTCCTGCAGGTAGAACAGCGCATACTGGATCGCCTCACCGTCCGCGTTGCTGATCAGCGACCCGTTACGGCGGCCCTCGATCACGCCGGCCCAGGGCTGATAGCCAAGGAACAGGCGGTTCATCATGCCCGTGCCGCGCGTGTCGGTCAGGAATTCGCCGTGGTAGCCGATCAGGCCGCGCGAGGGGATGTGGAAGGTCAGGCGCACCTTGCCGCCGCCGGACGGCCGCATGTCCTGCATCTGGCCCTTGCGGATGGACATCTTCTCGACGACGACACCGGAATAGGTCTCGTCCACGTCGATCAGCACTTCCTCGAAGGGCTCTTCGCGCTCGCCGGTCTGCTCGTTGTCGCGCGTCAGCACGCGCGGGCGGCCGATGGTCAGCTCGAAGCCTTCGCGGCGCATCTGCTCGATCAGCACGCCGAGCTGCAGTTCGCCGCGGCCGGCCACCTCGAAGGCGTCCACTTCCTCGGACACCTTCACCTTGATGGCGACGTTGCCCTCGGTCTCCTTCATCAGGCGGTCGCGGATCTGGCGCGAGGTGACCTTCTTGCCCTCACGCCCGCCGAGCGGGCCGTCATTGATGCGGAAGGTCATCGCGAGCGTCGGCGGATCGACGGGGATGGCGGGCAGCGGCTCGGCGACTTCCGGGGAGGCGATGGTGTCGGGGATGGTGGCGTCCGACAGGCCGGCGATGGCGATGATGTCGCCTGCCTTCACCTCATCCACAGGGACGCGGTCGAGGCCGGAGAAGGTCATCAGCTTGGTCAGGCGGCCGGATTCGACGACGCTGCCATCCTGGCGCAACACGCGCACGGGCATGTTCAGCTTGGCGACGCCCTGCGCCACGCGCCCGGTCAGGATGCGGCCGAGGAAGTTGTCGGATTCCAGGATCGACGCGTTCATCGCGAAGGGTGCGTCGAAATCGACGTCCGGCGCGGGCACATGCGACAGGATCAGGTCGAACATCGCCGAGAGGTCCTTGCGCGGACCTTCCAGCGTCGTGTCCGCCCAGCCCTGGCGGCCCGAGGCGAAGAGCGTGTGGAAGTCGAGCTGCTCATCCGTCGCGCCGAGGGCGGCGAACAGGTCGAACACTTCGTCATGCACTTCGTGTGCGCGGGCGTCCTGGCGATCGACCTTGTTGATGACGACGATCGGCTTCAGGCCGCGGGCCAGCGCCTTCGTCAGCACGAACTTGGTCTGCGGCAGCGGGCCTTCGGCGGCGTCGCACAGCACGATGGCGCCATCGACCATGGACAGGATGCGCTCGACTTCACCGCCGAAATCGGCGTGGCCGGGCGTGTCCACGATGTTGATCTTCACGCCCTTCCATTCCACGGCGGTGGACTTCGCCAGGATGGTGATGCCGCGTTCGCGTTCCAGGTCGTTGCGGTCGAGCGCGCGCTCGGCGACCTGCTGGTTGGCGCGGAAGGCGCCGGCCTGCTTCAGCAGTTGGTCCACGAGCGTCGTCTTGCCGTGGTCGACGTGGGCGATGATGGCCACGTTGCGGATATGGGCGGCGCTCATCGCGGCCTCCTGTGTCGGGTGCCATACGGCAAACCGCGCCCCTGCCCCGGTCGTGGGCGGGCGGCGTGGTCTTCGGTCGGCGGATTGTGCGCCGCACACATAAGGGCGTCGTTTCAGGAAAGCGAGAAAAAAAGCCGAGGGCCACCGATGTCATGCACGCATGGCGGCCCGCGGCGGGGGGTAGTGCCGCGGGCCGCCTTGCAGCGGGATTGCGCCGGACGTCAGGGGGAAGTGTCCCGGCGCAAGTCGCCCGCTACATGCCCATGTTGCGAGTCATGCTGGCCGCTTCGGCCATCAGGGCCGTGGCGGTATTCACGTCGCGGCGGCCGAGGGCCACACGGGCCTGGGCCATCCTGGCGACGGCACCATCACGGATCGGGATTGTTTCAGTCCCCGCGATGGTGGACCGGGTCAGGAGCAGGCTTTCGGCCCGTTCCACCAGCTCGCTCGAGAGCACCAGGTTGCCCTGTCGCGCGGCCTGTTCGGCCTGGCCGAGCAGCGCGATCGGCGAGGTCGTCGGGGCCACGGCATCCGCCACCGCCGAGGTGCGGTCACCGCCGTTCAGGATCGCGCCCTGCATGGGCAAGGCCGGGTTCGGCGGGAAGGCCGCCGGCGGCGGCACGACGGGCGCCCAGGCAACCACCGGCGCGGGATAGGTGGGCGCGACCGGCGGGGACGGATTGCCCCGGAGCGGCTCCCCCACGCCAGGGGCGAAGGGGACCTCGGCCGCAGCGCCCTGGGGCGGCTGCGCTGGCACATAGGCCGGCGCGGCGGACACGGTGGGGCTGTAGACCGTGCCCAGGGCCGGGCCGACGCCTGGTGCCGGCGTCACGGGCGCGGCGTAGCCGACCGGCGGCGCCACCGGAACCGGGCTGGGCGCGTAATACGGCGCGGCAGGCGGTATCTGGCTGCTGTACACCTGGGCCATCGTCGGTGTCGCAGCCAGTCCCAGGCCGACGATCGCGAGGCTGAGCGTGGTACTACGCATGATGTCCTCCTCTCGCGGGTTGGACGATGAACAGAAACGACCAGAATGTGGCCATCCCGTGACCTGCCATGCGAATCGCGTCTATTTCATCGTGACATCGATTTCGGCAGGGTCATGCCGCTCGGGATTGCGGCAGCACTTCCCCGCTTCGGTCGGTCGACGGTTCAACGCATGGCGAGCGACATGGTTGCGCAATCGCCAGGGGGCCGCGTGCCCGGCGGATACGAGAAAGGCGGCCGGATGCACCCCGGCCGCCTCGTGATGCTCGGGCGGTAGGCTTGGCCCCGTCCGCGGTTACCGTTCCTGGAACCCGGACGGCGTCAGCGCGAAGCGGCGCAGGTCGATCCCCTGCCACTGCGCGACGGCCTGGGCGACCTCGGCGCGGTAGGCGATCACCTGCGGACCGGCGCCGGCATTGCGCAGGTCCTGGTGGCGCGCGGCAATGGCCATGGCGTGGAAGGCGAGCGTCTCGGCGGTGGCCTGGCGTTCGGCCTCGCTCAGCCGCGACATCGCGGCATTGCCGGCGAGCATCTGCCGCGCCTGGCCGCGTACCGCGGCGATCCCCGCCGGCTGGGCCAGCGCATCGCCGCCCGTCGCGACCTCCCAGGCGATCAGGTAGAAGGCGGCCACGACGTCGGCCAGGTCGCGTGGGTCATAGCCATGCTGCCGCAGCAGCCGGTCGAATTCCTCCCACGGCCGACCGGAATTCACGGCGGCGCGCAGCGCATCGGGGTTCGGGCTGGTCGGCAGGGCGGAGGCCAGCGCCTGCTGCCGCACCCGGGCGGTGACGCCAGGGTTCGGGGTGAAGGCCGTCGGGCT
>NZ_JBYCZL010000026.1:0-74821 GCF_057586215.1 Roseomonas sp. SRI_022
AACCGGCGCAGCAGGCCGGCACCGGGACCACGCCGCCGGTCGCCCGTCCGCAGGAACGCAGCCAGTCGGTAATGAACACGCTCGAACGGCTGCGCACCACGCAGCAGCAGGACCGCCCGCCGACCGCGCGGCCCAACCCGTCGGGCAGCCCGCAGCAGGGTGGCGGCAGTCCGACCGGGACCGCCGCACTGACCCAGGGCGAGATCCGCGGCATCGCCGACCAGATCTCCGAATGCTGGAATGTCGATCGCGGCATGCTCGGGCTTGATACGATCGTCGTCGAACTGCGCGTGCAACTCGACAGCCAGGGCGTCGTTCGCAACGTGGTGCCGAATGGGTCGGCGCCGTCCGACCCGCGGGCGCGTTCCGTCTACGAATCAGCGCGGCGTGCCCTGATGTCGCCGCAATGCAACCCGCTGCGCGTCCCGCCCAGCAAGTACCAGACGGTGATGTCGTCCATCTTCCGCTTCAATCCCAGGGGCCTTGTCCGATGAACCCAATCTCCCCCTTCGCGGCCACGCGCCGCCAGGTGCTGATCGGCGCCGGTGCCGGCCTCGTCGCACCGGGCATCGTCGCCACGCCGCTTTCCGCCTATGCCCAGGGCGCGGTGATCGACATCACCCGGGCGCGGACGGATCCAATTCCGGTGGCGATCCCCGACCTGGCGGGCGGCGGGGAAGGTGCACGCGTCGGGCGCGACATCGCCCGCGTCATCCAGGCCAACCTGCGCAATTCCGGGCTGTTCCGCCCGGTGGACCGGCAGGCCTTCATCCAGACCGCGGAGGCCGCCGCGCAAACGCCGCGCTTCCAGGACTGGCGCGTGATCGGCGCCCAGGCGCTGGTGACCGGCCGCGTCGTGGAACAGGGCGGCCAACTGCGCGTCGAATTCCGCCTGTGGGACGTGCTGCCCGAGACGCAGCTGCAGGGCACCGCCTTCACCGCGCCGGCGGCGAACTGGCGGCGTATCGCGCATCTGATCTCGGACGTGATCTATGAGCGTCTGCTTGGTGAGAAGGGCTACTTCGACACCCGCGTCGTCTATGTCAGCGAAACCGGCCCGCGCGACCGTCGCGTCCGCCGCCTCGCAATCATGGACCAGGACGGGGAGAATCATCGCTTCCTGACCGATGGGCGCTTCGCGGCGCTGACGCCGCGCTTCCATCCCTCGGCCGAGCGCATCGCCTTCATGTCCTATCGCGACCGCGGCCAGCCGCAGGTGGTGCTGTTCGATATCAATTCGGGCAGCCAGCAGGCGCTGGGCAATTTCCCGGGCATGACGCTGTCGCCGCGCTTCTCGCCCGATGGGCGATCTGTGGTGCTGTCGGCCACGCGCGGGGGCGACGCCAACATCTACATCGTCGATCTCGGCAGCCGGCGCGAACGGCAGCTGACGAGTGGCGGCGGGCTCGACGTCTCGCCCTGCTTCTCCCCCGATGGCACGCAGATCGTGTTCAATTCCGATCGCGGCGGCGACCAACAACTTTATGTGATGGATGCGGGCGGCGGGAATGTGCGCCGCATTTCCTTCGGCAACGGTCGCTACGCGACGCCGGTCTGGTCGCCGCGCGGGGATCTCATCGCCTTCACCCGCTTCGGCCGCGGCGGCTTCGCCATCGGCGTCATGCGCCCGGACGGGTCGGGTGAGCGCATCCTGTCGGAAGGCTGGCAGATGGAAGGCCCGACCTTCGCGCCGAACGGCCGCGTGCTGATGTTCTACCGGGAAAGCCGGGCGACGGATTCCCGCGGCGGCGGGTATTCCTCGCGCATCGTGTCGATCGACATCGCCGGCTTCAACGAACGGCCCATCGCCACCCCGACCGATGCTTCCGACCCCGCCTGGTCGCCGCTGCTGTCCTGAATTCCTCGCCGCGCCACGCTTGACCGCGTGGGCGGTGGGTGCTTACCCCCATACCTGTCCCATTCCTGTACCGGGAGATCCCCCACCATGACGACCCGCCTTTTCGGCGCCGTTGCGGCCCTCGCCCTTCTGGCTGCTTGCTCGAACACCGATCAGAACGCTGCCGCGACTGGCGCGGGCAACACCATCCGCCCGGGCAGCCAGGAAGACCTCGTCGCCAATGTCGGCGACCGCGTCTTCTTCGACTTCGACAGCTCGCAGGTCCGCGCCGACCAGCGCCCGGTGCTGCAGCGCCAGTCCGAGTGGATGGGCCGCTACCCCGACGTCCGCGTCCAGGTCGAAGGCCATGCGGATGAGCGCGGCACGCGCGAGTACAACCTCGCGCTCGGCCAGCGCCGCGCCAATTCGGCGCGCGACGTGCTGGTTGCTTCGGGCGTCAATGGCGCGCGCGTCAGCACCATCTCCTACGGCAAGGACCGCCCGGCCGCGCTGGGTTCGGACGAGTCCGCCTGGGCCCAGAACCGCCGCGCCGTCACGGTCGTCCAGTAAAGGGGAGGGGCCTGGCCGCAAGGTCGGGCCCGCCGCCGCGCCATGGCCCTTCGCCTTCCGCTGCTCGCCGCCGTTGCCGTCCTGCCCCTGCTCGCGCCGCTGCCGGCGCGTGCGCAGATGGACAGCCGGGAAGGGATCGCGCTGCAGAACCAGATCCTGGAACTGCGCCGCGACCTGGATGCGATCCGCCGCGGCGGTGGTGGTGGCGTCGCCGCGCCTTTGCCCGCGCCGTCGCGCGGCGGTGGCGGGGCGCCGCAGGAATTGCTTCAGCAATTGCTCGCCCGTGTGGGTGAGCTCGAAGAGCAGGTCCGGCAATTGCGCGGCCAGCTCGACGTCGCCCAGAACAGCAATCGCCGCCTGAGCGAGGATGTCGAGAAGCTGCGCGGCGACATGGATTTCCGCCTCCAGCAGTTGGAAGGGGGTGGCCGGCCGGCCGCACCGCGCCCTCCGCAGGGGCCGGCGGCCGCTCAGGCCCCGGCCCCGCAGCCTCAGGCGCCCGCAGCCAGCCCGCCCCCAACCGGCCCGCGAACCGCTGAACGCGCGATTGCCGAAGGCCAGACGGCTCTCGGACGCCAGGATTTCGCCGCCGCCGAGGCCGCGGCGCGTGAGGTGCTGCAGGGCCGCCCCGGCCCGCGCGCCCAGGACGCCAACCTGCTGCTGGGTGAGGCGCTGCTCGGCCGCCGCCAGTTCCAGAACGCGGCGCTCGCCTTCAACGACGCCTACAACGTGAACCGCCGGTCGTCGCGCGCACCCGAGGCGCTGCTCGGCCTGGCGAATTCATTCCAGGGCTTCGGCGCGCGGCGCGAGGCCTGCGACACGCTCGATCAGTTGCGGTCGGAATACACGCAGCTTTCCGGCGCGCTGGCGCAGCGGGTGGCCGACAGCCGCCGCCGCGCGCAGTGCCGCTGAGCCGCACTTGGGGATAGCCCCTTCCTTTCCGAGGATGATTTCGCCGGCCTGATGCGTCCGCTCGGGCCGTTCGGCCCGGCGCCGCGCCTGTCCGTGGGTGTCTCGGGCGGGCCGCACAGCCTGGCCCTGGCGATCCTGGCCGATGCCTGGGCGCGACGGCGCGGGGGGGATGCGCTGGCGCTGGTGGTGGATCATGGCCTGCGCCCCGAAAGCGCGGCGGAGGCGGCGCATGTCCGAACGCTGCTGGCCGGGCGGGGGATTGCGGCGCGGGTGCTGGCGCTGGGGCTCGGTCCCGGGCCTGCGATGCAGGAACGGGCGCGGGCGGCGCGGCTCGCGGCGCTGGCGGCCGCGTCGGCGGCGGGGGGGCGGCCCTGGCTGTTGCTTGGCCATCATCGCGGCGATCAGGCGGAGACGGTGCTGTTCCGGGCGCTACGGGGCAGCGGGCCGGCGGGTCTCGCGGCCATGGCGCCGGCGCGCGATGCCGGCGCGGTGCTGCTTCTGCGGCCGCTGCTGGGGGTTTCGCCGGCGGCGCTGGAAGCGGTGCTCGCCGCCGCCGGCATCACGCCGGTGCGCGACCCTAGCAATCTTGACCGGCGCTTCGCCCGCATCCGGCTGCGGCAGGCCCTGGCCGATCCGGACGGGACAGGACCGGGCGTCGCGGCCCTGGCGGAGGCGGCAGCGGCCTTCGCAATGCGACGGGAACGGGCCGAAGCGGCGCTCGCGGCGCGGTTGGCGGCCGCCGCGGAGATGAGGCCCGAAGGCTTCGCCCGGATCCGGCCGGGCGCGCTCGGCGGCGATACGCTCGCCGTCGAGGCGCTGGCTTGGCTAGTCCGGCTGGTCGGTGGCGCAGGCTTCCCGCCCGCGCGGGCCCGGACGACGGCGTTGCTGGCGGCAGGGGGCGGGACGCTGGCGGGGGCTTGGCTGCGGCCGGCCTCAGGCGGGACCTGGCTGCTCATCCGTGATCCCGGTGCCTTGGCAGGGCCGGTCGAGGCTGTGGCCGGTGCGCGGTGGGACGGGCGCTTCCGGCTGCGCGGCCCGGGTAGGGCCGGCTGGCGGCTTGGGGCACTTGGGGACGGGGCCGCTGCGTTGCGTGGGCTGACTGGCCTGCCTTCGGCCGTGCTGCGCGGCATGCCCGCGATTCGCGATCCAAACGGCGTGCTGGCCGCGGTGCCCGGCATGGACTATCCTTCATCCGATGCCTGCGCGCCCTTCGTGGTGGCGTTCGCTCCCGCAATGATCGGGCGCGCGGGGGCGGAGATTTCGGGTCGGCCATTCAAGCACGGTCAACCCGACCCTATGTTCAATGCGGAAGGCCCGGGGGACGCTCCCGCCGGCACGGAGACGGACAACAGCAGTGAATAATTTCGGCCGGAATCTTGCGCTCTGGGTGATCGTCGCCCTGCTGCTGGTGGCGCTCTTCAACCTGTTCCAGCCTTCGGGCGCGGGACGGGCTGGCGCGCAGCAGGTCGCCTATTCGGATTTCCTGAACGAAGTGAATGCCGGCCATGTGCGGGAGGTCTCGATCCAGGGTCGTACCCTGTCGGGCACGCTGAGCGACGGGCGAACCTTCCAGACCTACACGCCCGAGGACCCGGCGCTGGTCTCCCGCCTGACCGAGAAGAACGTGCGCGTCGTCGCGCGGCCTGAGGATTCCGACGTCAACCCGCTGCTGCACTACCTGATGTCGTGGTTCCCGATGCTGCTGCTGATCGGCGTCTGGATCTTCTTCATGCGCCAGATGCAGGGTGGCGGCGGGCGCGCCATGGGTTTCGGCAAGTCCAAGGCCAAGTTGCTGACCGAGAAGCAGGGTCGCGTCACCTTCGACGACGTCGCTGGTATCGAGGAAGCCAAGGGCGAACTCGAGGAGATCGTGGACTTCCTGCGCGATCCGCAGAAGTTCCAGCGCCTCGGCGGCAAGATCCCGAAGGGCGTGCTGCTGGTCGGCCCGCCGGGCACCGGCAAGACGCTGCTGGCGCGGTCCGTCGCGGGCGAAGCGAATGTTCCGTTCTTCACCATTTCCGGTTCCGACTTCGTCGAGATGTTCGTCGGCGTCGGCGCGTCGCGCGTGCGCGACATGTTCGAACAGGGCAAGAAGAACGCTCCCTGCATCATCTTCATCGACGAAATCGATGCGGTGGGTCGTCATCGCGGCGCCGGCCTCGGTGGTGGCAATGATGAGCGCGAGCAGACGCTGAACCAGATGCTCGTGGAGATGGACGGCTTCGAATCCAACGAGGGTGTCATCATCATCGCCGCGACCAACCGGCCGGACGTGCTGGACCCCGCGCTGCTGCGCCCAGGCCGCTTCGACCGCCAGGTGGTGGTGCCGAACCCCGACGTGATGGGGCGTGAGAAGATCCTGCGCGTGCACATGCGCAAGGTCCCGCTGGCGTCCGACGTCGATCCGAAGGTGATCGCGCGCGGCACGCCGGGCTTCTCCGGTGCGGATCTCGCCAACCTGGTGAATGAGGCGGCGCTGCTCGCCGCGCGCACCGGCCGCCGCACCGTCGGCATGCATGAATTCGAGCAGGCCAAGGACAAGGTGCTGATGGGCAGCGAGCGCCGTTCGCTGGTCATGTCGGATGCCGAGAAGCGCATGACCGCCTATCACGAGGCCGGCCACGCGCTGGTCGCGATGCACGAGCCGGAATGCGACCCCGTCCACAAGGCGACCATCATCCCGCGCGGCCGTGCGCTGGGCCTCGTGATGTCGCTGCCGGAAGGCGATCGCTACTCCAAGCACAAGTCCAAGCTGAAGTCCGAACTCGCCATGGCGATGGGCGGGCGCGTCGCCGAGGAACTGATCTTCGGGCCGGACAAGGTGTCGAACGGTGCGTCCGGTGACATCAAGATGGCGACCAACCAGGCGCGGATGATGGTCACCGAATGGGGCATGTCCGACGTGATCGGCATGATCGCCTATGGCGACAACAGCCAGGAGGTCTTCCTCGGCCATTCGGTCACGCAGACCAAGAACCTGTCGGAGGCGACGGCGCAGAAGATCGACGGCGAGATCCGCGCCATCATCGACGGCGCCTATGCGCGGGCCAAGACGATCCTGTCCGAGCACATGGACGAACTGCACCTGCTGGCGAAGGGCCTGCTGGAGCACGAGACCCTGTCGGGCGACGAAATCCGGCACGTGATCCGCGGCGAGCCCGTGGTGCGCAACCGGCCGGATGAGCCGGTGAACATGGGGCGTGGCTCGGTGCCGTCGGCCGGGCGGGCGACGACGCCGCGGCCGCCGGGGCTGAACCCGGGGCCGGCGCCAGCGACCTAAGGGAGATTGGAGGGGCGCTGCCCCTCCAAGCCACCGCGCCAGGGTGCAGTGCACCCTGGACCGCCGGTATTTGGTGCCGGGCCTTCGCGGCGTCTCCGTTGCCAAAATTCCCCCGGTGCAATCGGCGCTCCGATCGGGCAAAGCGCGCCCATGATCACTGGCCGCTTCGTCGAACCCCTGGGCCTCATCACCGGCCCCGTCGCCTTCCACGCCTTGCGCGAAGGTTTCGCGCTGCCTCTCCAGGGCAGTGACATCGCCTTCGCCTTCGTTCGCCTGATCGAGGACGGCGAGGATCTCGGCGTCGGCCCGATCCGCGAGGTGCCGGAGGATTGGCAGGAGGCGATGCACGCCATCGCCCAGCGCCCCGCGCCTTTCGCGGGCCTGACCACCGATGGTCCGATCGTCATGGGCGTCATCAACGTGACGCCGGACAGCTTCTCCGACGGCGGCCGACATTTCGACGCGCAGGCCGCCATCGCCGCCGGCCATGCGATGCTGGAAGCCGGCGCCGACATCCTCGACATCGGTGGGGAATCCACCCGACCCGGCGCCGGTGCCGTGACGGCGGAGGAGGAGATCGCGCGCATCCTGCCGATCGTCCGTGAACTGGCGAAGGCAGCCCCGGTCAGCATCGACACGCGCAACACCGCGACGATGCGCGCGGCACTCGATGCGGGGGCGGAGGTGATCAACGACATCTCCGCCCTGCGCCATGATCCCGACGCGCTGCGTCTTGTCGCGCAGTCGGAGGTCCCGGTCGTGCTGATGCACATGCCGGGGGACGATCCGGCGACGATGCAGTTGCTCGCCGAATATGACGATGTGGCGGTGCAGGTGGCGGGCTTCCTGCGCGACCGCATCGCCGATTGCGAGGCCGCTGGCATCGCGCGCGGGCGCATCGCGGTCGATCCCGGCATCGGCTTCGGCAAGACCATGGCGCACAATCTGGCGCTGATCGACCGGCTGCCGCTGATCGCCGCGCTGGGCTGCCGGGTCGTGCTCGGCGCATCGCGCAAGCGCTTCATCGGCACGCTGTCGGGCGTCGCGGAGGCCGGGCAGCGTGTGCCGGGCAGCGTCGCCGCCGCGCTGGCGGGGGCGGCGCGCGGGGCCTCCGTGTTGCGCGTTCATGATGTCGCAGAGACGGTGCAGGCGCTCGCGGTGTGGCGCGCCTGCGCCATGGGCCGTGCGCCGGAATAAGGGCGCCCGCTACAGCGTCTGCTCCCAGGCTTCGGGAAAGAGCCGGTAACCGCCCGCCTCGCGCGCCAGATGCGCGGTGGCGGGGAAATGCAGGTGCATGCCGGCGATATGGGTCTTCTCCGTCGCCACCATGTCGAAGACGCGGCGGCGGGTCGCGGCCGCCTGGGGCGGGTCCACGTCGAACAGAATGGTAACCTCGGGGCGCGGCACCTGCACCTCCGGCAAATGGACGATGTCGCCCCAGATCAGGAGGGATTGCCCGCCCGAGGCGATCAGGAAGCCGCAATGCCCCGGCGTATGGCCGGGGAAGTGCATGGCGGTGACGCCGGGGAACACCTCCTGCCCATGCGTGAAGAAGCGCTTGCGGTCGGCGTAGGGGGCGATCTGCCGCTGCGCCATTGGGAAATAGGGACCGCCCGTGGGCACGCCCTGACCGGAGCGCAACACTTCGGCCTCGGCCTCCGCGCTGGTCCAGTAGGCGTGCTCGGCCTCATGCATCGCGAGTTCCGCCTTGGGGAAGGCGGCGGTCCCGTCGGCGGTGGCGAGGCCGTTGGAATGGTCCGGATGCAGATGCGTCATCAGGACGGTGTCGATCGCCTCCGGCGCGATGCCGGCGGCGGCGAGGTTGCGGGGCAGTTGCCCGGAACTCTTCTGCATATGTGTCCCCGCGCCGGTGTCGATCAGCGCGACCCGGCCGCCCGGGCCATGAATGATGAAGCAGTTGAGCGAGGTGCGCCGCGGCACCGGCCGGAACACGGCGCGCAGCATGTCCGAGGACTCCTCGACGCCGATGTTCTGCAGCACGGCCATCGAGCCTTCAAGGAAGCCGTCGCTCACCACGGTCAGCACGATGTCGCCGACTCGGCGGTGGTGAATGGCGGGAACCTGCTGGGTCGGTGGCTCGGTCATGGGGTCGCTCATCCTGCGTTTCCTGGGGCCGAAGCAGAGCATGCTGGCGCCACCGCGCCAAACCGCCCCGGCCTGCGGGCCGTGCCCGAGGCTTCTCAAGCGGCCCGCCGTCGCTGTAGGGATGACGGCAGAGGACCCAGTCATGCCCAAGGACAACGCCACGACCCCACCGCCCACCCGTCGCCTGTTCGGCACGGATGGGATCAGGGGGACCGCCAACCGGGCACCGATGGATGCGGCGACGGCGCTGCGCCTCGGCCAGGCGGCGGGGCGGTATTTCAACCGTGGCGCGCATCGGCACCGGGTGGTGATCGGCAAGGACACCCGGCTGTCCGGCTATATGCTGGAACCGGCGCTGACCGCGGGCTTCGTGGGCGCGGGGATGGATGTCGTGCTGGTCGGCCCGCTGCCGACGCCGGCCATCGCGCTGCTGACGCGTTCGCTGCGCGCCGATCTCGGGGTGATGATCAGCGCCTCCCACAATCCCTATGAGGACAACGGCATCAAGCTGTTCGGTCCGGACGGGCTGAAGCTGACCGATGACCAGGAATGCGAGATCGAGGCGCTGATGGCCGGCGACCTGACCGCGGCCCTGGTCGCCCCCTCGCGGCTTGGTCGTGCCAGCCGGCTGGAAGATGCCCCCGGCCGGTATATCGAGGCTGCCAAGCAGTCCTTCCCGCGCGGTCGCACGCTCGAAGGCCTGCGCATCGTCGTCGATTGCGCCCATGGCGCCGCCTACAAGGTCGCCCCCACCGTGCTGTGGGAATTGGGGGCGGAGGTGGTGCCGCTCGGCGTCGCGCCGGACGGGTTCAACATCAACAAGGGCGTCGGATCGACCGCGCCGGCGGCGCTCGCCTCGGTGGTGCAGGAACGCCGCGCCGATCTCGGCATCGCGCTCGATGGTGATGCGGATCGCGTCGTGCTGGTCGATGAACGCGGCCAGGTGGTGGATGGCGACCAGATCCTCGCGCTGGTCGCGCAGTCCTGGCACGCCCAGGACCGCCTGCGCGGCGGCGCGGTCGTGGCGACCGTGATGTCCAACATGGGGCTGGAACGCTTCCTCGCTGCGCGCGGGTTGGGGCTGCTGCGGACCGCTGTGGGCGACCGCTACGTCGGTGAACGCATGCGGGAGACCGGCTGCAACCTCGGCGGTGAGCAGTCCGGCCACATGATCATGCCGGATTTCGGCACCACCGGGGACGGGCTGATCGCGGCGCTCCAGGTGCTCGCCGTGCTGGTCGAGGAAGGCCGCCCCGCCAGTGACGTGCTGCGTTGTTTCGCCCCGCTGCCCCAGCGCCTGGTCAATGTCCGCTACGCGGGCGCCTCGCCGCTGAACGATGAGGGTGTGAAGGCGGCGATCGAGGCGGAGGAAGCGGCGCTCGGCGCGCGCGGTCGCGTGCTGATCCGCGCCAGCGGCACCGAGCCGGTGATCCGCGTCATGGCCGAAGCCGAGGATGAGGCCCTGGTCGAAAGCACTGTCGCGCGCCTGGCGGAGGCCATCCGCACCAAGGCGCGCGTGGCGTGAAGGGCCGCGTCCTGATCGTCGCCGGCAGCGATTCCGGCGGCGGTGCCGGCATCCAGGCGGACATCAAGGCGGTGACCGCGCTGCGCGGCTTCGCCATGACGGCGATCACCGCGCTGACGGCGCAGAACACGCTCGGCGTGCACGGCGTGGCCGGCGTGCCGATCGACTTCATCCGCCAGCAGATCGCGGTGGTGCTGGACGATCTCGGCGCCGATGCGATCAAGACCGGCATGCTGCATGCCGTGCCGGTGATCGAGGCGGTGTGCGAGGAAATCGCCGTCCGCGCCCGCGGCATTCCGCTGGTCGTCGATCCCGTGATGATCGCCAAGGGCGGCCACCCGCTGATCGATGCCGATGCGGTGGCGACGCTGAAGGCGCGGCTACTGCCGCTCGCCACCGTCATCACGCCGAACCTGCCGGAGGCCGAGGCGCTGATCGACCGCCCCATCCGCAACCTGGCGGAGATGCGCGCGGCGGCCGAGGCGCTGCGCGGGCTCGGCGCGCCGGGTGTGCTGCTGAAGGGCGGGCACATGGAGGGCGAGGTCCTGACCGACCTGCTGGTGACCGCCGACGGCATCGAGGAGTTCACCGCCACGCGCATCGCGACGCGGCACACCCATGGCACCGGCTGCACGCTGGCGAGCGCGATCGCGACGGGCCTCGCGCAGGGGATGTCGCTGCGCGAGGCGGTGATGCGCGCCCGGTCCTACGTGCTGGCGGCGATCGCGGCGGCGCCGGGCTATGGCGCGGGGCACGGGCCGCTCGACCACGGCGTCACTTTCGATCCGTCCCGGCTGCCTGGTTAGCCAGGGCTTCACCCATTGCCGCGCATGCTGCGGCATGGCCCTTTCGCTGACCCAGGTGCAGGCGCTGTTCGGGGTGTCGTCATCCGGCACGGCCTCCGGCTTGGCCGCCGAGGCGATCCCGGCGCTGCGTCGCGCCACGGCCGAGGGTGCGGAGGCCAAGGGCATCGCACGGGAAAGGAAGGACCCCGTCACCCTTTCGGCGCTCGCGCAGTTCCGCACCGCGCTCGACAAGGCCGGCACGATCGAAAAGGCGTTGCAGGATCCGCGCATCCTCAAGGTGCTGCTGCCCGCGCTGGGGCTTTCAGAGCAGGAGGGCAATCCGGGCCTGGTGCGTCGCGCGCTGTTGTCCGATCCGAATGACAGCAAGGGCTTGGCGGCGCAGCTCGGCTCCACCTGGCGGAACGCGGCGGCGACGCTTGGCGTGCATGCCACAGGCCTCGACGGCCTGCGCAACAAGGCGATGGTCGAGACGCTGTCCAACGCCTATCTGAAATACCAGTACCGTACAGGCCTCGATGAGCGGCAGGCCGGGTTGTCGGACGCGCTGTACTTCCTGGAAGCCGCCCGCAAGGCGGATGACGTCTTCGACGTGCTGGGCGATCCGGTGCTGCGGCGGGTGGTGACGGGAGCGCTCGGCCTGCCGGACCAGATGGCGATCCAGCCGGTGGAGACCCAAGGTCGCGCGGTCACCGCGCGGATGAGGATTGAAAGCCTGCAGGATGACAGGACCGTGCGGAAGCTCGCCGAGCGCTACCTGGTCGCAGCGGCGGGCACAGGTGCCAGCGGCATGGCGGCGAGTGACCCGCTGCAATCCATCGCGTCACTGTCGCTGCGGTTATAGGCCGGCTGCCTGGCGCCTTGCCCAGCTCTGCGGTGGCGCAAACGCCATCACCCGCCCAGCTGTTCCCAACTGGACGGGATCGGCACCAAACGAAGCCGAAGCCACGCCGACGGCCAAGCCGCAGTGCACGTCCTCGGGCTTTGCCCCCGGTCGGATTCGGGATAGGCGGACCGTAAAAGGCTCGCCTATACCCAAAGGATCAGGCCGTGGGGGCCTTGCGCCGACGATACGCCATGCCGAGGCCGAGCAGGCCGGCACCGAACAGCGCAAGCGTGGCGGGCTCGGGAACGGGAGTGGCCGAGAGCTGGGCGCCGGCGTTGATGGAACCCAGGCCGCCGGTGAAGGACAACACCATCACGATGGTCTCGGAGTAGGAGCCGCTCACCGCGGTCGGATCGCTGGAACTGGCCTGGCCGCTCGTCGCGAACGCGTGCGAGAACAGGGGGGTCGTCTGCCCGAACGCGGTATTCGCGTCATCCACGAAGCTGGAGATGGTAACGCCCGCGCCACCGCCAAGCAGGCTCGTCAGCGCGAAGTCGCTCACGAGGCCGCCGCTGTTCGCCGTCACGTCGGTCTGCGTGAAGGACAGACGCAGCAGCAGCGCAGGCGCGCCCGCGACGGTTGCGGCGTTCGCGGTAACCGAGAGGCCAGGCTGCGGTATCGTGGGGTCGCCGAGCGCGGTGTTGATGGACACGCCCACCCCAGCGCCCGAGAAGGAGGCTGCGACATTGCCGAGGGACAGGTTCAGATCCCCCGCCCCTTGGTCAGTCACGGTACCGATGGTCACGTAGCCACCGCCCGTATTGGCCTCGGCCCTGATCGTGATGGCCGCGTCGGCGCGGGATGCAGCCAGCAATCCGGCTGCTGCCACCGCCGTCAGGAGAACATGTTTCATATCGTCTCTCTCTCCACTTCTATCGGCTCAGTGCGGTCGTCTCCGAAGCACTCCCCGGACGGCTCAGGAAAAAGCAACCGTCGTGCCAGAGAATTTGTATCGATAATTCAAGTAGTTAATCGACCCCATGCCTCTGGATGCGTCGCGCTGTAAGGTTCTCCGACGGCGGCGGCGGCCAGGCGGTGGTGCTTGGCGGGTCGACGCGCCGCCCTCCGGCCAGCGGAATTTTGCGGCGCCGATACATGCGGCCCTTGATCGCGGCTTCCGCCGGCGCTAGCTCCCGTCCCGGGCCACGCCCCCCCACCGGGGCGCATCCGCTTCTGGAAGGGAGCCGCATCATGGCAATCGCCACCCGCAAGCCGGGACTCCGTCCCGCGAACCCGCATTTCTCATCCGGTCCTTGTGCCAAGCGTCCCGGCTGGACGCTCGCCGCGCTTGAGCCCGCGCTGCTCGGGCGCAGCCACCGTGCCAAGGACCCCAAGGCGCGCCTCGCCGAGGTGATCGATCGCTCCAAGGCGGTCCTCCGCATGCCCGCCGATTGGCGGCTGGGCATCGTGCCGGCCTCCGATACCGGCGCGGTCGAGATGGTGCTGTGGTCGATGCTCGGTGCGCGCGGCGTCGATGTCCTCGCCTGGGAATCCTTCTCGAAGGAATGGGCGACGGATGTCGTCAAGCAGCTGAAGCTCAAGGATGCGCGTGTGCTGGAAGCGCCCTATGGGCAACTGCCGGACCTCGCGCAGATCGATCCGGCGCGCGACGTGGTCTTCGTTTGGAACGGCACGACCTCGGGCGTGCGTCTGCCGAATGCGGACTTCATCAAGGCGGACCGCGAGGGCCTCGCCATCTGCGACGCGACCTCGGCTGCCTTCGCGATGGACCTGCCCTGGGACAAGCTCGATGTCGTCACCTGGTCCTGGCAGAAGGTGCTGGGCGGGGAGGCCGCGCATGGCATGCTCGCGCTGTCGCCGCGCGCTGTGGCGCGGCTGGAATCCTTCAACCCTGATCGTCCGCTGCCGAAGATCTTCCGCATGACCAAGGGCGGGAAGCTGATCGAGGGCATCTTCAAGGGCGAGACGATCAACACGCCGTCCATGCTCTGTGTCGAGGACGCGATCGACGGGCTGAAATGGGCCGACGCCGTCGGCGGGCTGAAGGGGCTGATCGCGCGGTCGGAGGCGAACCTCGCCGCCATCGCACGCTGGGTCGCGACGAAGCCGGGCTACGACTTCCTCGCCAAGGATCCGGCGACGCGGTCCTGCACGTCGATCTGCCTCAAGATCACCGCGCCCTGGTTCACCGTGATGGGGGCGGAGGCGCAGGAAGCGGCCGCCAAGAAGCTCGCCTCCCTGCTCGAGAAGGAAGGTGTCGCGCTCGACGCTGGCGCCTATCGCGACGCGCCCCCTGGGCTGCGCATCTGGGGCGGTGCCACCGTGGAGACCGCCGATATCCAGGCGCTGCTGCCGTGGCTCGACTGGGCGCTCGCCGTTGTCGAAACCGAGATCGTGGTGGCCTGAGCGATGCCGAAGGTTCTCATCTCCGACAAGCTCAGCCCCGCCGCCGTCCAGATCTTCAAGGACCGCGGCATCGAGGTGGACTTCAAGCCGGGTCTCTCCCCGGCCGACCTGCGCGCCATCATCGGCGCCTATGACGGGCTCGCGGTGCGCTCCGCCACCAAGGTGACGCGCGAACTGATGGAGGCCGCGCCGAACCTCAAGGTCGTCGGCCGCGCCGGCATTGGCGTGGATAATGTGGATGTGACATCGGCGACCGCGCGCGGCGTGGTGGTGATGAACACACCCTTCGGCAACGCCATCACCACGGCCGAGCATGCCATCGCCATGATGTTCGCGCTGGCCCGCCAGATCCCCGACGCCAGCGCCTCCACCAAGGCCGGCAAATGGGAGAAGAACCGCTTCATGGGCGTCGAGCTGTTCGGCAAGACGCTTGGCCTGATCGGCTGCGGCAATATCGGTTCCATCGTCGCCGACCGCGCGTTGGGGCTGAAGATGAAGGTCATCGCCTTCGACCCCTTCCTGTCGGAGAAGCGCGCCGTCGAGATCGGTGTCGAGAAGGTCGAACTCAACGACCTGATCGCGCGTGCCGATATCATCACGCTGCACACGCCGCTGACCGAGCAGACGCGCAACGTCATCTCCCGCGACGCCATCGCGCGGATGAAGAAGGGTGCGCGGCTGATCAATTGCGCCCGCGGCGGTCTGGTGGACGAAGCCGCCCTCGCCGAGGCGCTGAAGTCCAGCCATCTCGCGGGTGCGGCGCTCGATGTGTTCGAGACGGAACCGGCAACCGACAGCCCGCTCTTCGGCCTGGAGAATGTCGTCTGCACGCCGCATCTCGGGGCGGCGACGGCCGAGGCGCAGGAGAACGTCGCCCTGCAGGTGGCCGACCAGATGGCCGATTTCCTGCTGACCGGCGCGGTGTCCAACGCCATCAACATGCCGAGCGTGACCGCGGAGGAAGCGCCGCGCCTCAGGCCCTACATGGAACTGGCGCGGCTGATCGGCGGTATGGCGGGGCAACTCACCGCCGCGCAGGATGGCGCGATCAATGCGATCCGCGTCGAATATGAAGGCCATGCGGCGGAACTGAATCACCGTCCGCTGACGGCCGCCGTGCTCGCCGGCGTGCTGACCCCGCTGATGGGTGCGGTGAACATGGTCAACGCCCCTGTGCTCGCGAGGCAGCGCGGTATCGAGGTCGCCGAGACCACCGTCGAACGCAGCGGTGAATACCAGACGCTGGTGCGCCTGACCGTCGTCACCGACCGTTATGAAAAGTCGATCGCCGGCACGCTGCTGGCCGAGAACAAGCCGCGCCTCGTTGCCATCAAGGGCATCGCGGTCGAGGCCGATTTCGCACCGCACATGCTCTACGTCACCAACCAGGACAAGCCTGGCTTCATCGGCCGCTTCGGCATGGCGTTGGCCGATGCGGGGGTGAACATCGCGACCTTCCACCTCGGGCGTTCGGCGCCGGGTGGTGATGCCGTCTGCCTTGTCGGCCTGGACGGGCCGATGCCGGAAGGCGTGCTGGCCGGGGTGCGGAAGCTGCCGCTGGTGGTGCAAGCGACGGCACTGGCGTTCTGAACAGGGGCCGGAGGGGCGCTGCCCCTCCGGTGCTCGTCAGCGGATCACGACACCCGACTCGCTGCCGGCGGCCCGGGTCAGGATCGGGGCGATGGATTCCATCATCCACATCCGCGGCAGGTTGGTGAGCCGTTCCAGCGTCGCGTCCGGCCCAAGGGTGAAAACCGGATTGGACAGCGCCGCGCGGATCGCCGCCTGGTTCCCGCTCTGCAGTGGTCCCACCGCGGCGGCCAGCGCGGCCGAGGCCTGGCCGGGCAACACGTCCAGAGGAATGCCCACCGCCTCGCGTTCCTCGCGGATCGCGGCGGCGACCTGGGACCCATAGCGCATCGGCAGGGCGATCGAGGTGGCCGGGTCGCGCATGCCAGCGACCGCGGCCTCGAACTGAGCGAGGGCCGCGGCGGTCTCGGCGGGCTTGCCGCGATACTGGCTCATGTCGCCGAAATTGCGTTCGGCATAGGCGAGGTTCAGCCGGACGTTGTTCGGCTGGAAACCGGCGCCGCCATAACTGAAATCGGGCGGTTGCGACGCGCAGGCCACGAGCGCGCCCGCCAGAAGCCCCAGGACGATCACCGACCTGCGCTGCATTCCATCCTCCATGCCAACCGGCGCACGGACAGGATGCCCCAGCGCGGGGCGATCGCAAAAGGGACGGAACGTCAGGCCAGGGCCCAGATCGCGACACCGATCAGGCCCCAGAGGGGCAGGGCCAGCAACAGGCCATTGGCGAAGCCGCGGCCGGGATTCTCGAACCGCGGCAGCGTCTCGGCCTCGGCGACGGCATGCGCCGGAACGGTGATGGAGGCAGTGGCCTCGGACATGACATTCTCTCTCCCGCCATGGGATTACCCTTGAGAACACCCTGCGGCGGAAATGGTTGACGGGCCGTGAAGCCGATGCCGCCTTTGTGCAGCCGCGCCATGGCCGTGGCCCGGCCAAGTCATGGCGGAATCGCGGCGCCGGTCGGCCCCGCGCGCGCAGGGGTTGCCCGGGGGCGGGCGCCCTGCCACACCCTCGGCCGGCCATGACCGACGACCTGCCCAATCCCGCCCTGCTGCCCGCGGGCCTCGCCGACCTCCTGCCGCCCGAAGCCGAGCGGGAGGCCGACCTCGTCGAGGCGATGATGGGCGTCTTCGCCGCCCATGGTTATGAGCGTGTGAAGCCGCCCCTGCTGGAATTCGAGGACAGCCTGCTGGCTGGGTCCGGCGCGGCGGTGGCTGAACAGACCTTCCGCCTGATGGACCCGGTCAGCCAGCGCATGATGGGGCTGCGGGCGGACACCACGCCGCAGGTCGCGCGCATTGCCGCCACACGGCTCGGAGCCCAGGCCCGGCCGCTGCGGCTCTGCTACGCCGGCCAGGTGCTGCGGGTGCGTGGGACGCAGCTCGCCCCGTCCCGCCAGTTGCCGCAGGCGGGCGTCGAGCTGATCGGCGGCGCCGCCCCGGCCGCGGATGCCGAGATCGCGGTCGTCGCGGTCGAGGCACTCGCTGCGGTCGGCGTCACCGCGGTCAGCCTCGATGTGACGCTGCCGACCATGGTGCCGGCACTGATGGATGATGCCCGGCTGGCACTGGCGTTGCGCTCCAGCCTTGCCCGCGCGCTCGACCGCAAGGACAGCGCGGCGGTGGCGACGCTGGTGCAGGGCCAGGCCGGCGCGCTCGCCGCCCTGCCGGGGCTGATGGCGGCGACCGGGCCGGCCGATGGCGCGCTCGCCGCGCTGGAGGCGGCCGAACTGCCGCCCGCCGCCCGTGCCATCGCCCGCAATGCGGCGGAGGTGCTCTCGGCCATCCAGGCGCGCGCGCCGGGGCTGCGCATCACCCTCGACCCGGTCGAGTTCCGTGGCTTCCGCTACCACACTGGCGTGGCCTTCACGTTGTTCGGCGCCGGCATGTCGGGGGAACTCGCCCGTGGTGGGCGCTACGTCTCGCAGAATGACGAGCCGGCGACGGGCATGACGCTGTACCCCGACGCCGTGCTGCGCGCGGCCCCTTCGGTGGCGCCGAAGCCGCGCCTGTTCCTGCCGATGGGGTCGGATGGCGCGGCCTTCCGCGCCCAGGGCTTCGCGACGGTCGCCGCACTCGCGCCCGAGGACACGCCGCAGCGCCTGCGCTGCACCCACGAACTGAAGGACGGCGCGGCCGTCCCGATCCTGGTGAAGGACTGAACGACCATGGCCAATGTCGCCGTGATCGGCGCCCAGTGGGGCGACGAGGGCAAGGGCAAGGTGGTGGACTGGCTCGCCAGCCGCGCCGACATCGTGGTGCGCTTCCAGGGCGGCCACAACGCCGGCCACACGCTCGTGGTGGGCAACGAGACCTACAAGCTGTCGCTCCTCCCTTCGGGCGTCGTGCGCGGCAAGCTCGGCATCATCGGCAATGGCGTCGTGCTGGACCCGGAAGCGCTGCTCTCCGAGATCGAGCGCGTGACCGCGCAGGGCCTCAAGGTCAGCCCTGACAATCTCCGCATCGCCGAGAACGTGCCGCTGATCCTTCCGCTGCACCCCGCGCTCGACAAGGCGCGCGAGGCCGCGCGCGGCGAGGACAAGATCGGCACCACCGGCCGCGGCATCGGCCCGGCCTATGAGGACAAGGTCGGCCGCCGGTCGATCCGCCTGTGCGACCTCGCCGAACCCGAGACGCTGTCGGCCAAGCTCGACGAATTGCTGCTGCACCACAACGCGCTGTTCCGCGGCCTCGGCGCGCCGGAATTCACCAAGCAGGAGTTGCTCGACGGCCTGCTGGCCCTCGCGCCGAAGCTGCTGCCCTATGCCGAGCCGGTCTGGGAGCGCCTGGACGGCGCCCGCCACACCGGCAAGCGCGTGCTGTTCGAAGGCGCGCAGGCGGTGATGCTGGATGTCGATCACGGCACCTACCCCTACGTCACCTCCTCCAACACCGTCGCGGGCAATGCGGCGGGCGGGGCGGGCATCGGGCCGGACGCGATCGGCTTCGTCCTCGGCATCGCCAAGGCCTACACCACCCGCGTCGGCTCCGGGCCGTTCCCATCGGAGCTGTTCGACGCCACCGGCAAGTTGCTGGGTGAGCGCGGGCGCGAATTCGGCACTGTCACCGGCCGCCCGCGCCGCTGCGGCTGGTTCGATGCCTGCATGGTGCGCCAGGCGGTGAAGGTCGGCGGCATCCAGGGCCTGGTGCTGACCAAGCTCGACGTGCTGGACGGGCTGCCGGAACTCAGGATCTGCACCGGCTACCGGATCAACGGGGAAGTGGTGAAGCGTCTGCCGGCCGCCTTCCGCGCCCAGTCCGCCGCCGAGCCGATCTTCGAGACGATGGCCGGCTGGGCTGGCTCCACCAGGGGCGCGCGGTCCTATGCCGAATTGCCGGCGGAAGCGGTGAAGTACGTCCGCCGCATCGAGGAACTGGTGGAAGCGCCGATCGTGCTGCTGTCCACCAGCCCCGAACGGGACGACACGATCATGATGCGGGATCCGTTTGCGGGGTGAATGCCAGGGGGCGCCGCCCCCTGGACCCCCGCCGGGGTGACAGTGTCACCCCGGACCCCGCCAGGACTTTGACATGGCTCCGCCTCCGCTTCTGCTCCTCACCGATATCCGGCATGGCTTCGGCAGCACGCGGCTGCTCGATGGCGCCGGGCTGTCCGTGGCGCCGGGCGAACGCCTGGCGCTCGTCGGGCGGAACGGGTCGGGCAAGTCCACCCTGCTGAAGGTCGCGGCCGGCATCATCGAGGCCGAAGGCGGCACCCGCTTCGTCCAGCCGGGTGCCACCATGCGCTACCTGGAACAGGAACCCGATCTCTCCGCCTTTCCCGACGTCATGGCCTATGTCCAGGCCGGGCTCGGTCCCGCGGATGATCCGCATCGGGCGCGCTACCTGCTCGAACAACTCGGCATGACCGGCGCGGAGGCACCGGCCGCGCTGTCGGGCGGGGAAACCCGGCGCGCCGCCCTTGCTCGTGCGCTGGCGCCGTCGCCGGACATCCTGCTGCTGGATGAGCCGACCAACCATCTCGACCTGCCGGCGATCGAGTGGCTGGAATCCGAACTCGCCTCGCTCGACTCCGCGCTGGTGCTGATCAGCCACGATCGGCGCTTTCTCGAACGCCTGTCGCGGGCCATGGTCTGGCTGGATCGCGGCACCACGCGCCGCCTCGAACGCGGCTTCGCGCATTTCGAGGAATGGCGCGACCAAGTGCTGGAGGAGGAGGAGCGCGACGCCCACAAGCTCGCCCGCAAGATCGTGCGGGAGGAGCACTGGCTGCGCTACGGCGTCACCGCCCGGCGCAAGCGCAATGTCCGGCGTCTGGAGAACCTGCACGCGCTGCGCGCGAAGCGCCGCGAGCGCGTCGGTGCGCAGGGCCGCGTCACCATGGCTGCTGCCGAAGCCGCGGGTTCCGGCAACCTCGTCGTCGCCGCGGATGCCATCTCGAAATCCTATGGCGAGCGCGCCATCGTGCGTGACGTCACCACGCGCATCATCCGGGGCGATCGCGTCGGCATCGTCGGACCGAATGGCGCGGGCAAGACGACGCTGCTCAACATGCTGACCGGCGTGCTGGCACCCGACAGCGGCGAGGTGCGGCTCGGCACCGGCATCGAGATGGTCGGCCTCGACCAGCGCCGCGCCAGCCTCGATCCGTCGATCACACTGGCCGAGGCACTGACCGAAGGCCGTGGCGACCAGGTGCATGTGAACGGCCAGCCGCGCCACGTCATCGGCTACATGAAGGACTTCCTGTTCACGCCGGAACAGGCGCGCACGCCGCTCTCGGCGCTGTCGGGCGGCGAGCGCGGACGGCTGATGCTCGCGCGCGCCTTCGCCAAGCCGTCCAACCTGCTGGTGCTGGACGAACCGACCAACGACCTCGACCTCGAGACGTTGGACCTGCTCCAGGAACTCGTCGCGGATTACGCTGGCACGGTGATCCTGGTCAGCCACGACCGTGACTTCCTCGACCGCACCGTGACCAGCGTGATCGCCTGGGAAGGGGAGGGGCGCTGGCAGGATTACGCCGGCGGCTATTCCGACATGGTGGCGCAGCGTGGCCATGGCGTGCGGGCGCGGGCCGCCGACGCGGCCAGGGCCGAGGCCGTGGCGCCGAAGGCCGACCCGGCCCTGCGCGCGGCGCCGCCGGCACGCCAGCGCGTGCGCATGAACGCGAAGGAGCAGCACGAGCTCAAGACTCTGCCGGCCCGGATGGAAGCCCTGTCGGCCGAGATCGCCGCATTGGAGGCGAAGGTGGCCGACAGCGCCTTCTATGCCCGCGACCCCACGGGCTTCACCAAGGCGACGGAAGCCCTGGCGGCGGCCCATGCCGCGCTCGCCGGCGCCGAGGAGCGGTGGCTCGAACTCGAGATGCTGCGCGAGGACGCGCAACAGGCGCTCTGACCGCTGCGTGGCGGGTCCTACTGCGTCGGGCGCGTCACGGCGAGGTCGGTAACCTTGGCCCGCCGGTCGATGGCACAGGTGAAGTCCAGCCGCGCCGGGCCCTGGACCATCTGGCCGGTCAGCGACATGCCATCATTGGTCCGGGTGAAGCGCGGGTATGACAGGGCGAAGCCCCGTATGCCCTGTTCGCGGATCGCCTGCATGCATTCGCGCCGCGCCGCGGATTCGGTCTGTCCCGCGGCGGGGGCGTCGTGTGCGACGACAAGACAAGCTGCGCCGAGCGCCAGGAGCATCGCGTTCATCGGCACGTCCTCCCGAAGGAGACGTTACGACATCGGCGCAACGAGATGCGATCACGGTCGCGGGATGCGGCCGTGATCGCGCGGAACTACGCCGCCTCGGCCAGCAGCGCGTTGAGGTCGAGCCGCTTCGTCACCATGGCGAGCCTGCCGGCGGCGTCGCGCGGCCAATCCGCTTCCGCCCGGTCCCGATAGAGCTCGACGCCGTTGCCGTCGGGGTCGCGCAGGTACAGCGCTTCGGACACGCCGTGGTCGGACGCACCTTCCAGCGGCCATTCGGCCTCCAGCAGCCGCTGCAGCGCCTGGGCCAGTGCCTTGCGGTCCGGATACAGCAGGGCGACGTGGAACAGCCCGGTGGTGCCCGGCGGCGGCCAGGCGCCGTCCTTGCTCTCCCAGGTGTTGAGCGCGATGTGGTGGTGGTAGCCGCCGGCCGACAGGAACACCGCCTGGTCGCCATAGGTCTGCTGGACCTCAAGGCCGATGATGTCGCGCCAGAAGGCCAGCGCCCGGTCGATATTGGCGACCTTGAGGTGGACATGGCCGATGCGCGTCGCGGGGTGGATCGCGGTGCGGGTGGCGGGCTGGGGCAGGGTGTCGGGCATGGGGGGACGCTCCTTGGTCTGCCCGACCAGATGCGCCCGGATCGGCACGAATGCCAATGGGATTGGGCGATCATCGCCATGGGCGCGACGGATGATGCGGCGACCCTCTTGCCGCGCCATCGGCGCGGAGGGATGAACGCCCGATGGGGACATACCAAACGGATGTGCTGGTGCTGGGCTCTGGCTCGGCCGGGCTGGTGGCGGCGCTGACCGCGGCGAGGCGGGGCCTGTCGGTCACGGTGCTGGAGAAGACCGACCGGCTGGGCGGCACCACCGCCATGTCGGGGGCCGGCACCTGGATCCCGGCCAATCACCTGGCGGCCGAGGCCGGCATCGAGGACAGCCCCGAGGAGGCGCTGACCTATATCCGCGCCGCCGCCCCGGAAGGCTGGGCTGCGACCGAGGAGCCGCTGTGGCAGGCCTTCGTGCATGCCGCGCCTGAGATGCTGCGCTTCGTCGAGGCGCATACCCCGCTGCGCTTCGCGCTGACGCCGGAACCGGACCCCTTGCGGACCCTGCCCGGGGCGAAGGCGCGGGGGCGGATGATGTCGCCGCGGGCGCTCAGCCGCTGGCGGGCGGGGCGCTTCGCCTTCCGCATCCGCAAATCGACCATTCCGGAGATCTTCACCTACCACGAGGCGGTGACGACCGACATCTACCACAAACCCTACAGCACGGCGCTGTCGCTGGCGCCCAGGCTGTTGTGGCGCTGGCTGGTCAATGCGCGCGGCAAGGGCACGGCGCTGGTGACGGGGCTGCTGCGCGGCTGCCTCGATGCGGGCGTGCAGGTGGTGCTGTCGGCCCGCGCGGTGGAACTGACCCAGGATGCGACCGGTGCGGTGACCGGCGCGGTGGTCGAGCGCGGCGGTGCGCGGGAGGCGTGGGCGGCCCGTGCCGGCGTTGTCATCGCGACGGGCGGTTTCGAATGGGATGCGGCGCTGCTGAAGCGGCACTTCCCCGGGCCGGTGGACTACCTCGGCAGTCCCGGGGCGCATGAGGGCGACGGCCAGCGCATGGCCGAGGCCGCCGGCGCGGCGCTGGCACATATGGATCAGGCGACCATCGCGCCGTCGATACCCGTGAACTACCAGGGACGGCTGCTCGCCCAACCGGTTCCCTTCCACACCGAGACGAACGCCATGCTGGTGGACCGCATCGGCCGGCGCTTCATGAACGAGCTGACCTTCAATATCGGCGAGGAACTCGACCGCCGCGACCCCGCGACGGGCGAGCCGGTGCACCTCCCGGCCTGGGTCATCACGGATGCGCGGATGCTCGACCAGGTGCCGCCGGTGCGCTGGGCGACCAAGGCCGATCCTGCCTGGGCGCGGCAGGCGCCGGACATCGCCGCCCTGGCCGCGCTGATCGGCGCCGATCCGGCGGTGCTGGAAGCGAGTGTCGCCCGGTTCAACGCCTTCGCCGTCGCGGGGAAGGACGAGGATTTCGGCCGGCCCGCGCGGCCGGACCCGGCGGCAGCTGGCGACAAGCGCCGCCGCGCCGGCATGGACCCGATCCAGCGGGCGCCGTTCCTCGCCTTCCCGCTGAGCCGGTCGATCCTCGGCACCAAGGGCGGCGCCCGTACCAATGAGCATGCCGAGGTGCTGCGGCCGGATGGCAGCGTGATTCCCGGTCTGTTCGCGGCGGGCATCGCCATGGCGAGCCCGATCGGGTCGCGCAATGTCGGCACCGGCACGACGATCGGGCCGAACATGGCGTGGGGGTATATCGCGGGGATGCGGCTGGCGCGGCGGAACGCCGGCGGCGCGTCAGGACCAGGTTGACCGCCCGGCCTCGCACAACGTGTCCCGCAGAAGGTCGACCAGGGAGGAGCGGGTCTCCGCTGCCTGGGTCATGACGGCGTAGGTGAAGGCGAGGCGCGGCTCGAAGCGTCGCGCGACGACACCGGCCGGCAGGGCTGCCGCCGGCATCGCATGGCCGATCGACAGCCCTGCGCCTGCGGCAATGAGAGACAGCGCGAGCGGCGTGCTTTCCGTGACGACCAGCGCGCGCTTGCGGATGCCGGCCTGGCGGAGTGAATCGTCCACGCGCTGGCGCAGCAGGGATTCGTCGCGGCCGAGGACCAGCGTCTCGCCCGCAAGGTCAGCCGGCATGATGAGATTGCGGCCGGCGAGCGCATGGTCGGCCGGCAGGAAGCACTGCGCCGCCGCCTCGCCGATCGGCTCGACACGAAGCCCGCTGGCGCTGAACGGCAGGGCGGCCAGCCCGGCGTCCAGCCAGCCGGCCCGCAGACCGACGATCTGTTCGTGCCGCGGCAACTGCCGGATGTCGAGCACCACGTCGGGCGCGAGACGGACGTGACGGCCGGCGGCGCGGGCCAGCACGCCGTGGGCGAGCGCCGGTATCGCGCCGATCCGCAGCAGCCCGCGCTGGCCCTGTGCCAGTTCCCGTCCGGCGATGGTCAGCCGTGTCATCGCCGCCAGGGCACGGCGGGCCTCATCGAGAAACCGGTCGCCCCGTTCAGTGACGACCAGCCGCTTGCGATTGCGCTCGAAGACAGCAAAGCCGAGTTCGGCCTCCAGCATCGCGACCAGACGGCTCACGGCCGGTTGGCTGAGCCCGAGCGACAGCGCCGCCGCGGTCACCGTGCCCTCATCCTGGACGGCGATCGCCGCGCGGAGCTGCGACATGTCGAGATGGCGGCCGAGGGTCATCGACGATCATGCGTTGGATGGATCAACATATAGCATAACATCATTTTTCGGCACGATCCGACCGCGACTATCCTGCCCCCGGCACGCCTGCTCGATAGCGGTGCGAAGGGATGGAAGACGTGAACGGCGACCAACAGCATGACGAAGCGATCGCGCAGGCGATCGCGGTGATGGACCGGCACATGGCCGGGCTGAACGCGAGCGACCAGGCCGGGATGACGTCGGCGCTCCACTTTCCACACTACCGCCTGTCGCAGGGCCGGCTGCAGACCTGGACCAGCCCGGACAGCTACCTCGCCGATTTCCTCGCTCGTGCCGGGGACGGTTGGCACCACAGCGCCTGGGATTTCCGCCGCCCGATCGCCGCTTCCGACGACAAGGTGCATCTCGACGTGCAGTTCACCCGCTATCGCGCCGATGGGTCGCCGCTCGGCACTTTCCGCTCGATTTGGGTCATCGCGAAGCTGAATGGGCGCTGGGGTGCTCAGCTTCGTTCGAGCTTCGCAGCGTGAGCGTCGCCTCTGCAGGGCGCCGCAGCCTTCTCCTCGCCGCCGCCGGGGCCGCCGCGTTCCGGCCGGCAGCGGCGCAGTCCTCCTGGCCCACGCGCCCGGTGCGGGTGATCGTGCCCTATGCGCCGGGTGGCACCTCGGACGTCTCCGTGCGCGCCCTGGCGCCGCAGATGGGCGAGCGCATCGGGCAGCCGCTGGTGATGGAGAACCGCGCCGGCGCGAATGGCGCGATCGGCATGGAGGCCGCCGCGCGCGCCGCGCCGGACGGCCACACCCTGGCCGTCGCGGCCGATTCCGCGGTGTTCCAGACCCTGCTGCGGCCGAACCTGCCGTATGACGTGGCGCGGGATTTCGAACCCGTCTCGCTGCTCGTCGCCCAGCCGATCGTCATCGCGGCGCATCCCTCGCTCGGCGTTGCGTCGCTGGCCGAACTGGTTGCGCTCGCGCGGCGGACCAGTGAGGAGATTCCCTATGTCGTCGCCGGCCTCGGCGGGACGCAGCACCTGGCGGGCGCGCTCTTCGCCGATCGCGCCGGGATCCGCCTTACGCCGGTTGCCTATCGTGGTGGCGGGAATGCGGTGAATGACCTGGTCGGGGGGCAGGTGCCGCTCGGCATCATCGGCTCCACGCCGGTGCTGCCGCACGCGCGGGACGGACGGCTCCGGCTGCTGGCCGTCACCTCGCGGCAGCGCTCACCAGCGATTCCCGATGTCCCAACGGTCGCCGAAGCCGTCGGCCTCGACGATTTCGGGCTGGAACAATGGTTCGGCCTGTTCGCGCCCCGTCGCACACCAGCGGCGGTGATCGAGCGGTTGAACGCTGCGGTGAACGCCGCCTTGGCGCAGGAGGAGACGCGCAGGCTGTTCGCCGAGCTCGCGCTCGACGGGCTGGGCGGCACGCCGCAGGACTTCGCCGCGCGGATGGCGCGCGAGGCGCGGGTGTGGACGGAAGAAGGTGCGCGGCTGGGCCTCAGCGGATGAGCGGGGAGGGGGGAGAGCCGTCCCTCTCAATGTGACATCAGCACCGGCACCGTCATCTGCTTCAGGATGGTTCGCGTCACCCCGCCCAGGACGAATTCGCGCAGCCGCGAATGGCCATAGGCGCCGATCACGATCAGGTCCGCCGACATGTCCATCGCGTGGTTCAGCAGCAGGTCGGCATCCGGCACATCGGGTGCGAGGCGGTGCTCGACCGAAACCTTCGCACCGTGGCGGGCGAGGTGCAGGGCAATATCCGCCCCCGGCTCCTCGCCATGGCCGTCGATGCCGCGGCGGGGATTGGCGGCGAGCACGCAGGCCGCATCCGCCCGGGCGATCAGCGGCAGCGCGTCGTTGACCGCACGCGCGGCCTCCCGGCTCGCATTCCAGCCGACCAGGACGCGCCGGCCGGTGCTGGCGAAGCGGCCGGCATAGGGGACCACCAGCACCGGTCGCCCGGCGCCGAACAGGATGTCGCCCGCCAGCCCCGCCGCGCCGGTGGTGGGCCCGTCCGGATCGTCCTGGCCGACGATGACGAGGTCGGCATAGCGCGCATGGAGCGTGACGAGCTCACCCACCATGCCCTCGGCCTGACGCCATTCGCCGGGCAGCGACTCGCGACGGATGCGCTCGCGGTAGTCGGCCTCGATGCGGCCGGCGTCGGCCAGGGCGGTGTCGCGCATCTGGTCGATCAGCCCGGCCAGCGCCGCCCCGCCGCCACCATCCGCCATGGCGATCATCGGCATGCCGATATCGACGATGTGAAGTGCGGTCAGATGCGCATCGTGCCGCCGGGCGAGATCGATGGCGAGGTCGAGCCGACCGGCCGATTGGGGGGTGGCGTCGAGGTGGATGAGGATATCCTTGAGCGGCATCGCATTCTCCCCTGCCGGTTGGCGCGCCTGTAGGAGGCGGGTCCGGCGCGCGGTTCCGTGGCTGCGGCGGCAGAGTGGGCCGGTTCGCGCCTGTGGAAAAGTCCTGGCTTGCCAAAGGCATCGCAGCGCGGAATCATGAACGAAACGGGAACGTGTTTCCGGCTGTGACAAAGCGGCGACTCTTGGCAAGGGGTCTGTTGGCCACCCCATGTGGTGGTCCTGTGACTGTGGCAAGACTACATCTTGTGTGCCTGGGCAGATGAACGGCAGGATACATGCCCAGGGGATGAGTTTGGTTGGGGGGTCTACCGTGTTCGACGCAGTTCAGCTTGAGGGCCATGGCCAGGTCCGCACCGATCCGTCGCGCGATGCGCTGCTGACCGATTTCGGCAAGGCCACGCTTGATGACCGCTACCTGCTGCCTGGGGAATCCTACCAGGACCTCTTCGCGCGGGTGGCCTCGGCCTATGGCGACGACGCCGCCCATGCGCAGCGCATCTACGACTACATCAGCCGGCTGTGGTTCATGCCGGCGACGCCGGTGCTGTCGAACGGGGGTACGACGCGCGGGCTGCCGATCTCCTGCTTCCTGAACGAGGCGTCCGACAGTCTCGATGGCATCGTCGGGCTGTGGAACGAGAATGTCTGGCTCGCCGCCAAGGGGGGCGGCATCGGCTCCTATTGGGGCAATCTGCGCGGCATCGGCGAGAAGGTCGGCAAGAACGGCAAGACCTCGGGCGTCATCCCCTTCATCCGGGTGATGGACAGCCTGACGCTCGCGATCTCGCAGGGCTCGCTGCGCCGCGGTTCGGCGGCCTGCTACCTGCCGGTGCACCACCCGGAGATCGAGGAATTCCTCGAGATGCGCCGCCCGACCGGCGGCGACCCGAACCGCAAGGCACTGAACCTGCATCACGGCGTTCTGCTGTCCGATGCCTTCATGCGCGCGGTCGAGAATGACGAGGAATGGGCGCTGCTCTCGCCCAAGGACCAGGCGGTGATGCGCAAGGTCTCGGCGCGGTCGCTCTGGATCCGCATCCTGACGGCGCGGATCGAGACCGGCGAGCCCTACATCATCTATTCCGACCACGTGCACCGCGCGCAGCCGGAACACCACAAGCTCGCCGGGCTCGAGGTGAAGACCTCGAATCTCTGCTCCGAGATCACGCTGCCGACCGGCATCGACCAGCATGGCGAACAGCGCACCGCGGTGTGCTGCCTGTCCTCGCTGAATTGCGAGACCTGGTTCGAGTGGAAGGACGATCCGCTGTTCATCACGGATGTCATGCGCTTCCTCGACAACGTACTGCAGTCCTTCATCGACACCGCGCCCGATTCGATGGCGCGGGCGAAGTACAGCGCCATGCGGGAACGTTCCGTTGGCCTCGGCGTGATGGGCTTCCACTCCTTCCTGCAGAAGATGAACGTGCCCTTCGAGTCCGTCGTCGCGAAGGTGTGGAACAAGAAGATGTTCAAGCACGTCCGCGAACAGGCGGACGCGGCGTCGCGCCTGCTGGCGGAGGAGCGCGGGCCGTGCCCCGACGCCGCCGAATACGGCTTCATGGAACGCTTCTCGAACAAGATCGCGATCGCGCCGACGGCATCCATCAGCATCATCTGCGGCGGCGCATCCCCCGGGATCGAGCCGATCGCGGCCAACGTTTACAATCACAAGACGCTGTCCGGGTCCTTCATCGTGCGCAACCCGTACCTGCAGAAGGTGCTGGCGAAGCACGGCCGCGACGATGAGGACACCTGGACGACGATCACCGTCACAAAGGGCTCGGTCCAGCACCTCGACTTCCTGACGGAGCAGGAGAAGGCCGTCTTCAAGACCGCCTTCGAACTCGACCAGCGTTGGGTGATCGAGCATGCGGCCGACCGCACGCCCTTCATCTGCCAGTCGCAGTCGGTGAACCTGTTCCTGCCGGCCAATGTGCACAAGCGCGACCTGCACCAGATCCACATGAGCGCGTGGAAGAAGGGCATGAAGTCGCTGTACTACTGCCGGTCGCTGTCGATCCAGCGCGCCGACACGATCAGCGAGAAGGTGGTCGGGCAGGGCGACATCATGGCGGCGCATGTGCCGACGGAGAAGGAAGTGCGGCTGCCGATGGCCGCGGCGGCACCGGTGGGTAGTTCGAACAATTACGAGGAATGCCTCGCCTGCCAGTGAAGGCGTGACCGGAGAGGCCTTCGCCCCCAGGCCCATGGGACGACGACGCGGGACGCCCGCCCGGCGGCGCCAAGTCGAGGTTTCCAAGGGCCCTTAGGCCTTTGGTGGGCGGGGTTTGGGGAGGGCAAGGCCCTCCCCATCGACGCCCCGCCCCAACCCCCGCTAGCCTTCCCCCAACGACCACGGGAGGAAGAACCATGATCACACGGCGCAGCCTCGCGCTCGCGGCGGCGGCCATGCCCATCGCGGGTGCCGCGCGCGCCCAGGGCAGTTGGCCTGACAAGCCCGTCCGCCTCGTCATCGGCTATCCCGCCGGCGGTCCGACCGATTTCGGTGGCCGCCTGCTGCAGGATCCGCTTGGCCGTCTCTGGGGTCAGGCCATCGTCATCGAGAATCGTGCCGGCGCCAGCCAGGTCATCGCCAGCGAGGCGGTCGCGCGGTCCCCGGCCGATGGCTACACGATCTTCCTCGCGGCCAGCACGCATGCGTCGAATGCTGCGGTCTATGCGCGGCTGCCCTATGACACGCTCAACGACTTCACGCCGATCGTGAACATCTATGCCTCGCCGACGGTGCTGTTCGTCGGTCGGAACTCGCCCTACCGCACGGCGGCGGAACTGGTGGAGGCAGCGAAGCGCGACCCGGGCATGGCCTTCGCATCCTCGGGCAACGGGTCGTCGGGGCATTTCGCGCTGGAGATGTTCCGTCGCAAGGCGGGAATCGAGGTCACGCATGTCGCCTTCCGCGGCGGCGCCCCGGCCCTGCAGGAAGTGGTGGCCGGGCGCGTGCCTGCGACCTTCAGCACGCTGTCGGGTGCGATAGGCCTGGCGCGCGACGGCGGGCTGCGGCCGCTTGCGATCGGCGGCCCGAACCGGGTCGAGGTGCTGCCGTCGATCCCGACGCTGGGTGAGGCTGGATTCGAGATCCCCGACACCAGCCCCTGGTACGGCTTCATCGGACCGAAGGGATTGCCGCGGCCGATCGTCGATCGCATCGCGAATGATGTGCTCGGCCTGTTGCGGGACATGACGATCGCGCGACGTATCGTCGATACCGGTGGCGTCGTCCTTGCTGAGGGACCGGAAACCTTCGATGCGCGCATCCGTCGCGAACTTGCCGAGAATGCGGTGGTCGCGCGCGAGGCCGGCATCCGCGTCGAGTAGCGGCGGCGATTCGGCGGCAAAGCCCGGGAACACTAGGTATTGTGTACCGATGATTGCCGCGCCTACCACACGTGGTAGAACAGGCGCGCCGCGACAGCAGGGGACAGGGGCAGCATCATGGCCGACGGGATCACGAATGACGAGCTTCCGGTGAAGTTCGACCTGCTCACCGGGAACCCGGTCTACAAGCCGTTCCGCTATCCCTGGGCCTATGACGCCTGGCTGATGCAGCAGCGCGTGCACTGGCTGCCCGAAGAAGTGCCGATGGCCGATGACGTCAAGGATTGGCAGAAGACCCTGACGGAGGGCGAGCGCAACCTGCTCACCCAGATCTTCCGCTTCTTCACCCAGGCGGATGTCGAGGTAAACAACTGCTACATGAAGCACTACTCCCAGGTGTTCAAGCCGACGGAAGTGCTCATGATGCTGTCCGCCTTCAGCAACATCGAGACCATCCACGTCGCAGCCTACAGCCACCTGCTCGACACCATCGGCATGCCCGAGATCGAGTACACCGCCTTCCTCAAATACAAGGAGATGAAGGACAAGTACGACTACATGCAGACCTTCTCGGTCGAATCGAAGACCGAGATCGCCAAGACGCTCGCCGCCTTCGGCGCGTTCACGGAAGGCCTGCAGCTCTTCGCATCCTTCGCGATCCTCATGAACTTCCCGCGCTTCAACAAGATGAAGGGCATGGGGCAGATCGTGACGTGGTCGGTGCGCGACGAGACGCTGCACTGCCTGTCCGTCATCCGCCTGTTCCGTACCTTCGTGCAGGAAAACCCGGAGATCTGGACGAAGGAACTGCAGCGCGACATCACCCTGATCTGCGCGACGATCGTGGAGCATGAGGACGCCTTCATCGACCTCGCCTTCGAACTCGGCGGCGTGCAGGGCCTCGATGCGAAGCAGACCAAGGAATACATCCGCTTCATTGCGGATCGCCGGTTGCAGCAGCTCGGCCTCGAGCCGCTCTACAACATCGAGAAGAACCCGCTGCCCTGGCTCGATGAGATGCTGAACGCGGTCGAACACACCAACTTCTTCGAGAACCGTGCGACGGAATATTCCAAGGCCAGCACCGCTGGCACCTGGGAAGAAGCCTTCGCCGATTCCGTCTTCTCCTCCCCGCAGCCGCAGGGGGAGATCGAGGGCGTGCGCCACTGAGGGGCGCGCACATTCGCGTCGCGGGATGCGGGGTGCCCTTGCGTGCCCCGCGTCATGCGGACTAACTGCGCCGCATCATGCTCCGCGCCATTCGTCTCGCTTCCGTTCTTCTCGTCGTGTTGCTCGGCGGCGTCTGGGCCACCGCGTGGTTCATGCGCACGCCGGGGGAATCGATCGCCGATGCCTTCCTCCGCCAGTTGGCCGGGCTGACCGGCGCCGATATGCCGGCACCATCCGCTGGCGGCGTGCAGCTTGCTCAGGGCGTGTCCCTCGGCGGGCCCTTCACCTTGGTGGACCAGACCGGCAAGACGGTGACCGAACGCGACTTCGCGGGCCGGGGGATGCTCATCTATTTCGGCTTTACCTACTGCCCCGATGTCTGCCCGACCGAACTCGGCACCATCGCCGCGGCACTCGATGCCATGGGTCCGGCCGGGGAACGCGTGACGCCGGTCTTCATTTCCGTCGATCCGGAGCGCGACACGCCCGCCGCGATGGCCGACTACGTTTCCCGCTTCCATCCACGCATGGTTGGGCTGACCGGCAGTGCGGAACAGGTGGCGCAGGTGGCGCGCGCCTATCGCGTCTATTACGCGAAGGTGCAGCCGCGCGACACAACCGCATATCTCATGGATCACTCATCATTCATCTATTTCGTTGGACCCGACAGTCGCGTGCGTAGTCTGTTCCGCCCAGAAAGCACGCCAGAGGCGATCGCCGCTGCGGTGAATGCACAACTTCGCGCCTTTTGATGCAAAGGGTTCCGCAAAGCCGCCTTCGGCGGTATGTTGGCGCTGCCGGAATGCAGTGTCTCGTCAAGATTCAGACGCGTACGCCGGCGGAGGGGCATCATGTCGTTCGATGATCACGACGGTGCGAACAGCGCCGAGGGCGGCCGGGGTGGCGCATTGGCGCCGCGCCACACCCGTCGACTGTCCGACAAGATCCTGATCGCCTTTCACCATGCCTGCGACCAGGGCGACTTCGAGGTGGCGGAGGAACTCCTGCGCATCCTCGAGACGATGCTGACGCGCCGCCCGGCGTCGCCGGATTCGAACCGGCGCAAGAACCTCGAAAGCCTGGTGGCGGCGCATGAGCGGCTGTGGCTGCTGCGTCACCCCGAGGTAAAGGACCAGTAAGGTCTAATCCGCCGCCAGCGCGGCGGCATTCCGCAACACATCCTCGGCGGCCGCGGTGAAGGCACCATCGGGTTGGTGCAGCACGAGGGGCGGCAGCAGCCGTGCCGGCGCGCGGCCCGACTTGCGCGCACGGATCAGCACGCGCTTCGCTGCCTCACCCGCACGCGGCACGACCGGCAGAAGCGTGACGGACCCGCATCCGGCGCCATGCAGCGCCGCGATGCCGGCGTCGAAGCGGGCCGCCGGCAGCACCAGGCTGATCGTGCCGCGATTGCGCAGCGCCGCCGCGAGGAAGGCGACCCAGCCGGGCAGCCCGGCACCCGATTCATGCGTCGCCGCGCGACGGACGGCCCCGGGCGGTGGCGTGCCGCCGGGCCAATAGGGCGGATTGGCGAGGGCGTGGTCGCAGGACCCGAGCCGCCGCGCGAGCGCGACATCGGCGACATCGCCCTCGGTCACCGTTGCATCGACGCCGTTGGCGGCTGCGTTGCCCCGCGCCAGCACGACCATTGCCGCTTCACGTTCCACCGCCGCAACACGTAGCCCCGGCACCCGCGCGGCCAAGCACAGAAAGGCAGCGCCGCTGCCGCAGCCGGCCTCCATCACCGCGTCACCCGCGCATGCCGGCACGAAGGCCGCGAGCAGCACGGCATCCAGCCCGGCGCGGAACCCCCGCACCGGCTGGCGCAGCCGCACCCGGCCATCCAGCAGCGTATCCTCGGTCGTGTCGGTCACGCGGGGGCCTCGCCGGCCTCCCGCAGCACGGCGCGCGCGCGCGCCTCATCCTCGGTCACGACGGCGAGGCGGCGAGGAAAGGCGCCGATGCCGCCCTCGATGGCGCTGATATGGGCATCGAGCACGATGGACGCGATGCCCGCATCGGTCAGCAATGCCCGGAGGAAGGACAGCCGGACCGGGTCCGTGGTGGTGGCGACGACGCGCATCGCAAGTGCATTTCCCCTGGTTTTTCCGCTGCTTGCCGCCCGGGCGGTGCGTGACTATGGTGCGCGCCACGACAGGAGAAGTGCAAGGGTGAGCGCCTCGGCCAAGCCGCTCGAAGCCGGAATGGCGCGGGACCGGGAGACCGGTCCGGTGCGGCAGGATGCTGCTGCCGCGCGCAAGGGCGAGGACGCGCTGAGCGCGCTGATCACCCTGGTGCGCGACGACCTTGAAGCCTGCAACCGCCTGATCGTGGATCGGATGCAGAGCGACGTCGCGCTGATCCCGCAACTCGCCGCGCATATCGTCGCGGCCGGCGGCAAGCGGCTGCGCCCGCTGCTGACGCTGTCCGCCGCGCGCATGTGCGGGTATCGCGGCCAGCGCCATGTCGGCCTCGCCGCCTGCGTCGAGTTCATCCATACCGCCACGCTTCTGCATGACGACGTCGTCGATGAAAGCGCACTGCGCCGCGGCCAGGCTTCCGCCAATGCGTTGTTTGGCAACAAGGCCTCCGTTCTGGTCGGCGACTTCCTGTTCTCCCGCGCCTTCGAGGTGATGGTCGAGGACGGTTCGCTCGAAGTGCTGCGCATCCTCTCCGCTGCATCCGCCACCATCGCCGAAGGCGAGGTGCTGCAGCTGATGACGCAGAACGACACCACGACGACCGAGGCGCAGTATCTCAAGGTCATCGAGGGCAAGACCGCCGCGTTGTTCGCCGCAGCCACCGAAGTCGGCGCCGTCGTCGCGGACCAGCCTGCGGCGCGCCAGGCCGCGCTGCGCGACTTCGGCATGGCGCTCGGCGTGGCGTTCCAGCTGGTGGATGATGCGCTCGACTACAGCGCCGACCAGCAGGCGCTCGGCAAGACCGTCGGCGACGATTTCCGCGAGGGCAAGATCACCTTGCCCGTGCTGCTCGCCTTCGCGCGCGGCAGCGAGGACGAACGCGGCTTCTGGCGCCGCACGCTCGAAGACCGCGAGCAGACCGAGAGCGACCTGGGTGAGGCGCTGGCGCTGATGCGCCGCCACGGCGCGCTGGCGGACACGGTCGAACGTGCCCGGCTCTATGGCGACCAGGCGATCGCGGCGCTGGCCGGCTTCCCTGACTCAGCCGAGAAGCAGGCGCTGGCGGATGTGGTGATCTTCTGCGTCGAGCGCGCGCGCTGACGTCAGGCGGTCGACGCTTCGCGTCGCGGAAGCGCGGCACAGGCTGCCGCCGCGAGTAGCATCGCCGCCACCCACCAGGCCTGCCAGGCACCGAAGGACAGCATCGCCGTCACCGCCGCAGAGGCGAGCACCCCGGTCGCCGCCGCCGGTGACGGCGCGCGCGCCGCGGCGACACCGAGGAACCAGGCGAGAAGTGCTGCGATCGCAGCACCGATCCCACCCAACTCGAGCCAGAGTTGCAGCGCACCGTTATGCGGATGCAACGGCAGGATCTGCACATGAGGCTCGGCGAACCAGCGCCGCATGCCGGGATCGGTGATGCGCATCCGATCCAGCGCGGCGGCGGCGGGCTGGCCGCGGCCGCCGGGGATTTCCCGGCTGGCTTCCATGCCCCAGCCGAGCAGCGGCCGCTCGGCGATGCGTTCCGCCGTGAAGTCCCAGATCATCATCCGGTGCAGCGCGGATTGCGGCAGGCGTTCCAGCGGCAGCGCCGGCACCAGCGCGACCAACAATGGCATTGCGAGGATCTTCACCCCGAGCGCTGCGCCGACCAACCGTGGCACTGCGCGCGGCGCGAGATGCGCAGCACCAGCCGCCAGCAGCCCGACCACGGCGGCGATCTTCGCGGTATCGCCCGGCAGCAGGATCAGCACAGCGGCACCCAGGACCAGGAAGCCGATGCGCGGCAGCGCCGGCCAGGGCAGCGCGACGGCAAGCGGCAGCAGCAGCGCCATCACCGATCCGGCCGGCTTCAGGCCGAAGGCGAGCGTGGCCGGTATTTCCTTCAATCCGCGGACGCCAGCACGGATCGCATTGCCGCTCAGCGTGTCGATGGCCGCCGCCGCGAGGCCGATCGCGAGGCCGATGGCGAGCAGCGGCACCAGCCGGTTGCGCGCGGCGGCGTCGCAGTCCTCGACTGCCTGCGCAGCGCCGCCCGCGAGCAGCACCATGCCGGACAGGGACAGGCCGGTGGTCAGCGCCCGGCTGGGCTCGATCGCCCAGCCGGCACTGGCCGCGCCCCATAGGCCGAGCGCCAGCGCCGCGGCGACCGCCGCTCCGGCCGGCAGTGACGGGGCGCGGTCGCGCCGCCAGGCGGCGATCACCGAAAGCGCCAGCGCGACCAGCGCGATCGGGGCCATGGTCTTGGATTGCAGGACCGCGGCGAGCGGCGCGATGGCGAGCGCGACGGCGATCGGCAGGGCGGGGGAGGTGATGGTCATGTGCGGCCGTTGGAAGGGCTTTGCCCTATCGGGACGGGGATTGGCCAGGGAATTGGAGGGGCTTTGCCCCTCCAAACCACCCCACCAAAGTGCAGTGCACTTTGGAATGCCGTCTATTGGTATCGGGCGCGGCGCACCGCGCGGCGGTGCAGAGCGCTTATCGTGCCGGGCGCCAAGTACCGGCATTCCAAATCCCGCTGGCATTTGGCGGGGAGGCCTGGAGGGGCAGGGCCCCTCCAGCGCACTCGTCAGACCGCCGCGATGCTCTCGCGCCGCAGTTCCACCGCCAGCGCGTCGAGCGACTTGCCGACGCGGTCCAGCATCTCGTTCACCTCCTGCTTGGTGATCACGAGCGGCGGGGAGAAGCCCATGCTGTCGTTGATCATGGCGCGCAGGATCACGCCGTTCTCCTCGCCCAGCTTGCACAGCCGCGCACCGGCCTTCTTCGCCGGGTCGATCGGCTTCTTCGCGGCCTTGTCGGACGACAGCTCGATCGCGCCGATCAGGCCGACGCCGCGCACTTCGCCGACCAGCGGATGGTCAGTGAAGCGCTTGCGCAGTTCGGCCTGCATATGCGCGCCGACTTCGGCCGCATGCGCGACCAGGTTGGTCTCGTCGTAGATCTTCAGTGTCTCGATCGCGACGGCGGCGGCGACCGGATGGCCCGAATAGGTGAAGCCGTGACCCCAGGTGCCGACGGCGGAGGAACCCTCGGCGATGCCCTGGAACACCGTCTCGTTCACCAGCACCGCCGAGATCGGCAGGTAGGAGGAGGACAGCGCCTTGGCGCAGACCAGGATGTCCGGCTGGATGTTGAAGGTCTGCGCGCCCCAGTAGTTGCCGGTGCGCCCGAAGCCGCAGATCACCTCGTCCACGACGAAGAGCATGTCGTACTTCTTCAGCACGGCCTGGATCTTCTCGAAATAGGTCTTGGGCGGGACGATCACGCCGCCGGCACCCATCACCGGCTCCGCCCAGAAGGCGGCGCATTCCTCGGCACCACCTTCCTCGATGATGCGGGCTTCCAGTTCCTCGGCGAGGCGCGTCGCGAACGCCTCCTCGGTCTCGCCCGGCTTGGCCTCGTGGTAGTGGTGCGGCGTGCGGACATGGACGAAGCGGCCGCCGGCGATCGGGGCGTCGAACAGCTTGTGGTTGGCCGGCAGGCCGGTCAGCGACGCGGCGGCCAAGGTGATGCCGTGATACGCCTTCAGCCGGGCGAAGACCTTCTTCTTCTTCGGGCGGCCGAGCGCGTTGTTCATGTACCAGATCATCTTCAGCGCCGAGTCATTGGCCTCGGAGCCGGAATTGCCGAAGAAGGCCTTGCTCATCGGCACGGGTGCGCGCTCGATCAGCATCTCGGCCAGGTCGATCATCGGCTCGTGCGACTTCGCCGTGAAGGAATGGTAGAAGGGCAGCTTCCGCATCTGGTCGGTCGCGGCCTTCACCAGGCGCTCATTGTCGAAGCCGAGGCTGGCGCACCACAGCCCGGCCAGCGCCTCGATATATTCCTTGCCTTGCTCGTCGTAGATCTTCACGCCCTTGCCGCGCGTGATGACCAGCGGGCCGTTCTGCAGATGCGCCTTGGCGTCGGTGTAGGGGTGCAGCACGTTCGCGATGTCACGAGCGGCATTGGAATTGCGCGGCGGGGTCATGGGCGGGGCCTTCTCCGGGCGAAAGAGGGCCGCACCTTAGGCCCGGACGTCGCCCGGCCCAAGGGGCTGCGGTTGCGGTGCAGCCATGCCCGCGCCACCTTTCCGCGCGAAGGAGCCCCCATGACCGAGATCAAGCCGCACGCCGCCCATTGGGGCACCTATGACGCCGTGGTGCAGGATGGCCGGGTGGTCGGCGTGCGCCCCTTCGCCCGCGACCCCTTTCCCGGCAGCCTGATCCAAAGCGTGCCCGACATCGTCCACGCCGCCTGCCGCGTGGACCGGCCCCACATCCGCAAGGGCTGGCTGGAAGGGAGGCGGCGCGGTGCGCTGCGCGGCGGCGATCCCTTCATCCCCGTCTCCTGGGACCGCGCGGTGCGGCTGGTGGCGGAGGAGACGCGCCGCGTGCGCGCCGAACACGGCCCGACCAGCATCTTCGGCGGGTCCTATGGCTGGTCCTCGGCCGGGCGCTTCCACCATGCGCGCAGCCAGTTGCAGCGCTTCCTCGGCCTTGGCGGCGGCTATACCGGGCAGGTCAACGCCTATTCCTACGCGGCGGCGCAGGCGCTGCTGCCGCATATCCTCGGCACCAATGAGGTGCTGCTCGGCCGCACCACGGATTGGGCGGCGATCACACGCCATTCGAAGGTGATGCTGTGCCTCGGCGGCCTGCCGCTGCGCAACGGCCTCGTCACGTCCGGCAGCGCGGGTGTGCACTCCAACGAGATCAACCTGCGTAGGGCAGCGGAAGCCGGCCTGCGCTTCATCCAGGTCTCGCCCAACCGCGCCGATGTGCCGGACTGGTGCAGCGCGGAATGGATCCCGATCCGGCCGGGCACCGACACGGCGCTGCTGCTGGCGATGGCGCACACGATCGTGACGGCGGGGCGGGAGGATCGCGATTACCTCGCCACGCGCTGCGTCGGCTGGGAGAAATTGCGCGCCTACGTGATGGGCGAAAGCGACCGCGTGGTGAAAACGCCGGAATGGGCCGAACCGATCACGACGATCCCGGCTGCGACGATTCGTCGCATCGCGATGGAACTCGCCGATCAGCCGGCGATGCTGACCGCGACCTGGTCGCTGCAGCGCGCGGACTACGGCGAACAGCCCTATTGGATGCTCGCCGCGTTGGCCGCGATGCTCGGCAAGATCGGCAAGCTGGGCGAGGGCGTCGCCTATGGCTACGGCAGCGTCAACGGCATGGGCGAGCCGCGGCACGAGGTCCCGTCCTTCTCCATGCCGGCCACGCGCAACCCGACGGGACAGTTCATCCCCGTCGCGCGCATCACCGACATGCTGGAGAATCCGGGTGGCGCCTACGGCTTCAACGGTCGCGAACGGCGCTACCCCGACACGCGCATCATCTGGTGGGCCGGCGGGAACCCCTTCCATCACCACCAGGATTTGAACCGCATGCTGCGCGCCTGGGCGCAGGCCGACACCATCATCATCCAGGAACAGCACTGGACCGCCGCCGCGCGCCACGCCGACATCATCCTGCCCGCGACCACCACGCTGGAACGCAACGACATCGCGTCGTCCGGTCGCGACCGCTTCGTCCGTGCCATGCACAGGGCGATCGACCCCGTCGGGCAGGCCCGCAACGACCACGACATGCTCGCCGACATCGCCGAGGAACTCGGCTTCCGCGACCGCTTCACCGAACAGCGCAACGAGGAAGCCTGGCTGCGCCACCTGTTCGAGCAGTGGCGCCAGAACTGCGCGCGCACCGGCTTCGACACGCCGGACTTCGACAGCTTCTGGGCCAAGGGCTGGTGGGAGGCCGAGCCGCCCAGGCGCGGCCAGGAATACACCCAGTTTGCTGCGTTCCGCGCCGATCCGGAGGAACATCCGCTCGACACCGCGACCGGCAAGGTGGAGTTGTTCAGCGAGACCATCGCTTCCTTCGGCTACGACGACGCGCCGGGTCATCCGCTGTGGATCGAACCCCGGGAATGGCTTGGCGCCAATCAGGCGAAGCGCTTCCCGCTACATCTGCTGTCCTACCAGCCGGCGACGCGGCTGCACGGGCAACTCGACCCGGGCCGTGTCGCGGCGGCGGACAAGATCCAGGGCCGCGAGCCCATCACGCTGAACCCGGATGACGCCGCCGAGCGCGGCCTCGCGCCCGGCGACATCGTGCGGGTGTTCAACGATCGCGGCGCTTGCCTTGGCGGGCTGCGCACCGATGCTGGGCTGATGCGCGGCGTGGCGATGATGGCCACCGGCGCCTGGTTCGACCCGCTGGAACCGGGTGTGCCCGGCAGCCTTTGCGTGCATGGCAATCCGAATGTGCTGACGGCGGACATCGGCACCTCCCGCCTCGGCCAGGGACCGTCGGCGCAATCCTGCCTGGTGCAGGTGGACAAGTGGACCGAAGCGCTGCCCCCGGTGCGCGTTCATCTGCCGCCGGCCATCGAGGAGGCCGCGGCATGATCGCCCGCCGCGCCCTGCTCGCCGCGCCGCTGGCGCTCGCTGCCCCGGCGCTGCGCGCGCAGTCGCTGACCATCCGGCAGGACGATTTCGTGGCCGATGGCCTGCGGCGCGGCGCGCTGATCCGGTGGGGCGACCGCGTCACCTTCGACGCGCCGTCCTGGGACCCCGTGCGCCCGACCGCCGCGGGTGCCGCCGCGCAGTTTGGCTGGGATGCGCGCATCCTGGCGGTGATTCCGGCACAGACGGCCGGGGACGGTGTCCCGCGCGCCGTGCTGGCGGTGGCACATCCGACGGTCGATGCCGCCATGGCCTTCCCCGGCGGGCGAGACCTGCCCGATGTGGCGGGCGCAATGCAGGGCGCGAGCCTGCTCAACATCGCCCATCGCGGCGGCACCTGGGCCGTCATCGATGGCGGCTTCCAGAATCGGCGCCTGACGGCGACGACGCTGTGCCGGCTCGGTGCTGATGGCGGCGCGGCCACCGGCATAGTCGGCGTCACCGGCGGCTGTGCGACACCCTGGGGCAGCGTGCTGCTCGCCGAGGGCGGTGCTGCCGCCTGGCGTGGAAGGCTGCCCGGCATCGATTCCGGGACCACCGGCATACTGGTGGAACTCGATCCGTCCGACCCGTCCTCCGTGCCGGTCAAGCGCGCCGCGCCGGGGCGTTTCGGGGCGGTGGATGCGGCGGCCGGGCTCTCCGCCGACGGGCGGGCCGTGGTTTGGATGGTCGATGGCCGGCCGGGCGGCTTCCTCTACCGCTTCCTGTCGGATGACGCGGCGGGAGTTCGCGCACTCGATGCCGGCCGCATGGCGGCGGCGCGGATCGAGGGCGGATCGCTGCGCTGGCTGCCGCTCGCCGAGGGCGATCCGCTGGCTGCCGCGCGCAACGCCGGGGCGAGCCCGCTCGACCAGGCCTGCGCCGTCGCCTTCGATCCGCAGCAGCGGCGGCTCTGCGTCGCGCTGCGCGGCGGGGCGGGGCTGGTGCTCGACATCCGTCCGGCCGCGGGCGACGTGGCGTCTGAGACCGGGATCGCCGAGGTCGTGCTGCAAGGCCGGGAAGCGCCGGTGCAGCCTGCGCGCCGTGGTGAGGCGCCGGCTGCTGTGCCGGCCTGGCCCTGGGCGCCGGCTTCGCTCGGATTCGACCGGGACGGCGCGCTGCTGGTCGGCACCGATCGCGGCGCGCGCCCCGGCGCCCTGCCCGAGGCGCTGTACCGCGTGCCTCTGGCCGGTGCCGCGCGCGGGCAGCCGACGCTGCTGCTCGCCACGCCGGTCGGCGCCGCGGCTTCGGGTGCGGCGGTGGCGGCCGATGGCACGTTGATCGCCGCCATCGCGCATCCTGGCGCCGCGCCCGGCGCAAGCTGGGCCGCGCCGGCGACGCGCTGGCCCACCCTGCAACCGGATGAACCGCCGCGCAGCATGGTCGTGACGCTCGCGCGCTGACGCACGGCTGTCCTAGACTCTTCATCAGCAGGCCGATTGGCCCGGGCGCAGTCCGCAGCCATTCTGCCGAGACTGCCTGGGTGCCCGTCAAAGCCTGGCCAGGGAGAACGGACACCATGCCCCACCGCCAACCGACCGATGAGGCCGCCGGGATCGACGACCCGGATGACCTCGGGCGGTCGAATCCCGATCCGCGCCAGCCGATTGGCGAGATCATCGCGGCGCGCTACGCCCGCCGCACGCTGCTGGGTGCCGGCGCGGCCGCCGCCATGCTGGCGGCGCAGCCGGAGGCAGCGGTGGCGCAGGCGGTGCCGCCCCGCAGCGGCGGCCCCTCGACCCTGACCTTCCCTGAGCTGCGCCATCAGCTTTCGCAGGATCACGCGGTGGCGGAAGGCTATGAGGCGCAGGTCGTCATCCGCTGGGGCGATCCGGTGCTGCCCGGGGCGCTGCCCTTCGACCCGAACCAGGTGACCGAGGCGGGGCAGGCACGGCAGTTCGGCTACAATTGCGACTACCTCGACTACTTTCCGCTGCCCCGGGGCAGCAGCACGTCGGATCACGGGCTGCTCGTGGTCAACCACGAGTACACCAACACCAACCTCATCTTCCCTGGCCTGGGGTCCGGCCGGCAGGCGCGATCGCGCACGACCGCGGCGCAGGTGCGCGCCGAGATGATGGCCCATGGCCTGTCGGTCATCGAGGTGAAGCGCGAGGGCGGACGCTGGGCCACCGTCGCCGATGGGCGGGCGAACCGCCGCATCACCGCCGATACGCCGATGCGCATCGCCGGCCCCGCGGCGGGGGCGGATCGGATGAAGACTTCGGCGGATCCCGCTGGCATGCGCGCGCTGGGTACCATCAACAACTGCGCTGGTGGCAACACGCCCTGGGGCACGGTCCTGACCGGTGAGGAGAACTTCAACTACTATTTCGGCGGCGATCCCGCGAAGACGCCGCACGCCACGATCATGCGCCGCTACGGCATCGGCGCCGAGACGCTCTACAATTGGTGGAGCCACCAGGACCGCTTCAACATCGAGAAGGAGCCGAACGAATCCTTCCGCTTCGGCTGGGTGGTGGAATTCGATCCCTATGACCCCGACAGCGTGCCGGTGAAGCGCACCGCGCTCGGACGCTTCAAGCATGAGGGTGCGACGCATGCGGTCAGCGCCGACGGGCGCGTCGCCTTCTATTCCGGCGACGATGAGCGCTTCGAGTTCCTCTACAAGTTCGTCACGGCGCGGCCGTGGAACCCGAATGACCGCGCGGCCAACCGCGACCTGCTCGACGACGGCACGCTGCACGTCGCGAAGTTCGAGACAGATGGCAAGGTGATCTGGCTGCCGCTGGTGCATGGCCAGGGGCCGCTGACATCGGCCAACGGTTTCGCGAACCAGGCCGATGTCCTGCTGGAGACGCGCCGCGCCGCCACGCTGCTCGGCGCCACGCCGATGGACCGGCCCGAGGATGTCGAGACCAACCCGGTCAATGGCCGCGTCTATGTCATGCTGACGAACAATAGCCGGCGCACCGCCGAGCAGGCTGGCGGGGCCAATCCGCGCGCGCGCAACGTGCACGGCCATGTCGTCGAGATCATCCCGCCAGGCGCCGGCACGGGGAGCGTGGATCACGCCGCGACGGAAGCGCGCTGGGGCATCTTCATCGCCGCCGGCAAGCCGGGCGTGGATGCCGGCGCGCAATACCATCGCGCGACGTCGGATCAGGGCTGGCTGTCCTGCCCCGACAACTGCGCCTTCGACAGCAAGGGCCGCATCTGGATCTCGACCGATGGGGCGCCGACGAATGCGGGGGTGGCCGATGGGCTCTACGGCGCCGACACGGCGGGGTATGGGCGGGCGCTGACGCGGTTGTTCTACCAGGCGCCGACCGGGGCCGAAGTGTGCGGGCCGCGCATCACGCCCGACGACCGCACGATCTTCCTCGCCATCCAGCATCCGGGCGAGGATCCCGGCTCGACCTTCGAGCAGCCCTCGACGCGCTGGCCGGATTTCACGCCGGGCACGCCGCCGCGGCCATCGGTGATCGCCATCGTGAAGAAGGATGGCGGGGTGATCGGGGATTGATCCCCGGCATCCGTCGCAGAAACGGCAAAGGGGGCCTTGCGGCCCCCTTTTTCATGACGCGCGGTTGGCGCGCATCACTGGGTCGCGGTGGCCGGTGCGCTGCGCGATCCACGGCGCGAACCGGACGCGGAGGCATGCTGCGACCCGCGACGCTGGCGCGAGGAGGTCGCCGAGCCGCGGCTGCGGCGCTGGCTGTTCGCCTCGGTCCGGCGGGTGCGGCGGGAGGAGGAGGCGCGCGGCGCCTCGGTCGAAGCGGTGGTCGCCTCGGTGCCCGTGGAACGGGCGCGGCTGCGCGCCGCATCGGCGGGGCTGAGCGTGCCGAGGGCGAGGATCAGCCCAGCGGCGAGGAGAATGGCACGGAACATGGCAAGGGCATCCTTTCGGCCGGTGAGACCTGACGAATCGGTCGGCACGGTCGGGGGGATCCGTTACCTGGAGGCTCTCCTACGCCTTCTATCCTGTCGGAAGATTATCCGACAAATGACTGATCGGACATGTTTGATGGATGGCCGGACGGCTCGGTACCCCACCCAGAAAGGTGGGGCACGAACCGGCAGTGCGCTGGTCAGGGCCGCAGTGCGAGCCGTGCCAGCCGGACCGCCTTCAGCGACTTGCCGGCATGGCCCTCGGCCAACTCGCTCGCCGCGGTCCGCAGATGGGCGGCGAGCCATTCGACATGCTTGGGCGGGGTGCTGCCGCGCATGTCATCGAGGGCCAGCCGCGTGCCGATGATGCCAAGCGCCGTGCCGGCCGCCCTCGCGCGGCCCTCGCGCAGATCCTCCTCCGCCTCGGCGAGCAGGAGGTCGAGCATGGCGTTCGTGCCGGACAGGTTCTGCGGCAGGCCGGCGGCTGGGTCGGCGAGCGACTGGTCGCCCGGCTGGAACTGACGATCGGCCGCGGGCAGGCTGATATGCGAGAGCAGATCCAGCATGGATTTGGAAAGGGGGGTGTTCGGCATTGTCCTGCTCTCCCTGGCAGCAGTGGTTTCGGGCCGTCGTTATCGGCCATGTCGGGCAGCCTGCCGGGGCTGGCAAGACCACGCGTTGATCCGAAGCAACATGGCCGGGCCAAGCCCCGGCCTGGCCTCGCCACTATCGCCTACGGATCCCGTCCGCGACCAGCGTGCAGCCGGCAACGGTCGCCATGATCGCAAGCCCCGGCCAGACGGCGGCCCAGGGCGCGCTGAACACCAGGTCCTGTGCGTTCGCCAGCATGTTCCCCCAGGACGGCGCAGGCGGGCTGATGCCGAGACCGAGGAAGGACAGCGTCGATTCGGCAAGGATCGCCCCCGCCACGGCGAGCGCGGTGGCGACCGCGATGGGTGGGGCGAGCGCCGGCAGGACGTGGCGGCGCAGGATGCGTGCTTCCGACGCGCCAAGCGCGCGCGCGGCGCGGACATGGTCGCGCGACAGCGTGGCGAGGGCGGCCGCCCGCGCGAGCCGCGCGACGCCCACCCAGCCGAAGATCGCGAGGATGACGACGATGCGCAGCACGTCGCCCGCAGCCTCCCCGCGCGCCGGCAGCCCGATGCGCGACGGGTCCGCGGCGGCGAGCAGCACCAGCAGCGGCAGCGCCGGCAGTGCCAGCATGAAATCCGCGAGCCGCATGATCGCGGCATCGGCGACCCCGCCGCGCCACGCGGCGAGCACCCCGGCCGTGGTGCCGATGACGGTCGCAGCGAGTGCGGCCGCCAGCCCGACCGCGAGCGAAACGCGCGCGCCGAACAGCAGCCGCAGCAGGATGTCTCGTCCGAGATCGTCGGTGCCGAGCGGATGCGCCGCCGAGGGCGGTTCGTAGCGTGCCAGCAGGTCGGGCGCGAAAGGATCGAGGCCGAGCGCATCGGCAACGAAGGGCGCGGCGATGCCGGCAACCGCAAGCGCACCCAGCAGCGCGAGGCCGATGACGAGCCGGATCACCGCTCGCGCAGCCTTGGATCGAGCGCGCGTTGTGCGAGATCCGCGCCGAGTGTCGCGAGCATTGTCACCAGCGCGACCAGCAGCAGCGCGACCAGCGCGAGGTTGGTGTCGTTGCCCATTACCGCGTCGTAGAGCAGCTTGCCCATGCCGGGCCGCGCGAAGACCGTCTCGGTCACCAGCGCCCCACCGGCGAGCGCGCCCGCATCGAGGGCTGCGATCTGCAGTACCGGCAGCGCCGCATTGGGGAAGGCATGGCGCATCAGCACGCCGGCTTCGGATGCGCCACGCGCGCGGGCGGTGCGGATCCAGGGTTCGGTCAGCGTGGCTTCGAGGCTCGCCGCCGAGTGCCGCGCATAGGCGGCAAGATGCGCGATGGCCAGCGTTGCGACCGGCAGAATCAGATAGCGCAGGCCGATGCCCTGTTCCGCCGTCCCGCCGGCTGGCAGCCAGCCGAGCGTGACCGCGAAGGCGATGATCAGTAGGATGCCGAGCCAGAAGGTCGGCATCGCCTGGCCCATGACGGCGAGGGCATCGACGAAGGGCGCCGCGCGCGGCCGCGATGCCGCAAGCGCGCCGAGCGTCACGCCCGCGGCCAGCGCGATGATCAGCGCCGTGCCGGCAAGGGCCAGCGTGGACAGCAGCGCCGGGCCAAGCAGCGACGCGACGGGTTGGGCGAACAGGCGCGAATAGCCGAAATCCCCACGCAGGAGGCCGGCGGCCCATGCGAGGTAGCGCTCGTGGAACGGTTGGTCGAGGCCGTGCAGTGCCCGCAGCCGCGCGGCGTCCTCAGCGGTCAGTCGCGGATCGCCGGCAATGGCGACCTCGATTGGGTCGCCGGGCATGAGCGCGATGAGGGCGAAGGCGCAGAAGGAGAGGATGGCGAGGGTGAGCGCGATCTGGAGCAGGCGCCGCGCGATCATGGGCGCGCAGGGGAGGGGTTTTGCCCGCCCCTGGCCTCTCCTCTACCGGACATGGGGCCGCATCGACTGGGTCCGCTTCCAACACCTCCGCCACCGGCGAAAGGCGGGCGGCGCCACCAAGACGTAGCATCTCGCGCAGGCCTCCGACCAGTTTCGGCCCCGCTGGACGACCGCCGTCGGTCACAGCCTCGTCTCCGACATCGAGAGCCAGGCCCTTGGCGGTGCGCCTCTTGGCGTGCGGGCCGTTCGGTGGTCGGATCGCGCGATACGGATGGGAGGAAGAGACATGCCGCGCATGACCGGTGGCGATGCCATCGTCGACGGCCTGCTACGCCATGGGATCGATACGGTCTTCGGCCTGCCGGGTGTGCAGATGTACGGGCTGTTCGACGCCTTGGCCCGCAACGCGAACCGCATCCGCGTCATCAATGCCCGCCACGAGCAGACCACCGCCTACATGGCCATGGGCTATGCCTGCGCGACCGGGCGGCCGGCGGTCTATTCGGTGGTGCCGGGGCCGGGCGTGCTCAACACCACCGCCGCGCTCTCGACCGCCTGGAGCGTGAATGCACCCGTCCTGTGCCTGACCGGCCAGGTGCCCTCGACCATGATCGGCCGGCTGCGCGGGCAGTTGCACGAGCTGCCGGACCAGTTGGCGACGCTGCGCACGCTGGTGCGCCACGCGGAGCGCATCGAGGACCCGACCGAGGCGCCGCGCAAGGTCGCTGCTGCCTTCCAGTCCATGATGTCCGGCCGGCGCAGCCCGGCGGCGCTCGAAATACCGCTCGACCAACTGCCCGCCATCGCCGAGGTCACCCCGGTCGATCCGCTGCCGCCGCACGCCAACCCGGTTCCCGATCCTGAGAAGATCGCCCGCCTCGCCGCGATGATGAATGCCGCGAAGAACCCGATGATCTGGATCGGCGGCGGCGCGGTCGACGCCGGGGCCGAGATCCGCGCGCTGGCGGAGAAGACCGGTGCGCCGGTGGTGCGCTTCCGCAGCGCGCGCGGCGTGCTGGATGACCGGCATCCCCTGAGCCTCACTCTGCCCGCCGCCTACAAGCTATGGGCCGAGACGGACCTGCTGGTCGCCTTCGGGTCGCGGCTCGAAGTGCCGACGGCCCGCTGGGGCAAGCTGCCGGCGGGGCTGAAGATCGCGCGCATCGACATCGATCCGGCCGAGATGCGGCGGCTCACGGTCGATCTTTCCATCGTCGCCGACGCCGCCGATGCCATGCGCGCGCTCACGGCGGCGGTCGAGGCGCGCACCGACGCTGCCCGCACGGAAGTCATCGCCCGCGCGAAGGCCACCGTCGCCGAGGAGATCAAGGCGGTGCAGCCGCAGATGTCGTTCCTCTCCGCGATCCGCGAGGTGCTGCCGGAGGACGGCATCCTCTGCGACGACATGACGCAGGTGGGTTACGTCTCGTGGTTCGGCATGCCGTTCCATCACCCGCGCACCGGTATCAGTTCCGGCTTTTCGGGCAATCTCGGCGCCGGTTTCCCGACCGCGCTCGGCATCAAGGTCGCGCATCCCGACAAGGCCGTCGTCGCGGTCTGCGGCGATGGCGGCTTTCTGTTCGGCGGCGCAGACCTGGCGACGGCGGTGCGCTACGGCATCAACTTGGTGACGGTGGTGTTCAACAACGAAGCCTATGGCAACGTGCTTCGCGACCAGCGGCGGCTGTTCGACGGTCGGCATTCGGGTGCCGAGCTCACCAACCCGGACTTCCAGGCCTTCGCCAAATCCTTCGGCGTGCGGTCCTGGCGCGTGCGGGATGGCGAAGGGCTCCGGGACGCGGTGCGCGACGCGCTGGCGGCAAACGCGCCCTGCCTGATCGAGGTGATGACCGACATCACGCAGGAGACATCGCCCTTCGGCTTCATCTCGCCGCTGAGGGGCTGACGCGGCTTTGTTTGAGGTTCGGTGTTCCGCGCCGGACTTCTGGCCAGCGGGCCATTGGAATGCGGTTTTCCGATGCCCGACGCTACTGGCGTGATCGTGTCATCGCGCCGTGCCCGGCGCACGAGTGCAACGGACAAAGATAGAAGGGGGGCCGGGGGAATTCACTTTCCCCCGGCTTTACGCCGCACGGTGACACACCGCCTCGACACGATTGCCGTCCGGATCGAGCAGAAACGCCGCGTAGTAGTGAGGATGGTAGTGCTCGCGCAGCCCTGGCGCGCCATCATCCGCGCCGCCATGCGCGACACCCGCCGCGTGGAACGCATCGACCGCCGCGCGATCCGGTGCGCGGAAGCACCAGTGGCGGCGATCCGCGTGGATCGGTGCGTCCGAGGCGCGGATACTGATGTAGGAATGCCCGTCGTCATTGGTGCGGTTCCGGATGCCATAGCCGATCGCGACATCGGACCGATTCACGCATGGCACGCCCAGTGCCGTCATCACCGCATCGTAGAAGCGCGCCGCGCGCGGCAGGTTGGACACGGTGATGGAGACGTGGTCGAGCATCAGCGCACCCGCCACTCCTCCGCCCACAGCGTCGAGACATTGAGGTGCCCGGTGGGCCGGATGCCGTCGAGCCATTGCGGCCAGACATGCGCGTCGGCGCGGAACCACAGCGGGATCGACGGCAGTTCCTCGGCATAGATCGCCTGCAGACGCCGCCACATCTCGCGCCGCTGCGCGACGTCGAGCTGTTCGGGGATGGTCTGCGTCAGCGCATCCATCTCCGCGTTGCGGAAGCCGCCATAGTTCTGGCCCGACCAGTTGCGGTCCTCGCGCGGGATCTCGTCGGAGTTCAGCGTGGAACGCGGCACGGATTCCGGGGCGCTGATCCACGCGAACAGCGCGAGGCCCTGGAAGCGGCGGCGCGACATGGTCTCGGCGAAGAAGACGCGGGGCGGCTCGTTGCGGATGCGCGCCTCGATGCCGGCGGCGCGCCACATGCCTTGCAGAACCTGCTGCACCTGTTCGCGCGCGCGGTTGCCGGCGGTGGTCATGAATTCCAGCGACAGGCGCTCGCCTGCGGCGTTGCGGCGGATGCCATCGGGGCCAGGCGTCCAGCCGGCCTCATCCAGCAGGGCGCGGGCGCGGGCGAGGTCGAAGGGCCATTGCCGCACATCCGCGTCAAACATCGGGTCGAGCGGGTTCACCGACGTATGCGCCACGGGTTGCCGACCGGCGAACAACCGTTCGCTGATCTGCGCCCGGTCGGTCGCCATCAGCAACGCGCGCCGCACACGCACATCGCCAAGCGCGGGATGATCGTGGCGCAGATCCATGTGCTCGTAGATCAGGCCGGGCTGGTAGAGAAAGCGGAAGCGGTTGCCGCTGCGCCGTTCCAGCGCGATGGCCTGTTCCAGCGGCAGGCCGAGCTCACCCGCCACCATGTCCACCTGGCCGGCAAGCAATTGCGCTTCCAGCGCGGGCGTATTCTCCACCGTGCGGATGGTGATGCGGTGGAACGCGGGTGCCGCGCCGTTCCACGCCGGGTTGCGGTCGAGCGTGACCGAGGCACCCGGCCGCACCGCGGTGATGCGATACGGCCCATTCCACAGCGCGGGGTTGGTGGTCTCCGTGTCGTAAGCGGTGCGGGTGCGGTAGGCGCGCGGATCGGCCTGCCAGCGGGCGCGCTCGACATGCGCGGGCAGCGGCTGGAAGTCGCCCATGGAGGCATATTCGAAGGTGACGCGATCGAAGCGCAGCGTGACGGTGCGCGGATCGACGACGATCAGCTCATAGGCGCTGCGATAGAATTCGGCGGGGCCGAAGCCGGTGGCGGGATCGCGGCCGGCTTCCCAGGCGAAGCGCAGATCCTCGGAGGAGACCGGCGTTCCATCACCCCAGCGCAGGCCCTCGCGCAGGCGGTAGGTGACGCGGATGCCGGGCTTGCCCTCCGGCGTGGTCTCGCGTTCGGCAAGACTGTTCTCGATCGAGGGCAGCGTCTCGCAGGTCAGGCAGGCGAGGCGCCAATCGGCGCCATAGGCCGTCAGCGGACGGCGCGCGAAGCCCAGCACATAGGATTTCGCGGCCATGTTCTCGATGTTGGGGTGGAAGGTCGAAGGATACTGCGTGATGCCGATGGTCAGCGTGTCGCGCGGCTGGGCGGTGGCCGTTGCGGCCATCGCCAGCAGCAGCGCGGCAGCGCGCAGCATCATTCGGCAGCGTCCTTCGGCTTCGCCTCCTCCGCGCTGCCGACGCCGCCATGCGACTTCGACCAGGTCACGGGGTCCTCGAGGAACTTGCGCACTTCCTTCAGCGCGGCCTCGCTGAAATACGGGCGCTCGCGGCAGACCTCGAGTACGTCCCACCAGGTGCACAGATGGTGCAGGTTCAGCCCCATCTCCTTCAGCTTCTCGAAGGAACCGGGGAAGACGCCGTAGTAGAACACGACGAAGGTGTGGTCGCAGATCGCGCCCGCCTCGCGCAGCGCGTTCGCGAAGCGGATCTTTGACCCGCCATCGGTGGTCAGGTCCTCGACCAGCAGGGTGCGCTGGCCGACCGGGACCTCGCCTTCGATCAGCGCGTTGCGGCCGAAGCCCTTGGGCTTCTTCCGCACATAGGCCATGGGCGCCATCATCCGGTCGGCGATCCAGGCGCCGAAGGGAATGCCGGCCGTCTCGCCGCCGACCACGATATCGATCGATTCATAGCCGACATGCCGGCCGATCTTCTCGACGCCAAGCTCCATGATCCGGTTGCGCGCCCGGGGGAAGGAGATGATCTTGCGGCAGTCGATATAGACGGGGCTCTTCCAGCCGCTGGTGAAGGTGTAGGGCTCCTCCGGGCGGAAGTTGACGGCCTTGATTTCAAGCAGGATGCGCGCGGTGGTCAGGGCGGCGTCGCGGTCCCAGTCGGAGGCGTGCAGCGCGGTCATGGCGGTGTGTCCTGGTGGTGGTCCTTCTGCGACCTGTCGTAATCGGCGGGGCGGGCCGCGTCCATGACCGAGGCGGCCGCGGGCCGAATCTGGGTGCTGGCGGACCCCCGGGCGGGCACGGCGGCCCAGGCGATCGGCATCGCCGAACGGCTCGGCCGGCCCTTCCGCACCGCTTCGCTGGGCTGGGGGCCGATGGCGCGGCTGCCGCTGCGCTGGCCGACACTGGCCGGACTGTCCGCCGAGGCCCGGTATGGCATCGCGCCCCCCTGGCCGGACGTGGCCATCTCGGCCGGGCGACGCAGCGCGCCGGTGGCGCTGTGGCTGGCCGGGCAGGGGGTGCGGACCATCCACTGCATGCGCCCCGGCTTTGCGGAACACCGCTTCGACCTTCTGGTGGTCGGCCGGCACGATTCGCCGCCCGAAGCCCCGAATATCCTGCCCATCCTGGGCGCGACCCACCGCATGAGCCCGGCCCGCCTGGCCGCGGCGCACACCGAATGGGCCATGTTCGGCGCGCTTCCTTCCCCGCGCGTCGCCCTCCTGCTCGGCGGTCCACCGCGCGGGGAGGGGATGCGCCCCGACACCGCAGCGGGAATCGCCCGCCAGGTCGCGGGCTTCGCCGGTTCGGTGCTCGCCACCGGGTCGCGCCGCACCGGCCGGCCGGCGGAATCCGCTGTGGCCGATGTGCTGGCCGGGATGCCGCACGACCTGCGTCGCTGGGGAGATGGCGGGCCCAACCCCTATGCCGGGCTGCTTGCCTGGGCCGATGCGGTGGTCGTGACCGGCGACTCCGTCTCCATGTTGTCCGAGGCGCTCGCCACCACGGCCCCGGTGTTCATCGCCGATCCCGGCGGGCTCGGTCCGCGCCACCACCGGCTGCACGACAGCGTCTATGCTGCCGGCCAGGCCCGGCCCCTGTCGGAGGCCCCGACCCCCTTCGCGCGGGATCCTTTCGACGAGACCGGGCGCGTCGCCCTCGAAGTGGCGGAGCGCTTTCTCCGCGGATGACCTTGCCCTCGATGACGGAGACCCCCCGATGCGTCCTGTCCTCGCTTTGCTGCCGGTCCTGCTTGCCGCCGGAACCGCCGTCGCGCAGCAGCCCTCCCGCCCGCCGGCGCCGCCGCTGATCGCCTGCCCAGCCTCGGTCGAGGTGATGTCGCGCGACGAGATCCGCCCACCCAATGGCTGGGAGGTGCGGCCGGAGCCACAACGCCATTGGCTGCGCGGCGCCGACCTGTTCGAGGGCGACCCGGCCGATCGGGTGCAACTGCGTCCCGACGCCGATCCGCGCAGCCGGCGGGAATGGTGGGATCTCGGCGGCAACCGCCAACCCTATCGGCTGGTCTGCCGGTATGAAGGGCTGGAGTCCGGCATCATGGCCGCCGTGCCGGCCGCCGCGCGCCGTTGCGAGGTGACGAGCATCCGCGAGAACAGCCGCGGCATGCGCCACGGCCGCGTCGTCAGCGGGCCGGAACAGGTGGTGGTCGCCTGCCGGTAGCCAGCCCCGCCGATCCCGACGATCATCGGCACTTCAGCGGATAAGGAACCGAGCATCATGAAGATCGTCGGAGTGTCGGGAAGCCTGCGCCGGGCGTCGTTCAACACTGCGCTGCTTCGCGCGGCCGCAGGCCTGATGCCGGCCGGCGCGGAATTGGCGGCCGAGACCATCCAGGGCATCCCGCTCTATGACGGTGACCTCGAAGCCGCCGAGGGCATCCCGCCGGCCGTCGCCGCGCTGAAGGACAAGATCGCCGCCGCCGACGCGCTGCTGCTGGTCACGCCCGAGTACAACAACGGCATGCCCGGCGTGTTCAAGAACGCGATCGACTGGCTGTCTCGCCCGCCTGCCGATGCGGCGCGCGTCTTCGCCGGCCGGAAGGTGGCACTGATCGGGGCCTCGCCGGGCGGCTTTGGGACGATCCTGGCGCAGAACGCCTGGTTGCCGGTGTTGCGGACGCTTGGGCTCGATCTATGGACGGGCGGGCGGCTGATGGTCTCGCGCGCTGGGGGCGTGTTCGACGCATCAGGCACGCTGACCGATGCGGCGGTGGAGAAGCAGTTGCGGGACTACCTGGCGGGCTTCGTCGGCTTCGTCGGGCGGGGATGAGATGCTGGAGGGGCGCCGCCCGTCCGCATCATGTCGACACGCTGCTTTTCGGTTCGATATCCCGGTGGGTCGTCCGGGCGCCGCCCTTGTCGACCAGCGCCCGGGGCCGCTTCCAGACCGCCAGGATCGTCGCGGTCCTTGATCATTGCCCACGGCACTTCGATGAGGTTGGCGTAGACGCTCGCCAGGTTGGGTTTCCTGCGCGCCGCCGTATCCATCGCAACGCGCCCCGCCAAGGGGCCGGCATCACCGACGACGCCGATGCCGCTTCGGGCTCCCGCCACCAGGCGTAGGACCAGCCGGTGCCTTGGACCGCTTTGCCCGCGGAGCGACGAGGATAGGCTCGGCTGCGGGAATGCCGCCCGTCCCTGAGTAGCGCTGGAGCGTCGCGCCGGCCGCGAGGTGCGGGTATGCCGTCGGGCCCTTCGGCCACGTCCTTGCGAAGGCGGTGACTTCGGCGTGATCATGCCTGCGGATGGTCTGGACGAGGAGGTGCGCCGCCTGGGCCGGCCGCAGCCGCAATTGGCGCAGCAGATGGATGTGCCATTCGCGGGCACGCAGCGGGCACCAGTCCACCAGGGATTCCTGCATGGCTCGGCGCACCTCGGCGGGCAGTTCCTCATAGGCGCGGTAGGGATCGCCCTTCAGCTTGCTGTAGGGCGCGGTCGCCATGCTGTTGTCCATCGCTGGCTTCTACCGAAGGCCAGGCCGGGGCGAAATCGCAGCGCCAACCGCCTGGTGCTCGTCACCCATGCGGCCGCGTCGGGCGGCGTCGTGGTTCCACCGTCCTGGCTGGGCGCGCGACGCGCCGCGCGGCTGGAATGGCAGTCGCCGCCTGCTGCTTGCGCCGACGGCATGACGCGCCGGACCTGAATCGCGTCGCGCCGCCAGCATGCCGCATGACTTCAGCGACGGGCCTTCCCCTTCGCGATCTCGCGCTCGATCACGGTGCGGTCGGTCGTTCCCGATCGCCTCATGATCTCTCGCACGATGGCCGGTGAGATCCGGTGCCGTTTCGCGATCAGCGCGACGTCTTCATCGATCCCGGCTTCGGATCTCGGCACGGCAATGTCGGCGGCAGGATCAGCCATAGGGAAACTCCGTTGACCGGCGATCGCGATGAGGTCGCGAAGAGGAGCAGCGTCATCGATGACGCTGCGCGGCTATTTGCGACGAGCCTTGCGCGCGGCGTAGCGCGCGTCGCGCATCGCCTTCTGCTCGGCGGCGGTTGCGAGCGCCCGTGCCTTCTTCTCGGCATCGAGAAGGGCGGCGCGTTGCTCCTGCTCCATGGCCGCCGTGGCGGCCTCACGCGCGGCCTCGGCCTGCCGCAGGGCCTCCGCGGCGGCCAGGCGCGCTGCCTCGGCCTGTCGGGCGGCTTCCTCGGCTTCGAGCCGGCGGGCTTCGGCGGCAGCGGCTTCCGCTTGGGCGGCGCGCTCGGCGAGGCGTTCGGCGCGGCGCTGTTCCCGGGCCTCGGCGACGGCGCGCTGTGCGGCGAGCCGTTCCTGCACCACGGGATCATCCGGGCGGGGCTGTGCGCGGAAGCGCTCGATCATCGCCTTGCGGGCGAGATCCGCGGCTTCGCGGCGGGAATTGAAGTCACCGTGCTTCGTGCCTTGCATCGTGATCTACTGCTGTCCTTGTCTGGTGGGTGTAGGCGGGCCGTGCCGGATCATCCGAGGATGTCGAGGATGATCTGGCGGATCTCGGCGGTCGAAAGCCCGGTGCCGGGGCGCGGGGCGTCCAATGCCGGGGTCGTGGAGGCGCTGCGTGCCGGAAGGCCGCGCGGCGCGTTCGGGATGCTGGTCATCGTTTTCGTTCGTTCTTCTTGGCGGCGCCGTCCCGAGGGGCGGCGCCGCATCCACGCGACCGTGACCGGCGTTGCGGCCGGCCGCGGTCGGAGAAGTCTTCAGGCCTTGCGCAGGTTGGTCGCGGACATCTTGCCCTGCTGACCGCGCTGGAGGTCGAATTCGATCTTGTCGCCTTCCTGGGGCGTGCCGATGCCGGAGCGCTCGACGTCGGAGATGTGGAGGAAGACGTCCTTCGAGCCGTCGTCCGGCTGAATGAAGCCGTAGCCCTTCGTGGCGTTGAACCACTTGATGGTGCCAATGGACATGGTTGTTCCGTTATCAAACAAAGGGACGGCCGTACCGAGATGGTGCGTCCGATCAATCTTCTGCTGGTGAGCGGGCGGGCTCGGCGCTCGATCGGGAGCAAGGAGAGCGCGGCAAGGCCAAGAAAAGGTGACGCGGGAGACATAGTGCCTCGCGGGGCGGAATGGAAGATGTGATTGCGGGGGGGGCGTCTGCGCTCAACACAACCGTCGCGCAGGGCGCCAGGTGGCCGCATTCCAAAGGCCCGCTGGCCTTTGGTGGGGAGGGTCCGGGAGGGGCGAGGCCCCTCCCGCGTCCTTCAGCGCCCGACGAAGCTGGGTTTCCGCTTCGCCATGAACGCATCGCGCCCCTCGCGGTGATCCTCGCTGCCGTAGAGCAGCGCCTGCGCATCCGCCTCGGCCTTCAGGAATTCCGCGAGCGTGCCTTGCGAGCGGTTGATCAACTGCTTCGCCATGCCGTTGGACAATGGTGCGACGGCCGCGATGTCGCGCGCGATGGCCCGCGCTTCCTCCAGCGCCGCGCCGGGTTCGGCCAACGCATCGACTAGGCCGAGCCGCGCCGCGTCCTCGGCCGTCACCGGCTTGCCGCGGAACATGATCATCTTGGTCGGACCGAGTCCGATGCGCCGCGGCAGCGTCCAGGCCGCGCCGAGATCCGGCACCAGCCCGACCTTGTTGAAGGAACAGGTGAAGACCGCGTCGCGGGAGGCGACGACGATGTCGCAGGCCGCCGCGATCGACAGGCCGGCACCGGCGGCGTGGCCTTCCACCGCGGCGATGACGGGCTTTTCGCCTTCCACCAGCAGCCGGACCATGTGGTGGCTGACGCGCATCATCCGCGCGCGGCTCTGCATCGGCGTCTGTTGGCCCATGGCGGAGATGTCGCCGCCCGCGCAGAAGGTCCGGCCCGCGCCGGTCAGGATGATGACGCGGCAGGCCGGGTCGGCGAGGCCGCGCTCCATGTGCTCGATCATCGCCTGCCGCAGGCTGGGCGCCAGGGCGTTGCGCCGGCGTGGGTTGCTCAGCGTCAGTTCGAGAATGCCGTCGGCAAAGGCGGCATGGGTCGTGGCCTCCTCGGCGGCGGCCGGTGCCGTGTCGTTCATGGTGCGGTTCCCCTGTTCGGCCCATGAGGCCGCCGTTGCGAGCGAGAGTAGGAAGCGCGCGCCGGGGCAGCAACCTGGGCGCATGGGCCGCAGGCATTGCTTGCCAAACCGCTGACGCCGCCGGAACATTGCTTCGCATGCGCAATGGGAGGGTCCAGATGGCGGTAGACGCGATTCGCCGGCGGCGGCTGATGCTTGCGCCGTTTGCCGTGGTGGTGGCGGGGCTTCTCGGTTGCGCCGAAACGCCGCCGCCGCCGGCATCGATGCAGGTGGCGTCGAACCCGGACCTCGTCATCCGGAACCTCCCGCCTGGCCAACCGACGATGGTGGCCAATGGCATTGCGGCCTTCGGTACGGTCCAGGCCGCGGACGCCGCCACGCGTGAGGTCATCCTGACGACGACCAGCGGGGGAACCTTCACCCTGACGGCGGGTCAGGATTTCCGCAATCTGAGGCAACTCCGTCCTGGCAGCCGCGTCGTCGCGATCTATGACGCCAACGGGATGGTTCGGCTCGCCTCACCGCCGCGGAATGCCGATGCTGCCCGTCCCGGTCGCCTGCGCGGCACCGTCGAGGCGGTGGAGGTCGGGGGCCGCCGATTGGTGGTGGCCGGGCCGACAGGCGCTCGCCAACTCGTCACCATCCCCGATCCCGCGATGATGGCCTTCGCCACGCGCCTTGGGCCCGGCGACGAGGTCGCGGTCACCACCACCGCGCAATGACGCCGAAGATGCGGCATCGTCAGCCGCCTGGATGGGATCATCCGGGCGGCTGACGATGCCCGGTCAACCGGAGGGAAGCGGTTCCACCTTCGGGGCATCGCATCCGCTGCCGGCAATCCGAAGGCGTCGCCGTCTCACCGCGGCCGCGCCATCTCCGCCATCAGCGCCGCCGTCGCGCCTGCCACCATCAGCAATGCCATCGGCAGTGGCGTCCCGTCCGCAAGGGCGCCCACCAGGGCGCTGCCCAACGCCGCGCAGCTGAACTGCAGCGTCCCCAGCAGTGCCGAGGCGCTGCCCGCCCGCGCCGGATGGCGGGACAGCGCGCCCACCGCGGCGTTGGGAAACACCAGCCCGGTGCAGGCAAGGGCGACCGCCGCCGGCAGGAAGATCCCCAGCAGCCCGCCGATCCCGGTGACGGCGGTGGCCGCCAGCACCGTCACGGCCGCGCCCGACAGCCGCAGCGCATAGGCCACCACTCGACGCGCCCCGAACCGGTGCAGCAGCCACGGATTGAACTGCGATGCGCCGATGAATCCCGTCGCGCTGATGGCGAACAGCAGGCCGAAATGCCCGGGCGAGACGCCGAAATGCTCGATGTAGACGCCCGGCGCGCCGCCGATGAAGACGAAGACCGAGAACATCGTCGCCGCGCCCATCAGCGCATGGGTGATGAAGCTGCGTTCCCGCCCGATCTGCACGAAATCCGCCAGCAGCGTCACGAAGGACCGTTTCGCGCGCCGGTCCGGTGGCAGCGTCTCGGGCAGCAGGCGCCAGGCGAGCAGGCAGGACAGCCCGCCATAGGCCGCCGAAGCCCAGAAGATCATCCGCCAGCCGCCGGTGCCCAGCAGCAGCCCGCCGATCGTCGGCGCGAGGATGGGCGCGGCGCCCATCACCAGCATCAGCTTCGACATCAGCCGCGCGGCGGCGAGACCATCGGCCAGGTCGCGCACCATGGCGCGGGGGATGACGGCGCTCGCGGCACCGCCGAAGGCGGCGACGCAGCGCCAGGCCGCCAGCACCGCCATGTCGTTCGCCAGGGCACAGCCGATCGAAGCCACGGTGTAGATCGCCGTCCCCACGATCAGGGGCATCCGCCGCCCCAGCCGGTCGGCAAGCGTCCCCTGCACGAGCTGCCCGATCGCCAGCCCGACGAACCAGGAGGCAAGGGTGATCTCGACGCTGCCGCGTGCGGTGCCGAGTTCCGCCTCGATCGCCGGAAAGGCGGGCAGGTACATGTCGGTCGAGATCGGCCCGACCGCGGTCAGGAAGCCGAGCAGCAGCGGTAGCCAAGCCGGCATGGGGACTCCATTCGACGGGAACAGGACGCCGATTGCGCCGCCGGCCATGCAAGACAGGCGCCGCGGGGACGGCAGGCGAAGGGCAGTCAAGGACGCCGGGCACGATCCCGCAGGCGGGGCGATGGCGACCGTGTCTGGATTGGTGTGGGCCGGCCGATGCGAAGCCGGATCATGCGCCGGACGATTGAGCGCCTGCCCATCGTCTGCGCTGCGTCGCGATCTGGCAAGCGCGCCGGGCGCGGGTGCCGTGCTATTGCGGCATCGCCGAGGGCCGCCAACGCAGCAGCCGCAACGCATTCAGCGTGACCAGCACGGTCGCGCCGGTATCCGCCATGATGGCCGGCCACAATCCCGTGATGCCGGCCAGCGTCGTGACCAGCACCACGCCCTTCAGCCCGATCGCGAGCCCCACATTCTGCCGGACATTGGCCATGGTCGCGCGCGACAGCGCGACCAGGTCGGCGACGCCGGTCACACGATCCCGCAGCACGGCGGCATCGGCGGTCTCGAGCGCGACGTCGGTGCCGCCGCCCATCGCCACCCCGACCGTCGCGGCGGCGAGGGCGGGGGCGTCATTGATGCCATCGCCCACCATCACCACCGCGCCGGCGTCCCGCAGAGTCGCGATCTCGCGCAGCTTGTCGGCGGGCAGCAGACCGGCCTTCGCCTCCAGCCCGAGTGCGCCGGCGATCGCGGCCGCGGTGCGCGGGTTGTCGCCGGTCAGCATGACGGGACGCAGGCCGAGGGCGGTGATGGCAGCGATGCCGGAAGCCGCATCGGCGCGCGGTTGGTCGCGCAACGCGACGATCCCGGCGGCAGTGCCATCCACCACCACCACGGCGACGGTACGGCCTTCGGCCTCCAGCCGCGCGATGTCGGCCGCGAGCGTATCGAGGGCCGCGCCTTCCTCCTGCGCATGGCGCGGACTGCCGATGGACACGCGCTGCGACCCGACGCGCCCCGTCGCAGCGCGGCCAGGGATGGCGGTCTGGTCGGTGGCGGCGGGAATGGAGACGCCGCGTGCCTCGGCGTCGGCCAGGATGGCGCGGGCAAGGGGATGCGCGGAGCCCTGCTCGACGGCGGCGGCGAGTGCGAGCACCGCATGTTCATCGCGTCCCGGTGCGGGCAGCACGTCGGTCACGCGCGGGCGGCCTTCGGTCAGCGTGCCGGTCTTGTCAAAGGCGACGGTGCGCGCGCTGCCGATTGCTTCCAGCGCCGCGCCGCCCTTGATCAGCAGGCCGCGTCGCGCACCCGCCGAAAGCCCCGAGGCCATCGCCGCCGGCACGGAGATCACCAGCGCGCAGGGACAGGCGATCAGCAGCACGGCGAGGCCGCGATAGAGGCTGGTCCACCAATCCCAGCCCAGCGCGAAGGGCGGGACCACGATGACCAGCAGCGCGACGATCATCGCGCCCGGCGTCCACCAGGCGGCGAAGCGTTCGATGAAGCGCTGCGTCCTCGCCCGCGACGCTGTGGCGTCCTCCACCATGCGGATGATGCGGGCGATGGTGTTGTCGGCCGCAGCGTGCGTCACGCGCAGGCGCAGCGCGCCATCGGCGTTGATGCTACCGGCGGCGACCGCATCGCCGGGGCCTCGGCTGACCGGCATGCTCTCCCCGGTGATGGGGCTTTCGTCGATCGCGGACCGACCTTCCGCGATGACGCCGTCGCAGGGCAGGCGGTCGCCGGGGCGGACCAGGACGAGGTCGCCGGGGCGGAGCGCCTCGGGGGAGACCTGCTCGGTCGTGCCATCGGCGCGCAGGCGCAGCGCGACGCGCGGCATCAGGTCGGCCAGGGCGCGGATGCCCGCGCGCGCGCGTCCGGCGGCGACGTTCTCCAGCAATTCTCCGAGCGCGAAGAGCAGCACGACGACCGCGGCTTCCTCCGCGGCGCCGATGATGACGGCGCCGATGGCCGCGACGCACATCAGCGTCTCGATACTGAAGGGGCTGCCGGCGCGGGCGAGCGCGATGGCGCGGCGGCCGAAGGGCACCAGCGCGATCAGCGTGGCGACGAGGAAGATCGGATCGGTCAGCCGCGGCGGCAGGGCCAGGGACAGCGCATAGGCACCGAGCACCAGCGCGCCGAGCAGCCAGACGAGGCGCGCCTTGCCCGTCGCGTACCAGCGCATGCCGGCTTCGGCCGGATCGTCGTGGCTGTGGCCATGGCCGGCGTGCTGAGGGCTGTGGTCGTGGTCATGCCCGCAGCAGGCGGCCGGTTCCGCAGCCGGCGGGGTGGCCGCAGCGCCGGGCAGCGGACTGACCGTGTAGCCGAGCGCGGTCACCTGCTCCGCCACCGCCTCCGCGCTGCCGGACCCGGGTTCGATCGTGGCGGCCAGCCGCTTGGCCATCAGGTTGACGGAGACGGCGGAGACGCCGGGCACGCGCTCGACCGCCCTCGTCACCTTGGCGACGCAGGCGGCGCAATCCATGCCCTCAACGCGCCACTGCCGCTTCTCGCCGCCATCCATCGCCGCCGCTCCTTCACGCCGGACAGACTATGGAACCTCCAGCGGCTGGAGATTCAAGTCGCGAAACCGCGACTATGCTGCGACCCATTGGATCGCGGCCACGCCGCGATCCCGGAGCGCACGGCGCGAGGCCAAGCGGCCCGGATGGGCCGCGCCCGGCGTCTGAGGGCACAACCAAAGACTCCATCGGCCGCCAAAGGCGGCCGTGAGGATCAGACGATCTCGATCTCGCCGGTCATGCCGTGCTGGGCGTGGCTGCGCCCATCCGCGCCGACGATGCCGCAGCGCAGGTCCGTGATGCGCCCGGTCGCCACCGGGACGAGCCACCATTCGGCGGCGTGGCCCGGATAGACCTCGACCTCCCGGATCGTTCCTTTGAACTCCGCGAGCGTGATGCTGCGCCCGTTCGGTCCGGCCTGCGTCACCTGCACCTTGCGCGTGAAGATGCGCGCGGCGAATTCATCCGAGGTGAAGTAGTGCGGGTCGCGGCTGACATTGCGCAGCACCAGCTTGTACAGCTTGCCCGTCTCGAAGCGCAGCCTGCTGGGTTCGAAGGCATGGCGCCCGTCGGGCCGGCCGAGCTCCACGACCGTCTCGATCGGTTCCTGCCGCGTCAGGTCGCCGGCCGCCCGCGCGACGCGCGGCAACGTGGCCGCGGCTGCCGCGACGGCGCCGAGCATCAGGCGCCGCCCCAGGCTTGCATCCTGCATCCTGCGTTCCTCCTTCCCTCTTCCGGCATTCAATCGCCGAGAATCGTGTCCGCCAGCACCTTGATGTTCAGCGCCACGATCACCGCGGCGCAGGTCCAGCCCAGCACCACCTGCCAGCGCGGCGCCGCCAGCGTGCCGAGCCGCGCCTTGTCGGAGGCGAACATCATCAGCGGGATCACTGCGAAGGGCAGCTGCATCGACAGGATCACCTGCGACAGGATCAGCAACTGCGCCGTGCCGGACGTGCCATAGATCCAGGTGACGATCACCGCGGGCACGATGGCGATCAACCGCGTCACCAGCCGCCGCAGGACGGGGGGCAGCCGGAAGCGCAGGAAGCCTTCCATCACCACCTGGCCGGCAAGCGTCGCCGTCACCGTCGAATTCAGCCCGCACAGCAGCAGGGCGAAGGCGAACAGCGTCGCCGCCAGCGTGCCGCCGAGCAGCGGCGACATCAGTTGATAGGCCTCCTGGATCTCCGCCACCTCGGTGTTGCCGGTGGTGTGGAAGGTGGCCGCCGCGGTGATCAGGATCGCGGAATTGATCAGCAGCGCGAAGGTGAGCGCGATGGTGCTGTCGATGGTGGCGAACTTGATCGCCTCCCTCTTCCCCGCCTCAGTCGGGGTCCAGGCGCGGGACTGTACCACGGCGGTGTGCAGGTACAGGTTGTGCGGCATCACCGTGGCACCGAGGATGCCCATGGCGATGTAGAGCTGCGTCTCGTTCGTCACGATGCTGGCGGCGGGGATGTAGCCACGCAGCACATCGCCCCACACCGGGTCGGACAGCACGAGCTGGATGGCGAAGCAGCCGAAGATCAGCACGATGAAGCCGAAGATCAGCGCCTCGAGCCAGCGCACACCCTTGTTCTGCAGCCACAGGATCAGGAAGGCGTCGAAGGCGGTCAGCATCACGCCGTAGAGCAGCGGTATGCCGAACAGCAGCTCGAGGGCGATGGCCGTGCCGATCAGCTCCGCAAGGTCGGTCGCGCAGATCGCGAGTTCGGCGAGCAGCCAGAGCGGCCAGGCGACGGCCTTGGGGAAGCGTTCGCGGCAGAGCTGCGCAAGGTCGCGCCCGGTCGCGATGCCGATCCGCGCGCACAGCGCCTGCAACAGGATCGCCATCAGCGAGGAGGTGAGTGCTACGGCCAGCAGCGTGTATCCGAAGGCCGACCCGCCGGCGAGCGCCGTCGCCCAGTTGCCGGGGTCCATGTAGCCGACGGCGACCAGATAGCCCGGCCCCATGAAGGCGAAGAGCTTGCGCATGAAGCCGCCGGCATTGGGCACGGCAACGGAACGGTGCACCTCCGGCAGGCTGGGCGGGCCGTCCGTATGCGTCGCGACAGCGTCCGATGGCGGGTTCATGCGCAGCCTCCGAAAGTTAGCCTAGGCTAAGAAGTGTTTGGATCGCTATCAAGGGGGTCAATCACGGATTCCACCGCTTCGATGCCACGCCGCACCCTGCCCACCGCCGAAGACCAGGCGGCCCGCTTCGCCCGCCAGCGCGAGGCCGATCGGACGGCCACGGCCGAGGATTATGTCGAGCTGATCGCCGACCTGCTGCGGGAGGAGGGGGAGGCCCGGGCCGTGGAGGTCGCGCGCCGGATGGGCGTCTCCCAGGCGACGGTGACGGCGACCATCGGCCGGCTGCAGCGCGACGGGCTGGTCGAGACCAAGCCCTATCGCGGGTTGTTCCTGACCGAGGCGGGCACGATGCTGGCCGCCGAGGCCAAGGCGCGGCACGACCTCGTCGTCCGCTTCCTGATCGCCGTCGGCCTCGACCCCGAGACGGCCGAACAGGATGCCGAGGGGCTGGAGCATCATGCGAGCGACAAGGCGCTCGCCGCCTTCGCCCGCTTCCTGGCGAAACAGCCCGCCGGCACCACATGACCGGTATGCTGTCCATCGGCGACCTGGCCCGCGCCACCGGCGTGAAGCCCACCACCATCCGCTGGTACGAACAGGAAGGCTGGCTGCCGCCGGCCGCGCGCACCGAAGGCGGGCACCGTGCCTACGGCCAGGCGCATCTGCGCCGGCTCGGCTTCATCCGCCATGCGCGGGAACTGGGCTTCGAGAGTGCCGCGATCCGCACCCTGCTCGACCTCGCGAGCCATCCGGAGGCGGATTGCGGCCAGGTGCATGCGCTCGCCACCGCGACGATCCAGGACATCGATGCGCGGCTGCGGCGGCTGACCGCGCTGCGCGCCGAGCTGGAACGCATGGCGACCGGCTGCGCCGGCGGCGTGGTCGGCGAGTGCCGCGTGATCGAGACGCTGGCGGATTTCGCGCATGGCCATTGCGACGATCCGAGTCACGGTGGGTGACCGCGCGTCCCGCGCCATGCCGCTGGCAGGATATTCCATCGCACCCCATTGACGGCGAAGAAGCTCCGCGCGCTTGACAGCGTCACGTCCTGGTTGGTGCAGTCCCTTGAGCAACAGCGCGAAAGGCGGCCGGGGATGACGCTTCAGGCAACAAGACGTGCGGTTCTGTTCTCCGCGGCGGCGCTTGCCGCGCCACCGGTGCGCGCGGCGGAGATGGATGCGTTGCTCGAGATGGCGGTCGGCGCCATCCCGACGTCGCTCGATCCGCAGTACCACACGCTCACGCCGAACAACGCGCTGGCGCAGCACTTCTTCGATGCGCTGGTCGATCGCGACGCGCAGGCGCGGCTGGTGCCCGCGCTCGCGGAATCCTGGCGACTGATCGACGAGAACACCTGGGAGTTCCGCCTGCGCCGCGGCGTCAGCTTCCACAACGGCGCGCCCTTCACCGCGCGCGACGTGATCTACACGCTCGAACGCATCCCGAAGGTCGTGAACAGCCCCGGTTCCTTCGGCGTCTTCACCCGCACCATCAAGGCGTCGGAGGTGCTGGACGACCACACCATCCACTTCCGCACCGAGGGTGTCTATCCGCTGCTGCCGGCGGATCTGTCGCAGATCGTCATCCTCTGGCACGGCCTTGGCGAGGAGAGCCAGACGGGAGACTTCAACAGTGGCCGCGCGGTGATCGGCACCGGCCCCTTCCGGCTGCGAAGCTACAGGCACGGCGAACGCGCGGAGATGGAGCGCAACCCGAACTATTGGGGCGACAAGCCCGCCTGGGCGCGGGTGAACTACCGTTTCATCGGCAATGACGGATCGCGCGTCGCTGCCCTTCGCGCTGGCGACATCGCCTTCATCGATGCGGTCCCGACCACCGACCTCGCGCGGTTGCGCGGCGAGGCGCGCTTTCCGTTGTCGGAAACCGTCAGCCTGCGCTCAGTCTACCTGCGCACGGATTTCCGCGAGCGGAGCCCTTATGTCGCGGGCCCCAACGGGGAGGCGCTGACCACCAACCCGCTGCGCGACTTGCGCGTGCGCCAGGCGCTGTCGATATCGATCAACCGCGCCGCCATCGCCGATCGCATCATGGCCGGCGCGGCCATTCCGACCGGCCAGTTCATGCCGCCCGGCACCTTCGGCCATGCGCCTGACATCGCGCCGCCGGCCTTCGACCCGGACCGCGCAAGGCGCCTGCTCACCGAGGCCGGATACCCGCAGGGCTTCACCGTCACGCTGAACGGGCCGAACGACCGCTATGTGAACGATGCGCAGATCTGCCAGAGCATCGGCCAGATGTGGGCGCGCATCGGCATCAAGGTGCGCGTCGATACCATGCCCTATGCCGCCTATTCACAGCGCACGGCGCGGTCGGACACCTCGGCTTCCTTTGGCGGCTGGGCGAATTCGTCGGGCGAGCCTTCGGCTGGGTTGCGTGGGCTGCTTGGCACGCGCGATGTCGCGCGCGGCTGGGGCACGGTGAACCGGTCGGGCTGGTCGAATGCGGAATTCGACGGCACGGTCGCGCGCGCCATGACCACAGCGGACGACGCGGCGCGTGAGGCACTGTTCCAGGAGGCGACGCGCATCGCCGTGCGCGAGGTGGCGTGGATCCCGCTGCACATCCAGAAGAACATCTGGGCGATGCGGCAGGGGCTGGCGCATACGCCGCGGGCGGATGAGATGACGCTGGCGCAGGATGTGCGGCCGGCGTGAGGAAGTGCGCGGGGCGCTGGCCCATTGGCGCCGGGCGCCGCCCTTCCGCAGCCCCCGCGCAACGGACAGGAGCGACTGAATGCTGAGCTACATCACGGTCGGCGCCAACGACGTGCTCCGCTCGGGGTCCTTCTACACGGCCATCCTGACCCCGCTTGGCTACAAAAAGAAGGAAGCAGCGGACGGGGTCGAATTCACCTTGCCGGAGGGACCGGATCGGGCCGGCGGCCCTGGCGCGGTGTATGTGAAGAAGCCGTATGACGGGAAACCGGCGACTGTCGGCAACGGCTCCATGGCGGCCTTCCAGGCCGCAACCCACGCGTTGGTGCGCAGCATCCACGCCGCCGGCATCGAGGCTGGCGGTTCTGACGAGGGCGCTCCGGGCTTCCGGGATGAATACAGCGACCACTTCTATGTCGGCTATCTCCGCGACCCCCTGGGCAACAAGGTCGCGATCTTCTGCGCGAACCCTGCAGAAGGTCGTCGGGGCGGCTGAACGCAGCGGAGGCGCCATGCCGAAGGGCCGATGGCGCCTCGCTATGCCGGCATGGCGCCGGGGGACCGAACGATCGCCGCGGTCACGCCATCACGTCGCCCGCACGTCCGGATGCCGCGATGGCGGTCGCTTCCGATCAGGCTGCCGCCCCAGGCCCATGGTTCGGACGCCCGGCCAGGGGCGAGCCCGTTGGTGCACTCACCCGCCGACCGACCCCAGTTCTTGCTTCACGAGGCTCAGCCAGTACTGCACGCCCAGCGGGATCGCATCGTCGTTGAAATCGTATGTCGGCGTGTGCAGGCCTTCCGAGGATGGTCCGCCGGCGCCAATCCCCATGAACATGAACGACCCCGGCCGTGCCCTCAGCATCAGGGAGAAATCCTCGCCGCCCGTGACCGGCCCCGCCTGGCCGGTGGCGCGATCCGCGCCGACCACGGCGGTCGCGGCGCGCAGCGCGATCTCGGTCTGCTCGGCATGGTTCACCACGGCGGTGCCGCGGCGGAGATACTCGACCTCCGCCGTGCAGCCGAATGTCGCGGCGAGGCCTGCGGCGATCTCCCGCATGCGCCGTTCCATCGTGTCGCGGACCTCCTCGGTGAAGGACCGCGCGGTGCCGCCGATCACCATTTCGGACGGCATGACATTGGTGGAGGCCATCGATCCGCCATGGATGGCGCCGACGCTGATCACCGCCGCATCGATCGCAGAGACGTTGCGCGACACGATGGTCTGCATGGCGAGGATGAATTGCGCCGTCAGCACCGTGACGTCGGTCGCCATATGCGGCGTCGATCCGCCATGCCCGCCGGTGCCGCGGAAGGTCACCACCCAGCGGTCGCCAGCGGCCATCGCCGGGCCCGGCTGGATGGCGAAGGTGCCGAGCGCACGGTTCGGCTTGTTGTGCAGGCCATAGACGGCATCGACGGGGAAGCGTTCGAACAGGCCGTCGGCGATCATCGCCTTGGCGCCGCCGCGCCCTTCCTCGGCGGGCTGGAAGATGAAGTGGACGGTGCCGCCGAAATCGGGGTCGTCCTTCAGCAGCTTCGCCGCACCCAGCAGCATCGTCGTATGCCCGTCATGCCCGCAGGCATGCATCACGCCGACATTCTTCGAGGCATGCGGCAGTCCCGTCGCCTCGGTGATCGACAATGCGTCCATGTCCGCGCGCAACCCGATCGCGCGCTGGCCCGGCTGGCGCCCCTTGAGCGAGGCGACGACACCGAACTTGCCGACGCCCTCCGTGACCTCCAGCCCCCAATCCCGCAGCGTCTTCGCCACCAGGGCCGAGGTCCGCACCTCCTCCATGCCCATCTCGGGATGGGCGTGGATGTCGCGTCGGATCGCGACCAGCTCCGGCTGGAGCGCGTCGAGGCGGGCTTTGGCGTCGTCATTCATGGCTGGCGGGTTCCCCGGATGCGGCCTGGTCAGGGAGAACCCTGACCCCACTCCGCCCCAGTGGCAACGGCGCCCACCCCATGCCTGCCAACCGGTTCCCGCGTAGGGAGCGGGCCGCACCGATCCCGCTGGGCTGGGGCGAGAGCGCCGTGACGCGACCCCCCGCCATGCTGGGGCCTGGGCTGGACAGCAAGGACCCGGTAGCATCACGCGCCGGACCCGCCTGCGCCGCCAGGGAGGAAGACGCTGCGCCACCTGCCGATCCGCCGGCTGATCCTGCCTGCCGGCCTGACCGTGCTGGCCCTGCTGCTGCACGCCATGCTGCCGGCGGAGGGTACGGCCGGCAATCTGCGCATCGCAGCGGGGACCGCCTTCTGGCTGGCCGCGGCCTGGACCGCGACGCGCTTCGCCGCGCTGCTGCTCGGCGCCTATCCGAAGCTGCTGAGCGATCTGATCGGCACTGCGCTGTTCATCGCCGCCGGCGTGATCATCACGCAACTGGTGTTCGAACTGCCGGCCACGGGATTGATCGCCACTTCCTCCGTGCTGATCGCGGTGCTCGGTTTCGCGCTGCGCAACACGTTGGGGGACATCTTCTCCGGCATCGCGCTCGGCATGGAATCGCCCTACGCGATCGGCGACTGGATCGAGGCGACGGAACACTGCGCCGGGCGTGTCACCGGCATCTCCTGGCGCTCGACCCGGCTGGTCACGCGTGATGGTGTCGCCCTCGTCGTGCCGAACGGACTGATCGCGGGACACCGCATCGCCGTCTATGGGTCAGGGCCTCGCGGGCGCTACCGCGCGGCACTCGCAGTGCCGATGGATGCCGCGCTGCCAGCCGACCGCGCGCGGCGCCTGTTGCTGGCCGCGGCGATGGAAGCCGGGCGCGGCCAGGCGAACTTCGCGCCTGATGTGATCCTGGCCGACCTGTCGCAGGGCGTGGCGGTCTACCAGGTGCGGTTCCACGTGCCGGATTACGGCGCCGAGATGCGCTGGCGCGACGCCGTGGCCGGGTCGGTGCAGCGTGCACTCGACCGCGCCGGCATACGCCCGGCGCGACCCTTGCGCGAGGTCATGGTGCGCCGTCCCTCGACGGCACCCGCACCCGACCGGCGCGCCGCGCTGCTCGCCGCGATCGACCTGTTCCGCCCCTTCACCGAGGAGGAACGCGAGTCGCTCGCCACCGGCATGGTCGAACAGGTGCTGCCGCGCGGCGCAGCCGTGATGCGACGGGGGGAGGCGGGGGATTCCCTCTATCTGCTCGCCGAGGGCGTGCTCGATGTGCGGATCCCGCGGACGGATGGCACGGAGGCCGTGGTGGACAGCCTCTATCCCGGCGCCGTGGTGGGGGAGATGTCGCTGCTGACCGGCCAGCCGCGCAGCGCCACCGTCACCGCGGTCACTGAATCCGTGCTGCTCGAACTGCGTAAGGCGGAACTTGATCCGGTGCTGCGTGCGCGGCCGGCCCTGTTGGAAGGGCTGACGGCGATCATGGCCGAACGCCAGGCGCGCAACGCCGCGACGCCGTCCGCCGCCGCGGCCCAGACGGTCGCGGCGCCGACGCGCGAGGACATGCTGGCGCGGCTGCGGTCCTTCTTCGGCATTCGCTGACGAAGCGGCTTGCGGGTCAGGCTCGCGGCGGCGGTTCCGTCACCAGCCGCGCGATCAGCGCCTCCACATCCCCCTCGTGCAGCGCGCCGTCGAGCAGCAGGTGCGACAGCCCGTGCACGAAGGCCCAGGCGCGCAGCGCGCCATCCTCCGACCCCGCCGCTCCGCGCAGCGCATCGAAGGTTGCGCGCGATGCGGCGCGCAGCTCGGGATGCGCGCCGGCACGGGCCAGCAGGCCACTGAACATCAGGCGGAACCGCCCCGGCCGTGCCAGCGCGAAGCGCACATAGGCGCGGCCGCGCGCGCCGAGCCCACCCTGCTGCGCCGCCGCCGCGATGGCAGCGCCGAAATCGCGGAAGTGCCGCGCCGCGAGCGCGGCCAGCAGCGCCTCCTTGTCCGCGAAGTGGCGATAGGCGGCGGTGGCGGACACACCGGCCGCGCGGGCGGCCTCCCGAAGGCTGACGGCGCCGTCGCCGCCCTTCTCGACCAGCGCGTCGGCGGCATCGAGCAGCGCCGCACGCAGATCCCCATGATGGTAGGGGCGCTCAGATGTTGACAATGTTAACACCGAATGGAATGTTGATGCTGTCAACATGCGGCGCCGAGAGCGCCCTGTCCATGGAGTTCCATCGCCATGAAGGCCTATCTCCGCGCCCATCTGCCGCTGCTGCCGAAGATGTTCTATCTCGCCAGCCTGCCGCTCGGCCTGGCCGTCGCCGGCGCGGCGGCGGGGCTCCTCGTGGCGCTGGCGCGCGCCGCTTGGCTCGGGCGCCACGGCACCTGGCGCCCCTTCGAACTTGCCGTCATCCCGGCGTTGGCGCTGGTCCTGGCAGGCCATCTGGTGCCGATGCCGCTACTGGAACGCCACGCCCTGGCGCTGCTGTTCGGTTGCCTCGCAGTGGGCGCGGCCGTCAGCGTCGGCATCGGGCGGCCCTGGACCGCGGATATCTCGGCCGCCGACCATCAGGGCGCGACGGCGACGCCGCTGTTCCTGTCGATCAACCGGCTGCTGTCCGGCCTTTGGGCGGGGGTCTTCGCCTGGCTCGCGCTGGCTGGCCTGGCCGATGCCCCCGGCTGGCTGCGCTGGGGGCCGCTGGCTTTTGGCGCCGCGGCCTCGATCCTCGGGCCGCGTCTGCTCGTCCGGCGGGGCCTGCAGGACATGATCCGTGGTGGGGAGGCCACTTGGCCGGCCCCCGCGCTGCGCCGGCCGGCCGCGGATCCCGTGCGGGTGGTCGGGGCCGGGCTGGGCGGGCTGACGGCCGCCGCCCTGCTCGCCGATGCGGGCATCCGCGTCAGCGTGCATGACCAGCACGACCTGCCGGGCGGCTTCGCCCATTCCTGGCCGCGCCGTGCACGCGGCGTTGATCCCGTCACCGGCGGGCCGCTGCGCTTCCGCTTCGATTCCGGTGTGCACGACATCTCCGGCTGGCAGCCCGGCGGCCCGGTGCGCTCGGTATTCGAGCGGCTGAGCATCGCCGATGCGGTCGAGATGCGCCGCCTTGACCACCGCTACTGGGACCATGGCGCGGTGTTCGACGTGCCGCGCGACTACGATGCCCACCGGGCGGCGCTCGCCGCCCGCCACCCCGCGGATGCGGCCGGCATCGTCGCCCTGTTCGACGAGATCCGCACGATCTACCAGGCGATGTTCGCGACCGGCGCCGGGCGCGTCGGCATTCCGGGCACGCCGCCGACGCCGGAGGCGATGCTGGCCTTCTCCCGAGCCCATCCGCTGGCCGCCGAATGGATGGCGCGGCCCTGGGCGGCCTTCCTTGATCGTCACCTGCGGGGTGCTGGGGCCAAGGCGGCGGTGACCGCTCTGTCCGGCTACATCACCGACGACCCGGCGAGCCTCACGGTGCGCCAGATGGTGCCGATCTTCGGCTATGCGCTGCATGGCGGCGTCTATCCGGTCGGCGGGTCCGGCCGCCTCGCCGAGGCGCTGGTCGGCGCCATCCGCACCCGTGGCGGGGAAGTGCATCTGCGCCAGCCGGTCGCGCGCATCCTCATCGAGGACGGGCGTGCCTCCGGCCTGCTGCTGCGTGAGCGGACCGGCGCGCTGCGTACTGCCCCGGCTGCGGCTGTGGTGCTGAACGGCGACCCGATCCTGGCGGGGCGCCACCTGCTGCCGCCCGGCGCACTGTCGTCCGGCCTCGCCGCGGCACGGCCCGCCTGCTCGGCGGCGGCGGTGCATCTCGGCATCGCGGGCACGCTCGACATTCCGCCCGTCCTGCATGCCCTCACAAGGTTCGGGCCGATCGCGATGGTCGCGCCCTCGGTGGTCGATCCGGCCTGCGCCCCGGCCGGGCATGCGACGCTCGAACTGCTGGCACTGCTGCCGCAGGCCGAGGCTGCGTCCTGGCTACCGCCTGGCACCAACGACCCGGCCGCGCTCGAAGCCTGGCGTCGCGGCCCGGCCTACCGTGGCCGCAAGGCGGCCCTTGCCGACGAACTGATCGACCGGGCAGCGGAGGTGATCCCGGGTCTGCGCGAACGCATCCTGTGCCGGGTGGATGCCTCGCCGGTCACCTATGCGCGCTATGCCTGGACGGCCGGGGGATCGATCTACGGCACCAACCGCGTGCTGCCGACCAAGCAACCGCTGCCCGGCCTGGTCCTGGCCGGTGCCGCGACCCATGGCGCGGGGGTGGAGGCGGTCGTCATCTCCGGCGCGCTCGCGGCGGAGGCATTGCTGCCGGGGATGCTCGGCGCAGCCGAAGCACAGCGGCTCGCAGCATGAAGCCCAGTGTCTACCGGCACTCCAGCACGCGGATGTCGTAGACCGGGTGCTCCAGCATGTTCACGCCGGGCGCGTTGGCGAACATCCAGCCGCGAAAGGACGGCGCGCTACCGGCGGTGGCGCGGCTGTCGGTGATCTCCATCCAGGCGGCGGCGTCCGGCACCTCATCGGGGGAACGCCCCTGGCAGGCCCTGAGGTTGATCGTCAGCGTGCCGAAGGCCACCGACCCGCCGACCCGTGCTTCAAGAATGGTGACGCGCGCCGTCACCTTGTCGAGCGCCTGCAGCCGCGCGCTACGCATCGGCACCCATTCCTGGGCCATCGCCGGTCCGGCGGCGACCAGCGCGACGAGAAGCGCGAGCCACCTCATGCGCGGCGCTTCGGGCTGTCGAGCCCGGCCACCATCTCGGCCAGGATGCGGCGCATTGCGGCCTCGTCCACGCCCATCAACAGCGCATCCTCGAAGACATCCTGCAGGGCTTGGCGCGCCTCGGCGTGGTTCTCGGCCAGCACCTTCAGCTTCTCCCGGCAGGACAGCGGATTGCCGTCGGCGCCCGGCCAGATGGTCGGTGGGGATGCGGTCATCGCGGCGCCGAAGGGGCCGGAGCGGGCTGGGCCGGCTGGTCGCCGCCGCGCTGCTGGTTCATCTCGGTCACGCTGAAGATGAACCGGCCGAGCAGGCTCTCCAGGCTGACCGCGCTCTGGGTGATCGTAATCTCGCCGCCGTCGCGCAGGAAACGCTCCGACCCGCCGGGCACCAGCGCGACGTACTTGCCGCCGAGCAGCCCTTCGCTCTGGATCTCGGCCGAGCTGTCCGACGGCAGGCGCAGGCCCGCATCGACACGCAGCGTCAGCACCGCGAGGAAGGTCGCGGGGTCGATCCGCTGCGCGACCACTTGGCCGACCTTCACCCCCGCGATGCGGATGTCGGCACCCTGGGCAAGCCCGTCGATCCGGTCGAACCGGGCCGTCAGCGTCATTCCGCTGGTGGTCAACGCCCGCCCGCTGCCGGTGATGGCATAGACGAGGAAGGCGGCGGCCACGGCCAGCACCAGGGCCCCGGTCAGGATCTCGGCAAGGCTGCGTTTCTGCATGCGGGTAGGATGTCGGGGTTCAGCGCCCCGGCGTCCAGGCCTCGTAATCGCCGGCGGAGGGCGGACGCTGCTTGCCCGCGGCATCGTGACCGGGCCGGGTCCAGGCCTCGGGCGTGCCGGTCATGTTGGGGCGGTGGTCCTTTTGCCAGGGCTTGCGCGGCGCATTCTGGTCCAGCGGAGCCTCGGTGGTGTGGTGCAGCCAGCCCCACCATTCCGGCGGCACGACCGAGGCTTCCGGCGTGCCGGCATAGGTGATGCGGCGCATCGGGCGGCCGTAGAAATCCTTGCGGCCGCGCGCTTCCCAATAGGTGTTGCCAAAGCGGTCCTGGCCGACGCGGCGGCTGGTCAGGCGAATGAACAGGCTGTCGAACATGGCCATGCGGCGCGTCCTTCGGGGAACCCGGAAGCCCCCCTGATGCCACAGCGCGCGGCCCGGCGCAAAGATCAGCCTATCCACAGGATATTGGGGGTGATGACGCATTTTGCCACAAGATGCGGCTTCCGCATCGCGTGGAGCGCGCATAGCATCATGCCATGGCAGGCTTGATCGGCACTCTGTGGGACGGCGTGGCCCTTCGGCGGGAGCGCTGCGGCGCCGACCCCGACGCCCCGCCGCGCCCCGTCGCACTCCCCGCATCCTGGGATGACGGCGCCGCCGAGGCGCTCGCCGGCCTCGCCCCCGGCGCCGGGCCGGTGGTCTTCCCGACGCTCGCCGAGGGCTGGATCCGCCGCGTCACCACGCGTGGTCGTCGCCTCGGCTTGCTGGAAAGCCCGGAGGAGGCGGATGAGCTCGCCGTCGCGCTTCGCGCCCTGTTGCTGGCGCGTCGCGGCGCGCCGGGCATCGAGGTATGGCGCGACCGCAAGGACGAAGCGCGCTTCGTGCTCAACCTGCCGGCCTTCCTCGATGCGGGTGGCGGGTTCGACGCGGCCGGCTATGCGGTCGCGGTCGCGGTGGCGGTGCGGATGCTCGACATCCTCGGGCATGGCCGCGCACAGCGGCTGCGCGTCGGCTTTGCCGACCTCGCCGGGCTGCTCGCCGCCTATCGCCTGCCCTATGGCGGTGCGGAGGCTCGCGCCGTGGCGGCTGCCATCGCCGCCCTGACGCGCGGCGCGGCGGAGGCGCAGTCCGGGCAACTCGCAGCGCGCCATGGCGCGCTGCACCCCGTCGCGCTGATCTGGCCTGAACCACCAGTCGAAACCGCGATCCCGGGCCTTGCCGCGGCGGCGCGCGCCGCGCTCGACGCCGCGGCCGCCGCGCCGGGGCTGCGCCATGATGGCTGCGTCGCCCTGGCGCCGGCGGATGCGGTGGAAGCTTTGCTCGGTGCCGAGTCGGCCGGCCTTGCGCCGGCGTCCGGCGCCGTGCGCCCCGGCCGGGACGGGGAGGGCAGGCTGGTGCTGCATCCGACCCGCGCGGCGCTACGGGCCGGCGATGTCGCGGCCGCGCTGCTCGCCCCGCCGCCGCCCGAGGCGCGCGCCGCGATGGAAGCCGCCGTGCTG